>NZ_JAWOVC010000017.1:0-117218 GCF_033339735.1 Vibrio sp. 2033
GGAGTGGTAGTTCAGTTGGTTAGAATACCGGCCTGTCACGCCGGGGGTCGCGGGTTCGAGTCCCGTCCACTCCGCCATTTATATTAAGCCTCAGTCGAAAGACTGAGGCTTTTTTCGTTTTGGTTCCCCGACTTACCTTAAACCCACTTTCATATTGAAACCTTGCATCGAGAGGCAGGCTTCCCTCTGGCTATGCTTTCTAAGCCCTGTATGAGTGAAGTGGAACGCAGTTTTGTGTGGTTTCTGCAGTCTCGAGCGCTAGTTTTGAGCCTCTTCATTCACCAAAGCTCCTTTTGTTCGATATTAGAAAATCTAGTTATGTGACAGAGTTTAATTGTTTGAGGTGTCACTTGTTCCAATTTTGAAAACAGGACGACTTTGAATACAAGTTTAGTCTCACTGAGATCAAGAGAGAGGGGGACTAAATTTCTGTTAAGGCTTTGATCTACCTGAATGCTAGCTCAGTTTTATCTTGGTGAGGTTGCTAACCTGTCTGGGTTCTGAACGTAAGCACCCTAAACGTCTCTTTCTCATAAAAATATAAACTCGCTCATTGCTAAGTATTGTGGAAGTTTAGCTTTGATGTTTGCGAGGAGCCTATATTGCCAAGGGAAGAGAAGTGATACAGATGAAAATGGGTAAATTAAAAGATTCGTCTATGAATACTATCTGTCGGCAATAGTTAGTATCTATGAAAATGTAGCGTAGCGATTCTTAGTATATTTGAAGGTATATCAAAGAATAAGGAACATTCGTCCTTGAAGGGGAGTCTGAAAATTAGTTATGAAAAAAGCAGCTAGGTAGCTGCTTTTTATTTATTAAGTTACGTGTCTTTAAGAGTCCACTGGCTCCGTATGTTCCGGAGTGGTTATTGCTTGGTTGTTCTCTTCCATCTTCTTCTCTTCTGCTTTTGCTTTTTCAATCATTGGAGTGATTGTTGAGCCTTGAATGAGGATAGAGAAAACAACGACGGAGTAGGTCATTACAAGAATAATCTCTTTTACATCGATTAACTTATCTTGAATCACCCAAATACCAGATGGAATGGAAAGTGCCATTGCCAATGCAAGGCCCCCGCGTAAGCCGCCCCACGTCAAAATACGCACTGACCATGGATTATATTTTCTGTAACGTTTAAAGCCTATGTAAGAAAGAAATACACTTAGATAGCGAGCTGCTAGTACAAGAGGGACTGAAATAGCCATCATGATCCAGTCTTCTTTGTGGAATTCAAATAGCAGCATCGACATACCGATCAGTAGGAATAACACGCCATTCAAGAATTCATCAACAAGCTCCCAAAAATGGTCAAGGTGATCTTCACTCTCTTTTGAAAAGCCAATAAAGCGTGTCCAGTTGCCAATCATAATACCGGATACAACCATTGCGAGTGGGCCTGATACATGGATGTATTCAGCAAATGCGTAACCTGCCGTTGGGACACCAATGGTAAGTAACAATTCCATTGAGTGATCATCGGTGGCACTGATCAAGTAGTGGAATAGCAAACCGAGGACGAAACCATATGTGATACCACCGATAGCTTCTTGGATGAAGAGTAAGGTGACACTACCTACAGTTGGTGCCTCAGTGCCAAATGCAATCGTAAATAGAGTGACGAAGATAACCAAACCGAAGCCATCATTGAAGAGCGATTCTCCTTCAATCTGAGTGGAGATACGTTTAGGAGCATCGAGTTTTTTCACAATAGCCAATACAGCGATTGGGTCAGTTGGCGATATTAGAGCACCAAATAGTAAGCAGTAGACCAAATCAAATTGGATGCCAATTAACTGACAAAACCCATACAGCGCAAATCCAATAAAGAACGTAGAAAACAGTGTAGCTCCAAGGGCTAAAACAGTGATCTCCCACTTTTGATCTTTAAGGTTCGGGAGTTTGATGCCTAGTCCACCAGCAAATAGTAAGAAGCCAAGAATGCCTTTGAGCAAGAAATCTTCGAAGTTAATCCTTGTGACCGTCTCCGTTGCAATTTCGGTGAGATGGAACCAGTTGTTTTGACCCGCAATTAAGATTAGAAGTGAAAGCACCATTGAACCTGCGGTAATCGCAATGGTGGTTTGCATCTTTCCTATCTTGCTGTTTACAAAAGCAATTAGCATCGCAGCTGCGGATAGAAAACATAAAGTATGATAGACCGACATAGAGCTCTCTATTTGTAACATTTTATGAATGGAATTCTCGGCTGATGCTGCTTAAATAGCAAACATTTTTTCGTGATTATTTTGCAAGTTAAGAAGGATATAAAATAATCATTAATTCTACGTTTAGACGTCTAGACTCCTGAAGTTTGTGTGATAGGATGGAAAGATAACTAAAGGAATGAGGCTGTACTGTGGGAAGTAACGTAATACAACAGATTGAAGCTCAATTGAAGCAACGTATTCTTTTGATTGATGGTGGTATGGGAACCATGATTCAAGGGTACAAACTTGAAGAGCAAGACTATCGAGGAACGCGCTTTGCGGATTGGCATTGTGATCTAAAAGGTAACAACGACCTGTTGGTTCTAAGTCAGCCTCAACTTATCAAGGAAATTCACGCTGCATATTTAGAAGCGGGTGCAGATATTCTCGAAACCAACACGTTTAACGCAACAACCATTGCGATGGCTGACTACGAGATGGAAAGCCTAAGTGAAGAAATTAACTTTGCTGCTGCCAAGCTTGCACGTGAAGTTGCAGACGAATGGACCGCAAAAACACCCGATAAACCGCGTTATGTCGCAGGGGTTTTAGGGCCGACGAACCGCACTTGTTCTATCTCTCCTGATGTAAACGACCCTGGATATCGAAATGTTTCTTTCGACGAGTTAGTTGAGGCTTACTCTGAATCGACTCGAGCGCTGATTAAAGGTGGTTCTGATCTTATTCTTATCGAGACCATCTTCGATACTCTTAACGCTAAGGCTTGTTCATTTGCTGTTGAAAGTGTGTTTGAAGAGATGGGGATTGAGTTACCTGTGATGATCTCGGGGACTATTACTGATGCTTCCGGTAGAACATTATCCGGTCAAACCACAGAAGCGTTTTACAACTCATTACGTCATGTTAAACCGATTTCGTTTGGTTTGAACTGTGCACTTGGCCCGGATGAACTGCGTCCTTATGTTGAAGAGCTCTCGCGTATATCAGAATCTTTTGTTTCCGCTCACCCAAATGCTGGGCTTCCGAATGCATTCGGCGAATACGATTTGTCGCCAGAAGATATGGCTAAGCATGTTAAAGAGTGGGCTCAAAGCGGCTTTTTAAACTTGATTGGTGGGTGTTGTGGTACAACTCCTGAGCACATTCGCCAAATGGCACTCGCGGTTGAAAATATCGCCCCTCGTCAATTACCTGAACTTCCCGTTGCTTGTCGCTTGTCTGGCTTAGAGCCGCTCGCCATTGATAAAGACTCTTTATTCATCAATGTCGGTGAGCGTACGAATGTAACTGGTTCTGCGCGTTTTAAGCGCTTGATTAAAGAAGAACTGTACGACGAAGCGCTCGATGTGGCTCGTCAACAAGTTGAAAATGGCGCTCAAATTATCGATATCAACATGGATGAAGGCATGTTGGATGCACAAGCTTGTATGGTTCGCTTTTTAAACCTTTGTGCGTCAGAACCTGAAATCTCAAAAGTACCAATCATGGTTGACTCTTCCAAGTGGGAGGTTATTGAAGCCGGTCTTAAGTGTATCCAAGGCAAAGGCATTGTTAACTCGATCTCTCTCAAAGAAGGCAAAGAGAAATTCGTTGAACAAGCTAAGTTGATCCGCCGTTACGGTGCGGCTGTGATTGTGATGGCGTTTGATGAGATTGGGCAAGCAGATACACGTGAGCGCAAAGTAGAAATTTGTACCAACGCTTACCGAATTCTTGTTGATGAAGTGGGCTTTCCACCAGAAGACATCATTTTTGACCCAAACATTTTTGCCATTGCTACGGGGATCGAGGAGCATAATAACTACGCGGTGGATTTCATTGAAGCCGTTGGCGATATCAAACGTGATTTACCACATGCGATGATATCTGGTGGTGTTTCTAACGTCTCATTCTCTTTCCGTGGCAATAACTATGTACGTGAAGCGATTCACGCGGTGTTCCTCTACCACTGTTTTAAAAATGGTATGGATATGGGGATTGTGAATGCGGGTCAGTTAGAAATCTACGATAACGTGCCTGAAAAATTGCGTGAGGCTGTGGAAGATGTCGTTCTTAACCGTCGTGATGACGCCACTGAGAGATTGTTAGATATCGCGGCGGAATATGCAGGCAAAGGGGTAGGTAAAGAGGAGGATGCCTCTGCACTTGAGTGGAGAACTTGGCCTGTTGAAAAGCGTTTAGAGCACGCGTTAGTGAAAGGAATAACTGAGTTCATCGTTGATGATACCGAAGAGGCTCGTGTCAACGCTTCAAAGCCATTAGAGGTGATTGAAGGCCCACTAATGGATGGGATGAACGTCGTCGGAGACTTGTTTGGTGAAGGTAAAATGTTCCTTCCTCAGGTCGTAAAATCTGCACGAGTGATGAAGCAAGCAGTCGCGCATCTGGAGCCCTACATCAATGCAGAAAAGCAGGTGGGACAAACAAACGGTAAGATTTTGCTAGCGACGGTCAAAGGTGATGTACATGATATCGGGAAAAATATCGTTGGCGTTGTATTGCAGTGCAATAATTATGAAATTATTGATCTTGGTGTCATGGTTCCTTGCGAAAAGATCTTAAAAGTAGCGCAAGAAGAAAACGTCGATATTATTGGTTTATCAGGGTTGATCACGCCTTCATTAGACGAAATGGTGCATGTTGCAAAAGAGATGGAGCGTCTCGACTTTAACTTACCTCTTCTCATCGGTGGCGCAACAACGTCAAAAGCCCATACAGCAGTTAAGATTGAGCAAAATTACAAGCATCCAGTGGTTTACGTGAGCAACGCCTCACGTGCAGTGGGCGTATGTACTTCTCTTCTGTCAGATGAACGTCGCCCTGAATTTGTTGAAAAACTTGAAGCTGATTACGAACGAGTACGTGATCAACATAATCGAAAGAAACCGAGAACCAAACCAGTGACATTAGAAGCTGCTCGAGCGAATAAAGTTGCTATCGATTGGGAAGCTTATACTCCTCCAGTGCCTGTTAAGCCTGGCATTCATATCTTCGATGATTTTGATGTGGCTATATTACGTCAATACATCGATTGGACACCATTCTTTATGACTTGGTCACTTGTGGGTAAGTATCCAACAATTTTCCAACATGAAGAAGTTGGTGAAGAAGCAAAACGTTTATTCGAAGATGCCAACGAGATACTTGATCGAGTTGAGCGAGAAGGCCTGTTAAAAGCGCGTGGAATGTGTGGCTTATTCCCTGCTGCGAGCGTGGGGGACGACATTGAAGTTTATGCTGATGAAACTCGTACCGACGTTGTGAAAGTATTACGTAACTTGCGACAACAGACCGAGAAACCAAAAGGATTCAACTATTGTTTATCCGACTACATCGCACCTAAAGAGTCGGGTAAGCATGATTGGATAGGGGCATTTGCTGTCACTGGTGGTATTGGTGAACGAGAGCTTGCTGATGAATACAAAGCACAGGGAGATGATTACAACGCAATTATGATTCAAGCGGTGGCGGATCGCCTAGCCGAAGCGTTTGCTGAGTATTTGCATGAGCGTGTCCGTAAAGAAATTTGGGGTTATGCTGCGGATGAAGATTTATCTAACGATGATCTCATTCGTGAAAAATACCAAGGTATTCGCCCTGCACCAGGTTATCCAGCGTGCCCTGAGCATACTGAAAAAGGACCGCTTTGGGAGCTACTTAATGTGGAAGAGAATATTGGCATGACTCTAACCTCCAGCTATGCAATGTATCCGGGCGCGTCAGTCTCTGGTTGGTATTTCTCTCATCCTGACTCACGTTACTTTGCGATCGCACAGATTCAAGAAGATCAGCTAGAGAGTTACGCCGATCGTAAGGGGTGGGATAGGATCGAGGCTGAAAAATGGTTAGGGCCAAACATTAACGGTTAAATTGATGTTTACCTCGTCCAAATGTAACAACTATTGAAACAACAAAGGGCTGCAGATACGCAGCCCTTTGTTTTATTGAGTTGAACTTACTTCTCAAACAACTCCGTGTGGAGTTTTTGTATGGCTTGTTTCGATACCGATTCATGGAGCAAGAAGCATAAGTTGTGAGGGCTAGCGCCATAACAAATCATGCGTAGGTTAAAATCTTCTAGCGTGCCAAAAACCTGTTTCGCGTAGCCTTTACTCTCACTCATGTTGTTACCAATGAGAGCAACGAGGCATAGGTCATGTTCAACTTCTACCTTACATAACTCTTCTAACTCTTCTCGTGCAGCTTGCGGCAGCTGCGGCGCGCCACCAGATGTATCAGTTTGATCAAGTGTTAACGATACACTGATTTCAGATGTCGTGATCAAATCGACAGAGATCTTATGCTTTGCAAGGATCTCAAAGACCTTTGCTAAGAAACCGTATGCGTGGAACATATTGGCGCTGCGTAGCGTTACCATGGTTTGGTTACAACGCAAAGCTAGCGCACGGAATAACGGTGAGCTTTCGACTTGGTGGCGAATCCAAGTTCCCCCTTTTTCAGGCTCTTTCGATGACCCTACAAATACCGGAATGTCGTGGCGCAATGCAGGTACTAGCGTAGAAGGGTGAAGGATTTTAGCGCCAAAGTTAGCCATTTCTGAAGCTTCACTAAAGCTGATCTCAGGAATTGGTGAGGCTTTTGGTGCAATTCGCGGGTCTGTTGTGTAGATACCCGGAACATCAGTCCAGATTTCTAGCCCTGCCGCTTTAACGCTCTCAGCAATTAAGGCGGCGCTGTAATCGCTGCCCCCTCGACCTAATGTTGTTGTATTACCGGCTTCGTCAGATCCTATGAAGCCTTGAGTAACAACAACGGATTGTTGGCAAAGTGGTACGAGTTTATCTTGCGCAAGCGTCGAAATTGCTTCAATGTTTGGCTCCGCGCGACCAAAGTTGTCATCAGTACGCAGCACATCGCGGATATCAAAGCGCACTGCTTGAATGCCTCGCTCACACATTAACTGAGTTAGAATGTGCGTCGACATGAGTTCACCACATGCGACTAAATGATCGGTTAACTTCGCACTAGCTTGGATAGATGCAGCCTCGGCCAGGCTGGTTACGGTATCTAATATGCCATACACCTCGGCAGCAGTTTTCGTGCTGTCTTCGAGCTGAGTTAAAATGGCGTCATGAATGTTGGCCAGATTTTGCAGTAGCTCAGTACGGTGCGTTTGATCCTGAACACCGTTGGCGAGTTCTACCAATAGGTTGGTGACGCCAGAGCAAGCGCTGCTCACGACTAGGCGAGTATTTGGATTGTTTTCGATAATGGTGGCGCAACGACTCATTGCCTCAAAGTTGGCAACACTGGTTCCACCGAATTTAGCTACGTTAAATGCGCTCACTGCGTTCTCCCACGACTTCCTAAAAAATTGTACATCCAATGTTTAGTGAGAAAAGGAACAGAGCAAAAAGAGAGGTATTTAGAATGCTATTTGAAAAATTTACCCTCAGAAGCCCTTCATCAGACTGCGCTGATGACAGTTGATGGGATTCAGCCCAATTCAACCGACAAGTCAAATCCTGCAACTTTGACTTACCTCGGCACTACTCCCCCTCAATGATTGGTGTTGGAATTGCGGTTCCACAAATCATCTACCTGGGTAGCGCTCCTCTTCTACATAAAGCTCAAACATTGAACGGTTTTGAGGCCTTAATGTCAATCAATATTTCAACCTTTATGGTGTTTTTTATTAACGATTTTGTGACACTGGTTTGACCTCCATACTTACGGCTAATTGCTGATAGAGGAAAAATCTATTAGGGTGAAGAACCCTACACCTGAGCCATGTTATTGAATAGAACTTTTAGAATGCTCAGGATAAAAGATAATCAAGGAGCTGACATGTCGATCCAAAGCTTTATTCCACCTCACCGTATTTTAATGGGACCTGGTCCTTCTGATATTTATCCTCAAGTGTTACAAGCACTAAGCCGTCCTACTGTAGGTCACCTTGATCCTCTGTTTATCGGTATGATGGATGAGCTCAAGCAGCTATTGAAGTATGCCTTTCAAACTGACAATGAGTTCACTATTGCGGTTTCAGCGCCAGGTAGTGCAGGGATGGAAACCTGCTTTGTAAACTTGATCGAGAAAGGCGATAAAGTGATCGTCTGCCGTAATGGTGTATTTGGTGAACGCATGCGCGAAAATGTCGTCCGTGCTGGTGGTGAAGTTGTTATCGTCGATGATGAATGGGGGACGCCTGTTTCCATTGATAAAGTCGAGCAAGCATTCGAACAGCACCCAGATACAAAAATTCTTGCTTTTGTGCATGCGGAAACCTCAACTGGTGCAGTCAGTGATGCTCAAGCATTGGGTAAGCTGGCGAAACAGCATAATGCATTATCTATTGTTGATGCGGTGACGTCACTTGGTGGTGTGCCGTTAAAAGTGGATGAATGGCAACTGGATGCGGTTTACTCTGGCAGTCAAAAATGTTTGTCATGTGTACCTGGACTCTCACCAGTGACGTTTTCTCCTGCCGCGATTGAAAAGATTCAAGCAAGAACAACACCAGTACAGAGTTGGTTCCTCGATCAGAGTTTAGTTTTGGGGTATTGGAGTGGAAAAGGCAAGCGTAGTTACCATCATACGGCGCCAGTTAATAGCTTGTATGCGCTTCATGAAGCTTTATTGATACTGAAAAATGAAGGATTAGAAAACGCTTGGGCTCGTCACCAACTGATGCATGAAAAACTCAAAAATGGCTTACAAAAGTTAGGATTTGAATTTGTTGTGGACGAAGCCCATCGGTTGCCACAATTAAATGCGATTTACGTGCCTGAAGGAATTGATGAAGCAAAAGTTCGTGCTCACTTGCTAGAAACCTATAACCTAGAAATTGGTGCAGGCCTTGGGGCATTAGCTGGTAAAGCGTGGCGTATTGGCTTAATGGGTTACGGCGCTCGATCTGAAAACGTTGCGCTGTGCTTAAAAGCGTTAGAAGAGTCACTCACTGAATAAAATCATACAGCAATGAGATAAAGAAAAGCGAAGGTCATCCCTTCGCTTTTTTGTACTTATTACTCTGCACCTGAAGTGGGGGCTGGTGAGGCAGAGATTGCTTGAGAAGGTGGTTGGTAATTGACGTCACTGAAATCAATCTTAGGGAACAAAAACTGCGCTTCAGCTCTAATTTGCTCCGCTTTACTTGAGTCATCTAAGCCTTGGTAGGCCAAAATCAAATTATTATAAAATGCAGGGCGAGGCTTATCTTTGATGATTTTTAGCGACCAATCGATATAAGGCTGAATCAAGGTTGCGTCTTGTTGGTACAGCCCAAGGTTTAAAAACGTGCTATAGACATCCCAATCAAACCTGTCTTTCCAAACCACAGGGTTACTGACTTGATTCAGAATATCAGGGTTAGTTGGTCTAGTGGTCTCAAACTTCGTCAATACATAGTTCGTATGTAATGCGCTTACCATGTAAAACGTAAACGCAACGGGAAGTACCAAACTAAAAACACGCAGCAAGCTTTTGGTCACATTACTAAAGCCGACTTGTCGATAACGAGAGACGCGCTGATCGACCCAGTACAGTAGGATAACGAAGATCAACCAATGCACGAGAGAGTGGTAGAAAGGGTATTCCAGTTGCGAGTGCAATACGATAGGTATAAACAAGGCCAGCAACGCAAGACGAGTTCCGCGTTTGGCTTGATAGATTCGATACAGTACCAGTGCCATCGCTAAGAAGATGCCGAGTATTGGCAGCAAGCCACCTTCTACTCCCCAGTAAAGCAGCTCGTTATGCGGATGATCCATGGCTGGCAAACCTGCTGGGTAATTCTCATTTAGGGCATGTTGACGAGCCGTATACAGCATGTACTCAGATTCAAACTTGCCATATCCATAACCAGTAAAAGGCTTTTCAATCACCATGTCTAATGTTTGCGGAAAAGTATACGCTCGAGGAGACTCCATATTTACTTTTTCTGCGGCTAACCTACCTCCATCAGGAAAGGCAAGATGCATGACAACGACAGAGAGTAAGAGCCCACTTACAAGTGACACAACCCAGCGGATAAAGCGCCCTTTGGTTGCAAAGCGGTACATGTATGGAATGACCAACAACACGGCGATGACCGAGGCTAACCAACCAGTGCGTGAAGCCAACGCCACAATTAGTGGTAAAGTTAAAACTGGTACGGCATAGAGAAGGTAAACATCGCTTAACTTACGATCGTATTTGTAGGGCTGACGTGCAAGTAAATAGCTGGCAATCACCAACCCTGTCGCAAGAAAACTGGCCATTACATTGGGCTGTTGGAAAATACCATAAGGACGATTGGCCACCGTGTCGTAACCAAACGGATTGCCTGGTTTGAGATACAGATATTGTGTCAGACCAAAAATGGCTTCGATAACAACCGCAAGGACAATGAACCATAATAGGCGTTGGCGATGTTTATTACTGAAATGAAATTGTTGTAAAACAATAAAGAACAGGACACCACACCACAGGCCTATGAGCTTATTGGCTGCCAAGCTGCTATTCGCATTTGGGTACAGAATGGGCACTGTCATGATAAGAGCACTAATGAACAAGCCGATGGTTAGTTTTGAGTAACGTAGCACTCGATTATTCGCTAGTTGGTAACACCCAATGCCTAATGCAAAGCTAAAAGCAATCCAAGTTGTCGCATTGAACGAAAGCGAAAGCCCCGAACCGCCGGGGTTGGGCATGAAAAAGTGCATTGCCAACACAAATAGTGTTGCCAAGGCAATGAGAAACTTGCGATTGAGGGGAACCTGTACTTTTTCGGGAGAAAGCTTTGTTCCACTTACATGTATAGTAGCCATAGTTATTGCGTTGTTTTGAATGAAAAAAGACCAGCACTTGCTGGTCTCGATACTTTACCTGTTTTTTCTACTTCAACATAGGCTTGAGGAAGTGAGCTGTGTGCGAACCCTCGATTTGCGACACATCTTCCGGAGTGCCTTGAGCGATTATCTCGCCGCCACCTTGACCCCCTTCAGGACCAAGATCGATAATCCAGTCCGCAGTCTTAATGACGTCCAGGTTATGCTCGATCACCACGACAGTGTTTCCGTGGTCGCGAAGTCTGTGCAGTACAGTGAGCAACTGCTGGATATCATGGAAGTGCAAGCCGGTTGTTGGTTCATCCAAAATGTACAAGGTTTTTCCTGTATCACGTTTGGATAGCTCTCGCGCCAGTTTCACACGCTGTGCTTCACCACCGGAGAGTGTTGTTGCCGCTTGACCCAATCGTATGTACGACAAACCCACATCCATCAGTGTTTGTAGTTTGCGAGCGATGGCAGGAACTGGATCGAAGAAGGTGCGTGCATCTTCGACCGTCATTTCTAGCACTTCATCAATAGTTTTACCTTTGTAACGTACTTCGAGCGTTTCACGGTTGTAGCGTTTACCTTTACACACATCACATGGCACATAAACATCTGGTAGGAAGTGCATTTCTACTTTGATAACACCGTCACCCTGACAGGCCTCACAACGACCACCGCGTACGTTAAAACTAAAACGGCCCGGTTTGTAACCGCGAGAACGCGACTCCTGTGTGCCTGCAAACAGTTCACGGATTGGTGTAAAGATCCCCGTATAGGTTGCAGGGTTAGAGCGAGGTGTACGGCCAATTGGGCTTTGATCGATATCGATGACTTTATCGAAGTGCTCTAGACCTTTAATCGATTTATAAGGTGAAGGCTGAGCCGTTGTCGCTCCGTTAAGTTGGGTATGCGCAATTTTAAAGAAAGTATCATTAATCAGCGTTGATTTACCTGAGCCAGATACTCCTGTAATACAGCTGAATAACCCAACGGGAATTGAAAGGTTAACGTTTTTAAGGTTATTACCTGTTGCGCCTAATAGCTCAACCGTTTTTTTCGGATCTCGCGGCGTGCGATCTTTCGGTACTGCGATTTCTTTAACACCACTTAAGTACTGACCTGTCAGAGAATTCGGATTCGCGACTATCTCTTCCATGGTGCCTTCCGCAACAACATTACCACCATGTACGCCAGCACCAGGACCAATATCTATGACATGATCTGCACAGCGAATCGCATCTTCATCGTGTTCTACCACAAGTACGGTATTACCTAAATCGCGCAAATGAGTGAGCGTTTTTAATAAGCGTTCATTATCACGCTGGTGGAGACCAATCGACGGTTCATCTAAGACGTACATGACACCAACAAGACCTGCACCAATTTGGCTTGCTAAACGAATACGTTGAGCTTCACCGCCTGATAAGGTTTCAGCACTGCGTGATAAGTTTAGGTAGTTCAAACCGACGTTAACTAAGAATTGCAGACGGTCGTTGATTTCCTTCATCACTTTTTCAGCGATTTGGGCGCGTTGACCTTCCAGTTTCAAGGAATGGAAGAATTCCAATGCATCAGCAATGCTGAGTTCAACAATCTCAGGTAGTGTCGTATCAGCAATAAACACGTTACGTGCTTCAAGGCGTAGACGAGTACCGCCACAGCTTGAACAAGATTTAGTGGAGATGTATTTTGCAAGCTCTTCACGGACAGAGTTGGATTCTGTATCACGATAGCGACGTTCTAGGGTATTCAGAATACCTTCGAATGGATGGCGTTTAACGCGAATATCGCCACGATCGTTGATGTATTTAAACTCAATCTCAGTACGACCTGAGCCCTTTAGAATGACATCTTGCGTTTTCTTTGGCAGAGAATTAAAAGGGGCATGGAGGTCAAAACCATAATGATCGGCCAATGAGGTGAGCATTTGGAAGTAGTAGTAGTTCTTTTGATCCCAACCGCGAATCGCACCTTGTGCCAAGCTTAATGAATCATCTTGAATGACTCGGCTTGGATCGAAGTATTGTTGAACACCCAAGCCATCACAAGTGCCACATGCACCAGCAGGGTTGTTGAATGAGAAAAGTCGCGGCTCTAACTCTTGCATGCTGTAACCACATTGTGGACAAGCGAAGTTGGCGGAGAAAATAATCTCTTCACCGTCGCCATCCATTGGCGCGACAACCGCAATTCCGCCTGATAATTCGAGCGTGGTCTCGAAAGATTCGGCCAAGCGCTGTTGTAAGTCTGGACGAACTTTAAAGCGGTCTACCACCACTTCAATGGTGTGCTTTTTATGTAGCTCAAGGGTTGGAGGATCGGAAAGATCGCAAGTTTCTCCATCAATACGCGCACGAATAAAGCCTTGAGCCGCTAAGTTCTCAAGCGTTTTAACATGCTCACCTTTACGTTCTTTGACAATAGGTGCCAATAGCATCATTTTGCTGCCTTCCGGCATCTCTAGGACTTTGTCCACCATTTGACTGATGGTTTGCGCAGCAAGAGGGGCATGGTGCGTTGGACAGCGGGGTTCGCCCACACGAGCATACAATAGACGTAAGTAGTCGTAGACTTCGGTAATTGTACCGACGGTTGAACGCGGGTTATGAGAGGTAGATTTCTGTTCAATAGAAATCGCAGGTGATAACCCTTCAATGTGGTCGACATCGGGTTTTTCCATCAGAGACAAAAACTGACGAGCGTAGGCAGAGAGAGACTCTACGTAGCGTCGTTGGCCTTCTGCATACAATGTATCGAAAGCGAGAGAGGATTTACCGGAGCCACTTAGTCCAGTAATGACAATCAGTTTATCGCGAGGGATTGTAAGATTAATGTCTTTAAGGTTATGGGTTCGGGCACCGCGAACTTCTATTTTATCCATCGTTTTTGCTCTATGTATAACCAAGTGGGGCAAGTATTACATAGTGTGAGAAATGTGCAAAGAAAATTACTGGATAAAAAAACAGTAAAGTAAAAAGCCCAGCGTTGTGCTGGGCTTTCGATACAGTAATTTCGTACTACGACGATGCTTTATACAGCTTTTTGTGTTGCGTGCTTACCTAGCTCAGAGGTTTTTTCATCTTTTAGATACAGGTTTTCAAAACAATAGTTAGTTGCTTCGATGTAACCTTCAACGCTACCACAGTCAAAGCGTTTGCCCTTGAATTTGTAAGCCAACACACAGCCCGCTTTTGCTTGCTTCAGCAGCGCGTCAGTGATTTGAATTTCACCACCTTTACCAGGTTCGGTGTTTTCGATCAGTTCAAAAATATCGGGAGTCAGGATGTAGCGGCCAATGATAGCAAGGTTGCTAGGCGCCGTGCCTTTCTCTGGTTTTTCTACCATGTCGTCTACGCGATAGATGTCGTCTTTGATCATTTCACCAGAGATAACGCCGTATTTGTGTGTTTCTTCGGCTGGTACTTCTTGCACTGCAACGATAGAACAGCGGAACTGCTTAAATAGTGCCACCATCTGAGCCAGTACGCCCTCTTGCTCGTTCACACAAAGGTCATCAGCAAGAACAACAGCAAATGGCTCATCACCTACCAATTCTCGTCCAGTTAGAATCGCGTGGCCCAAGCCTTTCATTTCGCGTTGACGTATGTAAGTGAAGTTTGCAGATTCAATGATTTCACGGATATCTACCAACAGCTCTTCTTTGTTGGTACCGCTAATCTGATGTTCCAGTTCGTAGTTCTTATCAAAGTGGTCCATGATCGAGTGCTTGCCACGACCTGTCACAATACACATGCCGTTCATACCAGCTTGGATTGCTTCTTCGACACCGTATTCAATAAGCGGTTTATTCACGACTGGCATCATCTCCTTTGGCATAGATTTCGTTGCCGGTAGGAAGCGTGTGCCATAGCCTGCAGCAGGGAACAGACATTTTTTTATCATTGGGGGAATATCCTATCTCGTTTTTATCAAGAATCTGCGCATAACTTTAACACGAGAGGTATCAATGAATCATGAATAAAGTAGGAAAAAATGTGAGACTCGGTGCGGAAAAAAGATGAGCGACTCGTCATTTCAGTTATCAGAGCCGCTCACATTGCATCACGACATTAAGTTTTGGTCTGCCCACGCGATTGCCTGTACTCGGTTCTTTACGGATAGCTTTTTGAATATCTGATACAAGTGCGATTTGATGGTGAATTCACTGACGAATAACTCCTCGGCCATCTGACTGTTCGAGGCGCCAGCTTGTAGGCAACGCAGTACTTGTAGCTCACGAATGGTTAGGTCTACCGTAGCTGGTGCAGTATGAGTATTAATGACATTGCGGTAATAGTGTAAAAGTTGACTGGTTACATTACGCGGCAGCCAGTTTTGACCGTTAACAATGCCTTTTAACCCTTCTCCAATTTGCTCTAGCGTATCTTCAGAATAAAACACACCTTTTAATTGACCAAATGAAAGAAGTTCATCCGTGGTTAGTCTTTTAGGCACGTTGAAGACAACGGTTTCAAAGTTTTTCCATACAAGAGGCAAGTTTTTGATCGATTGAACAAGTGATTTATGTTCACTGAAGTCGATCAGTAGAATTTTATTACGGTGTTGTGGCTTGGCTTCCATGAGTGCTTCGGTTGAAATCACCGGGATGCTCATATCAATGTACTTTTCGAGTGCCGCCACTTTTTTTTGCGCATTATCTTCCATACTGATCAGAAATAGCTTTCTTGCGTAAGCCGACTTTCTCACGTGTTCCAATCTCCCTGGGTTCAATAGAAGCCATAAACTGGCACTAAAGAGAGGCCATAACCATCGCTTTACTGAATAAATGCGTTCGAATTCAAAGCTTCACGAAACGATGTCTGCAACGCGAATCAAAAATGCTACACACGTAAGTTGAAATACGATTTGGGTTCTAGAGCATGACTCAATAGATCACAATGGTATTAGACTTTAATCAAAACATTAAAGCGTGCTATTCTAATGCGCTAAAATTTTATATATCCAGAGTGAAACGGAGCACATCATGGCCAGCCGTGGAATTAACAAAGTTATTTTGGTGGGGAATCTAGGTAACGACCCTGAAATTCGTTACATGCCGAATGGCGGTGCAGTAGCAAACATTACTATTGCGACTTCTGATTCATGGCGTGATAAAGCGACTGGCGAACAGCGCGAAAAAACGGAATGGCACCGTGTTGTGTTGTTCGGCAAACTTGCGGAAGTAGCAGGTGAGTACTTGCGTAAAGGCTCTCAAGTTTACATTGAAGGGCAACTGCAAACTCGCAAATGGCAAGATCAAAGTGGTCAAGATCGCTACTCAACTGAAGTCGTTGTTCAAGGCTTCAATGGTGTGATGCAAATGCTTGGCGGTCGTGCTCAAGGTGGCGGTGCACCTATGGGCGGTCAACAGCAGCAACAAGGTGGATGGGGTCAGCCTCAACAGCCAGCTCAGCAGCAGTACAATGCGCCTCAGCAACAGCAACCACAACAACAGGCTCCGCAGCAACCACAGCAGCAGTACAATGAGCCACCAATGGATTTTGACGACGATATCCCGTTCTGAACTAAGACAAAATAAAAAATGTTGAAAAACACACTAAAGGCCGCTAATAGCGGCCTTTTCTTTTATTGGCTGAAAAAAAAGTGTTTATTTTTTAAGCTGGGTGTGTATATTATTAACTTACAAGTTTTTATGTTGATTTCTTTGGTTAGGTATGAAGATTGAGATAAAGAAGTTTATGAGCGGTGAGCGTTATGTCTTTTTACTAGACGATGACGGCATGCCTGATTTTTGGGTAACGCACTTTGTCACTAATAAACTCAGGAAGAATTTAACAACATCTTCAATTCAACAGTATCTAAAGTCCATCAAACACTTAAAACTTTGGGAAAGTATAAATGGTAGAGATCTGCTTGAAGAAATTTACAATGGGACCATTCCAACCCTTGATGATATCAATGCTCTGAAAGAGCATTGTAGCTATCGAGCTAGCGTCTTCAAAAATCAGACTAAAACAAATGTTACCGATATGGGCAAATTTCACCTTTCTAAATCAAAAGATAAGCCCACCGTCACAAAGTCTCAGTATATATCTCGCATGGCTCACATTACTGAATATCTCCACTTTTGTGGTAAAGAGCGAGTTAAGAAGAAACCGTCTGCTTCGCAGTTATCTGATGCGCTTGATTTAATGAAGACGCAGCTAAAAAGCGACATGCCAAAGGATCGTTTAAAAAGCAAACAAATGGCTTTAGATAAATCTGGGATACCAGATGATGTATTTGAAGATTTTGTTGCCGTGGCTAAACCCAACTCTGAACACAATCCCTTTAGTAACTCTGTCATTCGGTTTCGAAATTACCTCATCGTTCAAATCTTGTATGAAACGGGATGTAGACGCAGTGAACTAGCAGCTCTAAGAATTGGTGACATCGGTACTGATACTGACAACCCCACCTTATCAGTTGTACGCAGACATAATAGTAAAGAAGATCCTCGTTTAGATGAGCCTACAGCGAAGACGCTTGGTAGAGCCGTCCCAATCTCGAAAGAACTGAGAGATTTACTAAATACCTACGTTAGAACACATCGTTTTCAGACAAAGGCGGCCAAAAAACATCCATTTATATTTGTCTCTCACAAAGCCAAAAGTGGAAGCTATGAATCAGGTCAACCGCTGGTAAAACAAACGATAAACGATATTTTTAATCGTATTCGCAAGGTTAATTTTGAACGTTTTTGGGGGATCACGCCACACAGCTTTAGGCATTATTTCAACCATCTGCTATCCAAATGTATTGACCAAGAAAAAAAAGCGGTTGAAGAAGAAGTGAAGCGATTGGAAGCCGAAGGGAAGCCCCAAGCAGCCAAACTATATGCAGATGAAAATAAAATCACCGAAGCGCGTGAGCTAGAGATTAGAGCTGAGAAGAATGGACATTCCGACCTAAACTCTGGCAGACCTTATTTGAAACGAACAGTTATAGAACAAGCCAATAAGATGCGGAGAAAGATGCATGAAAATTTAAAACATAAGGCTGAAGTAGGTGTTTATGGCTATTAATACGAAAAAAAACAGTGATTATAGAGATATAAAGTCAAAGACAGACAAGCGACTAAGTAAAGCTAACTATGAGTTTGACGTTTATTCTGATAATTGGCAGTTGGATACCAATGTGCGTTTGAATTTGACTCTTTTAGAACCATTAAGTCTTACTCCTAAGTTTTCTGAGTGTTTCAGACTTGCTTTAGCGGACTACGCTGCTGAGTTTTCATCTTCTTACACGTCCAATATTTTTCGAGAGTGTCGTGCTCTCTTTGCTTTTGGTGTGACAAATAAAATCAGTGAGAAGCACGTCGTCAATTTTAAGAGCAGCTTGACTAAAAACACAGAATACAAGCTAGGGAGTATCCGTGCTTTTTTGCTTGATTGGCATGACAAGGAAATCTACGGTGTTGATAAGAAAGTTGTTGGCTTGCTCTCAGCGCTCAAAATTTCAGGAAATGAAAAAGGGAAAGCGGTTGCACTTGGTTGCCTGTTTAGCGGTGCTTATACACTGGAGGAGCAATCAGCATTCATTACGTGGTACGTAGATGCATTTACAGAGCAGCTCATTTCATTATATGACTATGCATTTATCATGGCATTGCAATACACAGGTGCTCGGCCTATCCAATTAACCCATATGTATTATGAGGATCTACTCACAAGAACAGAGGCTGGCATTGAGCACTTTGATTTACGAATACCTAACGCCAAAAAACGTAATGAAACGTTTAGAGGGTCTTACCAAATCAAAAAAGATGTGAGTGAAGACCTAATATTGGTGCTGACTGCACAGGCAAAACAATCAATAAAAATGGTTGAAGAACATTTCAACGTTAGCCTTACTAGTCAGCAGAAAAAGCATATCCCCATTTTTATTAATGACCGAGAGATATCGAATCTCACTGACTTTAGTGCATTCGAAGAAATAAAACAGAAAACGCCTGATTTATTGTGCTTACGGACGAGAGGTGCAAATCCATCAGTAGGGGAAATAACACGAAGATTAGCTCGGCTTTGCCCCTTAAAAACAACCCGAATTAAAGTGGGTGGGGATTATGGAGATTTGCATATTAATCCACGTCGATTTCGTTACACTCATGCGACGAACATGTCTATGCTTGGAGCCAGCGAGCATACGATAGCTGAGGAGTTAGGGGCATGAAGATACTCAACAGGTCACCGTGTATACCGAGTTTAATGAAGAGATGGCGGATAGAATCGACGAGGCGCTAGCTACCGCTCTTACCCCATTAGCTCAAGCTTTTTCTGGCACGTTAATAGACAGTGAAAAAGACGCAATTCGAGCTAACGATCCTCGAAGTAGAATTAACAATGACGAAGGCAACCCTTTAGGAAACTGTGGAACATTCGGCTTTTGCGCTAATGGTTCTGTACATTGCTACACATGTAACAAATTTCAACCTTGGTTAAATGCTCCTCATGAAAAAATGCTGAAAAGCGTCGTTTTGAAACGAGATCGAAAGCTTGATATGGGAGCCAGTGAGTTTGTTTTGCAAGGACATAACCGCAGTATCAATGCTATTAAGGCGGTCATTCTAAAGTGCAACGCAAGAAAGCAAGAGTTAGAAAATGAAGGAGCCTTAAATGTCTAATGTTTTGCTGTTTACTCCTAAGCATAAAATTGATTTTCAAAAGAATTATGATGATTTTATCGCTTTTGCAAAAAATGATCTGAGTCTGTTTGAAGACATTCAGTTCAAAACCCCTGAAGGCATTATTCAGAATGGCTGGGAATGTGATAAGTGGTCGTGGAAGACGGAAAAAGGAAAAAAGCTGACGATTGTTTTTGGGGCAAGTCAGAATCATTCAAAATATACACCTTTCCAGCCTCCTTTTTCTGACTTTGCGAAAGCATATGTTCGCTACCAGCAATCGCTTAACAAGAAAGATTCAACTACTTGGGCTTCATCACTTGTATTCCTCTATCAAGCATTAGAAGAGCACGCTGCTCACAATGATAAATCTTCAGTTGATATAATGAACATCAACAATAATGTGATTGATCGCGTAGAGCAGAAGATACGGAGCAGTGATTTAGGTGCTGGCGGCAAACGCAATATCGGCCTTTCGTTCGAAAAGGTATTGAAATTCATCAAAGAAAAACGATTTAAACTAGATCTACAAGATTGGTCGAACCCGTTTCCTCGTCAATCTGACGCGAGCATAAAACTAGACGAAAAAAGTCGCAAGGAAATAGAAGATAAATGTCCGTCAGATTATCAGATGTTGCAGGTAGCAGACGCTTTTCATAAAGCTAAGACACCACGCCAGAAGTATTTTAGTAGTGTTTGCGTTATGTTGATGTGCCAGCCCAGCAGAAATATAGAATTGAATGGTTTGACTGTCAATTCATTACAGCGAAGTGATAAAGGTCGTTGGTACTTGATGTGGCATCCTGCCAAAGGGGGGGGGGGGGGCCGTTCGAAAGTGGGTGCCAGCTTTGCTAGAAGACGTTGTTAAACAAGCATTTGAAAGACTTGTTGAGATTTCTGCTCCAGCCAGGTCTGCTGCAAAATTTGCGTACGACAATCCTGATCTGTTCATGTTGGCTAGTGACTCAGAAAGCTCCCAAGACAAGCCTTTGACATATAATCAGTTCGCGAAAGCAATGGGATTTAAAACAGGTAAATCAGGAAGAGGAGTCAACATTACTTGGACTACATATGGAAGCAACGTCAAATGGTTAAATCGTTTAATTAGTGACTTGAATAATGTGAACAACTGGAAAAAGGATTTGTGTCAAGGATACACCATTCTCCCAAACAATGAGGTCGTCAATAAGCGCACAGGTAAGTCAGCAGGAATCGTCATTCGATTTCCTAGTTACAGGGATCTCCGTTCTATTATTGATGAACAATATAAGACGCTGGATTTCCCTAATTATGGCGATATGAAAGTATGGGATTGCATCACATTAGTCAGAGATTATGAATTTCACAAGGAATTCGCGGCTAAGCCCTTCTCATGGGTTCATCTTGGGCATGGCTCTCTGAGTGATGCTATCGGCTCTGACAGAGGCTTAGAATCAATTTTTGATGAGCTGGGTATCACAGATGAAGATGGGACACCTCTCAAGCTAAATAGTCACCAATTTCGTCACTGGTTAAACACGAAATTAAAGTTAGCAGGTGAAGCTGATTGGCTTATCGCCAAATGGTCAGGGCGAGCTGATATCAAGCAAAACAAAGCTTACGACGGACGAACTGAAAAGCAAAAGTCACGTCTAACTCAGCGTATTGGGCATGTTACGATTGGATCTGGTGTCATGACTGTTGCTCAAGCTAACCAGTTGTTAGAACCTTACACTGCCGAAGCGCCGCCACCGCCAATGGTTTTACATGACCTTGGACTTCCCATCTCACTAAAAGCTCTTGGGGTTGATAGGGATGGTGTTGCTCAGTTCACAGGATTAGGCTTCTGTGTTCACCAACTATGCCGAAAGTCCATGTGTTAAAAATGGTGACTGTGAGGTCTGTAATGAACATGTTTGCCTTAAAGGTATACCTCACTCTCTTGATGAGTTAAAAACTCTTGAAGCGCTATATGAAGAGCAATTGAGGCATGCGAAAGCCGCCGCAGAGGATCAGGTTTTTGGATCGGATAGATGGGTTACAGCTCTGGGCTTTCGCTTGTCTAAGATAAAAACACTCATTTTTCTTCTTGAAGATCCAAAAAAAGCGGATGGCGCACACGTTAGAATACCTGATGAGCTATCACCATCTCCTGTGAAGCGCTCACTGAACATAAATGAACAAAGCGCTATCCAAGGGTTTGATCTTATGGCTTTGGCACTATCTGATATGAGGGAGGCATAATGGCTTTTGTTCCAGATAACAAAGAAACGATACTGGCTATCATCGATGGGTGGACTGGTAAACTTAGTTATGAGCTTTTAGCTGAGAAATTACAGTTAGAACTTGGCCTAAAAAAGCCGCCATCACGTTTCACATTCACCAAGTATGATGAAATTAAGCATGCTTTTGATTTGAAGAAAGAGCAGCTAAGGCAAAAGAAATCAGCAGCTATCCAAGATGCCAAGTCGTTGTTCGAAAGTACTGACAAATTAAGTGATCTTATCTCTAATCTAGGGAATGATGACGTAGCGATTGCTGAATTAATCAAGCAAGTAGAAAAACTTGAAAAAGAGAATAAAAGGCTCAGTTCAGAAAATAAAAGGCTTAATTCTCAAAACGATATATTGCTTGAAAGATTTGCGAGATGGCAATACAACCTTCAGAAGATGGATGGCGTCGATCTCAATAAGTTAGCTTCTACAATTGATGATGGTTTACCTGCCAAGTCAAAATAGATGATATTCTACGGTAAATAATCCTAAGCTAGGCAATTATCTTGGAAAGAAGCCCCCCCATCCTTAAAATGCCACAAAACAATTAAATTGATTATGCTTGGGGGGGACTCTTAAGCTATCAAGCTGCTTTTATTGACACAGCAGAAGACAAAGTTGAAACAACACTAGACATTACATGCCACATCATTACAGGTGGAACCGCATTTCCGATGGCTTTATATGCCCTTGTGTTCGATACATTAAACTTAAAGTTTTCTGGAAAAGACTGGATACGAGCAGCCTCTAATGGTGTAAATCTTCTATATCGGCCATTTATACACAATACAGGATCAACACTATTTAAACTTGCTTTAGATAGGTGCGCACTAATAGTATTGCAATACCCAGTAGGATCTTGAACTCTACCTTTATTCATCGTCTCTCTTTTCTTTAGCATTCCGTCTATAGCTTTTTGTGAAAAGAAAAACTTACTATCAACTTCATCTTCATTTTCTAAGACATCCTGGAGTGTAATATCGGATTTGATAGCTGTTGGGAAGCTAAAACTCTTAGCCAACTCAGGGTTTAGGAAACCAACGATGAAAACCCTTTCTCTTTTCTGAGGAACCCCAAAATGAGACGAGTTTAGTATGGTGTACTTACAAGTGTAACCAGCCTCTTCAAATGATTGTATTACCAGAGGAAATGCTTGCTTTTTATTTGCAGAGAGTAGCCCTTTAACATTTTCAGCAATGAAAACCTTGGGTTTATGCTTCTTTAATATATCGACCATTTCAAAAAAAAGCTTTCCATTATCATTCTTATAACCCAAGCGAGGAGGGTTTTGAGCAACAACGGAAAATGATTGGCATGGAAATCCTCCAATCAATACGTCATGCTTAGGTACAAAAGGTTTTAGATCTCTAATGTCACCGAGCATAGATATATGATCAAAGTTATCGTTATAAATTTCAACTGCATATGGGTCAATGTCAGATGAAAAAACGATTTCAGAGTTATTGCTATCGTAGTACTTTCCTTGATAGCTGAATCCACCAATAGCTCCCAAGTCCATCCCACCACAGCCACTAAAAACTGAGCAAATTTTTAGCTTATTCATGCCAATATCTCTACTTCTTCCATTATCGTTGGTTTAAATATTAACTCTACTCCCTTTGGGGCGGAAAGTTTCACTAGATCTTCTTGGAATAGCTTTACAGGGTTATTCATGACCAGCAACTTTCTGCTTTCATCCGTGATAATAAGTCGGTATATGTAGTAATTTTCTTTATGAGTATATGCAGCATTCCACTCATTTTTCGTGAGGGATATTCTGCTTTGGGTTATCGGATGATTACTTAAAGTTGTTTTAACTTCTATAAATATTTGGTTATCCATTTCATCCATAGATTTAACATCATAACCAGCCCCCAAATGTGTTGGGATGAACTGAACTAAGTGCTGATTATGTTCAAGTCCAAGCATCTTTAGTTTATTCTTTTCATGAGCTATAACCAGATATTCACCCATATCTCCAATATCTTTAGTAGTCATTTTAGTTGTTTGACCACTATCTAAACTCAGTACGAACTCATCTTTTTCTGATTTCGTTCGGATAAACTTATCCAAGCTAGTCGCACTGGTAGAGAAATCTAAATCATTTACATAATCAAACCAAGCTTCTTTAACATCATGCAGTTCACTTACATCAAATTCTCTACCATAAAACTCAGAGAAGCGGTCAAACGTCCCAGATTGAGTGTAAGCATACGTAAGAAACTCACTTTCAATATTGTTTAGGAAGTACTTGGAAGATTTTTTTACAAGTAAGTTACCTAACTGCATATAGTCGAGAAAGTCTAGAGCTGTACGAGTTTGGTCTCCTTTGCTTTCATAAGTAAAACCTCGAATAAATTTGTGGCTTCTGTACACAACATTATGTTTTCGATTTTCTACAATGATATTTTTGGCATCACTTACTGATAGAGAACCAGAAGTAAACCTGAGATCGTCAAAAACGACGTAGGTCAACTCATCTTTAGTGATAAAACCCTGACCGTTATCGTGACCTTCAAGAAGTGTAAGTAGATCTTTAATAAACTTAAGTGGTGCGAAATTTACATTATGATCTATTAAATCCTTATTTACATGTGGCTTCAGCATGCCATTAGGGAATTGAATTTTCATTGAGAAATTCTTAAAAAATTCAATTAAATCTTCTGTTTCAGCTAGCCTTTTTGAAATTGCACTTGCATAAAGCCCTAAACCGTGTCTGTACTGCATTAGACCAAAAATGGCGCTAATCTCTGTACGCCAATTATCTAGAGTTTTGACGGTGGCATGACTATTACCTGGGAATTCAGCAATAATTTTGTTTAAAGATTCTTTATCAATAGACCCGTTGAATGCACTAATCTCTTTAGACATGTAAAATAGAACGTTCTCTAGGTTGTTCTTAAATCGAGGGCGCACCATATGTAAAGGAAACAAATGCTCCTCTGGTGTTTTATATAAACTTTCACCTGTCATATAATCAATTCCTTTGTCTCTACTGAACTTATCGATTCCTTGTCTACAGTTTGCCTTAATATCTTCTCTGCTATTGCTTTCCCCATTAATGGAGGAACTGCATTTCCAACTTGACGATACTGCTCTGTTTTATTTCCCAAAAATATAAATGAATCAGGAAAAGATTGAAAACGAGCATTTTCTCTAACTGTTGGAACTCGATTATGTTTATAGTGAAAATGGTGTCGATGACCAGTGTCGATAGTACTTGCTGGCTTTTTACTATGATATCGAGTCCAAGCAACATTAAATTTGCGTGTAGAAACAAAGTCTTCTGGTAAATTCTTGTAATTCCCACCTTCAGGAACTAGGGCGATAGTTGACTTAACTTTATCTTGGTGCTTTGTAATAAGATGATTATGGAGTCTCTTAGGAGCATATTTTCTCATTTCAACTTGATAAGCACTTTGTGGTTCAGTTGCATATGAAAATGACTCTGGCATGTCGTCATCATCTAAAGCATGAAGATCTGAAACTGCCTGCTCACAATTAATAAAGGCTTGTTCTTCAGAAATTATTTTTTCTGGGAAATAACTAGCACCAGTGCAATCAAGTGAACCAATAAAAATAGCTCTCTTACGAATTTGCGGTACTCCATAGTGAGCACTATTTAGCACTTCGTACTCAACGCTGTAGCCTAATTCACTAAACTCTTTGATGATCTGGTCTTTTATTTTTCCTTTAAATAGACTTATAATTCCCGGCACATTTTCTAGAACAAAGAACTTTGGTTTTAAATCTCTAACCAAACGAACATAAGACAAAAAAAGCTTATTTCTGGGATCTTCAAATTTACGAGGGCCTGATAATGATAATCCTTGACATGGAGGCCCTCCGATTATCACATCAACAGTTTGATTGCTGATGACTTGTTTGATATCGTTAGCCGAGATTTCTTGGATGTCCCCATGAATAACCTCAGAGTTCTTATGGTTGGCTTTAAAGGTTTCTAATGCTGATTTATCATGATCAATGCCAAGAAGAACATTATATCCAGCTTGCTCAAAACCAAGGGATAGCCCCCCACAGCCACAGAACAAGTCAATTACATTCATATCCACTCCAAAGCCTGTTTTTTTGTACAGTAAAAATCACAATAATCATCAGATTATCCATGTCTTACAACTTATTTTAAAGTCCAGAATTCATTTTTTTATAAGTTGCTGTTTCACAAGGCTGTTTGTGGCAAGGATACTAGGATATACGGTGAAACACACTAGAACGATGTGATCTTGCTTTGTACTTGCTCATGAATCTACCAAACATTTTTTCTTTACTCAGGTTATTGCTAATACCAGTGATGATAGCCTTCTTCTATTTGCCAATAGAGCATGCGGCGGCAATAACAAGTAGCATTTTCTTTATTGCAGCCTTAACAGATTTACTTGATGGTTATCTAGCGAGAAGGCTGCAACAATCATCCACTTTTGGGGCATTCATTGACCTTGTAGCTGATAAAGTTTTAGTAGCTATAGCAATTATATTGATAACCGAGAGCTACAACTCAATATTCATAACTTTACCTGCCATCATAATGATTGCAAGAGAGATTATCATTTCTGCTTTGCGTGAGTGGATGGCTGAAGTGGGCAGAATAAGTTCAGTCGCTGTCTCATCAGTTGGAAAATTCAAAACGACATTTCAAATGCTGTCGATATGGCTGTATTTACTTCAGCCCGAAGGTGTTTTTCTTTACATAGCCCATTTCGTACTCCTTGTTGCAACAATTCTTACAATTTGGTCTATGTGTTTATACTTATACCAAGCACAACATGATCTACTTAAGGATATTATTTAACTTTTTTAGGCTGTGTCCCACTATTTAGCTACTAACACCCTAAGCACTGTTGGGTGTGTTAGGTGGGTAAAGTGCAAAAATCGAGTGCTAACTTTTTCAGTGATGGGGTTTGCTAGTGCTCTACATATGTTGTGAATAATTCAATACAGATCAAGGCAAAAGCTCCTTAGCATCACAGCCTAAGGCATCCGCAATCTCATACAACTTCTCAATCGTGATATTGACTTCACCGCGCTCAATGCGTCCAACATAACTTCTATCTATCTCTGCGAACAACGCGAGTTTATCTTGAGTTAACCCTTTAGATTTCCTCATTTTTGCAATGCGTTTGCCCACAAGTTCTGCAAGGTTCTTGTTCATGTTTTTTATTTATGAAATTAATTTGCTGAACAATCACACACTTGCGGCATATAGATCCACGGATTATAATCCTCAAAATCAACAGTAAAGGTCACTTTTTGAACACATGAAGGTAAAGATCAGAAAAGAGTTATTTCTCGCTATTTATCACAATGAACATTTCTCTGCTAACGACCTAAAATCCATTTCATTAGACAGTGAGGAAAATGAATACTTATCAGATGAATACGTCGAAAAAAAATTGAAGGAGATGTCTCTTATCGGTGCAGTCCTCTCATGCGGCTTCGATAAACGCGGCGATGAGAAGTTTTCCAAAGGTTTTATGTTCAACCATACCGATTGGGAGGTTGTTGATTACGACAATTACAGTGAGGACTCCAACTATCTTTCTCTCAAAAAAGAAAGTCTCTTGACGATTTTGCAAGATAAACAGTCAGAGCTGTCAGAGTCCAATTCTCTTCATCAAAGGGCATGGAAGCATTTCAATCGGTTGTGTGCGCAATACTCCGAGCTGAGGCCATGCATAGAACAATACATCTCAGAACATGACAATCGTAGATTGGATATCAAAGCTGAAATGCTGGCAGTAGAAAATGCAATTAACCTCTACAAAAACACAGCCCAACTAGAAGAAAGTGGGAGCTAATTTGTACAATCCTATACTTTACGCACATGCCACAAATAACAACATGCTCGTGGGGCAGTTTGTTCAACGGTCGAAGAACAACTTGTCATTTTCATATTCTGAACAATGGTTAGCATATCATTCATCCTTTCCGATCTCGTTGAGCCTACCGTTAAGAACGGGAGAAAATTCATCATTTAATGTATTGAATTTCATGAATAATCTTCTTCCTGATTTAATGGAAGAACGATTAAGCCTTGCTCACTCAATGGGAATACAATCCAATGATGCATTCACTTTACTCTCCAAACTTGGTCATGATTGTACTGGCGGTATTTCGTTCACGGGTAGTGAGAACCTGCCAGATATAGGGTGGGAATATCGAGAGCTATCAATAAGTGACTTAAATGAACTCGTTACTCTGCGTAAATCATTTCTCCCATGTTTTGGTGAATACAGGCCATGTGTATCTGGTACACAAAGAAAAACCACGCTGATGAAAACAAATGGAAAGTGGTATGTCCCACAGGGAACCGCGTTCAGTAGTCACATAGTTAAGTATCCGATGGATGTTATTACCCAAAGTAACTCCGTGCTAGATATGAGTAGCAGCATTGAGAATGAATTCATATGTGCTCAAATAGCGAAGGAACTTGGTTTTAAAGTCCCCGATATGGACATAATAACCGTAGAATCAGGAGCTAAAGCCCTTGCAGTAAAACGGTTCGACCGATGTTTTGGTGATGGAGTTGTGACTCGTAGACACCAAGAAGATTTCTGCCAGATTTTGGGTGTACCTGAACATCAAAAATATCAATCGGAGAACAACCTAAGTGTCTCCAAAATTGTTGATGTTTTAAGTCTCTCTGCGCAAAGCAAGGCGAACAATCATGATTTTTTTAAATTCATGATTTTACAGTGCCTTCTTGGTGCCACTGACGGTCATCTCAAGAATTTTTCCGTGCATATTGATCCTGTCGGATACTATAAACTTGCACCGTTCTACGATTTGCTATCAGCTTACCCTGCTGTCAGCGCTACAGGGTTAAATAAGCGCAAGCTAAAACTAGCAATGGGACTGCAAGCATCACGAGGATACAAATACCATATCAGCAAGATTTGCTTACGGCATATAGAGCAGACAGCGAGTCAGTTCGGTATCAGTAATGCTGAATGCCATGAAATCGTCTATACCTTTCTCGCTCAATTTAGTAGCGCACTGAGTTCTATAGACAAAAGATTCCCTGGACAGGAGTTTGCGTTGGTAAAGGATGCAATATTTCAACATGCCACTGAAATCGTTGAAAAGTTAAACAGAACAATTAAGTAAACATCTGGGGTAACAATGGTTGCCCGTGTTGTAAGCATACTCGTTAGCAGTGAGGGGAAATATGGCTGAAACCACGACCAATGGAAGTAACACGACTCTCGACTTGAAGCAGTCTTTCGCGCTGTTAAGTGTCGATAAAAGCGGTATCGTAACGATGAAATTTGGAGATGAAGTAACGTTTTTTATGAATGACAAATGTTCAGCAATCACGGCCGATTTATTAAAAGTGATTGCGTCAATAAAAAATGGGAGTATCCAGCAATGAAGTGCGAAAAAGAAAAGATCAGTGGACTAACAGAAACTTCGTGTGAGAACCACTTCTGTTGATTGCTCCTTCCCAAGAAATGAAAAAAGAATTAGATGCGACTATTAGGAGTGAGGATGGTATGGAAGCAAAAATCGGCATTCTATCAGAAGAGCTTGCTCGTAAGAGTATGATTCGTATTGCAGAAGGAAAAGTGACGTCTGAAGAACCTTATCCTCAATTTTTGTTTGAGTCACTGGCTGCGCTTTCACAACTGTTGTCTAACGAAAATGTTGAACTGTTGAATTTGATTGCTCGCGAGAAGCCAAACAGTCTTGATGAACTTGCTGAAATGAGTGGGCGCAGTATCAAGGATGTTACTGATGCTTTCGAAGCTCTTTCATCTAAGGGCTTTGCTTGCCTGGATGTGAGGGGAATGGAATCTCGACCAATAGCGTTGTTTACGAAGTTCGAGATCGTCATGGGCAACAATTTTACCCTTTGAAAAGTGCTTCAAGTACCGTGTAGTTCTTTCCGTTTTTTTGATGTAAATAAAACGAAGGTTTGTGTTACATCTCCTTTCTCATCATATTTTAATGAATAACCTTCCATTTTCCGTAACAAAACTCGTAAACTAAACTATGTAACATAAACGTATGCGAATGTTTCATGATAATTGGATATGCGAGAGTAAGCACTACAGATCAAAACTGTGATTATCAGATTGATGAACTAACCAAATCTGGCTGTGAAAAAATCTTTATAGAAAAGGCTTCAGCTAAGACCAAAGATCGCCCTGAACTTACTAGATTACTAGACTCCCTTCGCCAGGATGACATAGTTGTAGTTTATAAACTCGATAGGCTTGGACGCAGTCTTAAAGATCTTATTACTTTGCTTGAGATGTTTAAGAGCAACGGAGTTCTGTTTAAATCATTGTCCGAAAACATTGATACAACAACATCTACAGGGAAGCTAGTGTTTAACGTGATTGGAGCTATAGCTGAGTTTGAGCGAGATATTATCGTGGAAAGAACCAAGGCTGGACTTAAAGCTGCAAGAGCGCGAGGCAGAAAAGGTGGCAGGAAGCAAAAACTCACAGATAAGCAAATTAAGCTCGCGAAATCGATGCTACAAGATCCCTCAGTACAAAAATCTGATGTGGCTAAGCACTTCAATATTTCTAGGCCAACGCTCAACAGATATCTAGATGCGGCACCAGATTTGGAACAAGAGAGTCTGTTTAAATAGCGTCTTTAATTTGAAATATCGGGATTTGGGAATTGGTGCAAATAGAATCTAGTAGAAGACCAGTTGAGCAAAGAGAAAGGACAAAGAAATAGAAATCTCTTCATTGCGTGGGTTGATGAAATGAAGGCCAAGAACCCTCCGAATTGGCTGGATTACTGGCATGGTGATACTTTAAGTCCCAAAAAGATAGCAGATGAGCTTGGTTTTGATTCGTCTGCATTCAAAGCATCTAGAAACAAAAAACTCTTCGAACTATTCGATGAGCTTAAGAAAGAGCTTGCAACAGAGGGGGTGTATCAAAAACGGAAAGAGAATCTGCCACTGGAAGAACAGAGCGCTGAAGTCAGGGAAGTGTTCCAGGACAATATGGACGAGGGTATAACAGATAGCATCAAGGTTCGTGACTTAAAGCGGTTCAATGCTCGGTTACAAGCTGAGAATGCAAAACTTACCGCCGAAGTCGCTAGGCTATCTGAATTTAAAGAAGTTCTCATTGAAATGGGGCTTTGGAAATGAGTAACGGTACTTTCTTGGTTCGGATTACCCAGATATATCAATATCATCCTGATAATGTTCAGTTAGGTGCTGTGTTTGTTAACCAAAACGCTGGAGCACACCGAATCGTATTGCTAACTACTCAAAACCAGCTAAATATGAAGCCGCAAGTAGGGCAGCAATGGGAGATATTAAAAGAGAATAACTATAGTGTGCGACAACAGCCAGTTAGTGTGGGTGGTTATGTGGACGTGTGGCGCTTCATGCAACCCAAACTTAAGTGTGTGATGCCTGACAATGGTATTGGTTTCGTTAACTTTTTAAGCTCTGAGAAAGAGTTTGTCGGTATTGGCAGGGTGAAAGCACAATTACTCTGGGCTGAATTCCGTAGTGACATTTTCACCATGCTCGAATGCGAAAAAGATGAACCATATAAACATGATAAATCAATAAGTAACTTTCAAGCGATCAAGGATGTTTTGAGGAGTGATGGGACGGTAAATGCGCTTTATCAAGGTTTTAGAAAATATGCCAATCTCAAGTATGCGAGCCAGTTAGTTGAGAGGGAGGTAGAAGAACCTATTCAACGTCAACTTTTTAGATTGTCAGGTAAGGATGCAATTGGATTTTTGAAAACGAATCCGTACCGCTTGTTCTCTTTGGGTATGAGATTTAGCAAGGTTGATGAGATCCACAAAAGCACTTCAAAGTTGAACCAAGTGATGAAATAAGGCTTGCAGCTATAATTGAACAATCTTTGCGTCTATGGAGTGACAAAGGGCATACGGTTGCACTTTGGCGTGATATAGAACATACGATTCGCACCTACTTAAATAACGACAAGTTACTTATTGAAAGGGCTAAACAGTTAACAGGTGACATCATCGGTTTTGTAAAACACGATGACAAATACTACGCATCAGGCAACTATATTTTTGAAAAAACAATAGCCAAACGATTCAGCAAACTCAGCAAGATGGGAAGCCTTTGGCGAAGTGAATTAGAGGTTGCGTTCGCTACTTCTATCCCTGAAGGTTGGAAACTTGAGGAAGCTCAAGCAAGAGCTGTAAGGACAGCATTAGTCAGCCATATTTTTGCTCTCACTGGAGGTGCTGGAACAGGTAAAACGACAACCACGAAGCTTATCGTTGATGCCTATCAAAAATTAGGTTTTAGTATTTATCCAGTAGCGCTTTCAGGAAAAGCAGCTAGACGCCTTCAGCAGTCTATTGGCATTAATTGTATGACGATAGCGCGATTATTACGTAAAGATAGTATTCCAGATAACAGTGCTTTACTGATTGACGAAGCGTCGATGCTAGATGCCTACACTATGTGGCGTTTGGTTACTTTGTTCTCCGACAAGTCAAGGATCGTACTCGTGGGAGATCCTAATCAGTTACCTCCGATCAATGCAGGGTTAATTTTGCATGATGTTATTAAGAGTGGGGTAATCAATCATGTCGAACTAGATGTGGTTAAGCGACAAGGCGCTATTAGTTCTATTCCTGCTTATTCGAATGACATACGCAATGGCAATAAGCCATCTTCTTTAACGACGTCTGATATTACGTTCCATGAATCAAGTGATGACCTGCTTCAGGACGCTGTGTCGGTGTATTTGCAATACGACAGGGCGATGATTGTAGCATCGACGAATGCCACCGTAAGAAATGCTAACCTCAAGTTACAAGCAGAGGTGAACCCTAATGGTCGGTTACTTGATCTAACAAATATGCCGATCACTAAAGGAAACTATGAGTTCAGAGAAGGCGACCCAATAGTTATAACCCTGACAAACTATAAATACGATGTTCAAAATGGCACTTTGGGCGTGATAACAAACGCTGAAGCAACCGAAGAGTATGCTTGTGTCATTGAGCTAGAGGATATTGGCGAGGATGGAAGCAAAAGGTCTTTAAAGGTCGATTGGCAGCTATTCGAATACATAGAGCTGGCTTACGCACTAACGCTACATAAGTTGCAAGGCTCGCAAGCTGAGAATGTAATCGTGCTGCTGGAGCGAAGCTTGTTGCTTGATCGAAGTTAGCTTTATACAGCCATAACACGAGCCGAAAGTAAGGTACATATCCTTGGTAAGGAGTATGACTTTCAGTATGGGATAAACAAGCGCAGTGCTTTGGATACACGCAAAACAGCTTTGTCAGAAATGTTGAAAAATGCTTAAATCGAGCTGAGTTAAGTAAAAAACGCGGATACTTTTACACATTCAGCTCGTGAAAGGTTGATTTTTCAATCGGGGTCATTGCTGCTATGTTTATGATTAATATGAAGATTTTAATTTTACTGACCCTGTTTTGGTTTTTTTGTCTTAGTTAACCGTTTTAGATTACGTATAAATTAAAATCGTAAAGAAAAGCGGCAAATTTACAGCGAAAGCTACTATAACCCAGCAGAAGTGCTGGTTTTTTTTTATTTTTACACTTTTAAATTCTGCTTATGCTTGAATCGAAAAGGCCGCGAATATCGCGGCCTTTTTTATTGTCGCAATCTAATGATTTCACAGGCTTCTCTTGGCAAGGTTAGGCGTAACAATAAAACTTATCAATGAGTGTGATTTTCTTTATGCTCCAGCCTCTCACTATCAGACTAATCCGATTGTTTGATGAACTCTTATCAAGTATAAATATTTCAATAAGGTATATGATGAATAAAAAAGGAATTTGGTATTCATGAGGTATACCCCAACTCTTAAGTTAAGCACACGGCTGGTGGCCTTTGTCACCATGATCGTTATCTGCGCCATGTTTATCTTGTTTGTCGGTGGCACCCTCTCTTTTAAACGTCTTGGGCAGGAATATCTCACCCATTATTTAGAAGGGATCGTAGAGGTGGTCGACAAGGAGATGGAAGATCCTGACGCCGCTTATTCTATGCAGCGCTGGATGCCGAAAATGCTGCAGGCTTCCAATATTGTCGAAATGACGTTGTCGACCAACAACGCCGTTGTTTATCGCTTCAAAGATACTTCTCATCAAATGGAAGCGTCAGTCTTGTTTGAGGCAGAGTATCAGCTGACTCACAATCAAGATTACACGATTCACTTTAAAGCAATTCCCCCTTACTTAGGTTACAGCTACTCAATGCAGGCGCTTTGGTCGATCACGCTTGCCGTTATATTGATCATCTTCTGCTTAATGCGCGGCGTGGCATGGCTTAAGGAGCAATTAGAAGGCTCCGAAATGCTCGAAGAGCGAGGCAGAATGATCCTGGCTGGTAGGGTGGAGCAGTATGCCAAAGGTGACAAAAAAGAATGGCCTTACACCGCCAGTGAAGCGCTCGATGTATTAATCGAAGAGTTACAAGATGCGCGTCAAGAGCGAAGCCGATTTGATACCTTTATTCGAACTCAAACCTTCCTTGATAAGCTAACCGGTACCGCTAACCGAGTGTTATTTGATAGCAAGTTGGAATCGGCGTTACTAGAAAGCGGGGCTCGCGGCGCCGTGTTGCTAGTTCGTATTCAAGACTGGAAACTGGTTGAAGAAGAGCAAGATAAGCAAATTACGGATGAGTTTATTGTTGAAGTTGGGAGTTTATTGTCCAATTTAGTTCAACGATACCCAGATGTTGTATTTTCCCGTTATTACGATGCTGATTTTGCGCTTTTTCTACCGCACCAAAGTGCGAAAGATGTGGCTAACCTTGCCTCGCAATGCATTCGCCAGTTAGAAAAGTTAATGCCGCCAGAGCCACTTGATCCAGACAACTGGTGCCATATTGGCATCACCACTTATAAAGAAGGTGAGCGACACAGCCAAATCATTGATGAAGCCGAGACTGCTTTGCGTAGTGCGCAACTACAAAATAACAATAATTGGAGTCGCTTCAAAAAATGGAACCACGATGAAGAAGCTCGCGGAAGTGTGAGATGGAGAACGTTATTTGACACAGCACTTACACCAGAAAGTGTGATACTCTACGCACAATCTGTGCATCCAATAAGTGACGCGACGCATAAAAAATCATTATATGAAGAGTTAACATGTCGGATTCGCGATCCTGAGAATGGGATTGTTAAAGCGTCTCGGTTCATTTCTGCGATCAGACAGGTCGGTTATGAAGCGCAAATGGATAAGTCAGTTATTAATAAATTCTTAAGAGAGTTTAAGGATAATTTTGATAACTCAAGATCGTATGCGCTCAATTTGAATGTAACGCCATTTTCTAACCGAGAGTACTTTAAATGGTTTCGTGATGAACTCTTACAGTTGTCACGTGAGCAGAGAAAGTGTCTCAGTTTTGAGTTTGTTGAAGCACAATTTGTAAGACACTTAGACTTTATGCGACCAGTCGCTAAAATGCTGGCCGGTTTGGGGTGCTACTTAATGGTTGGGCAGGCTGGGCGTACCATCGTCAGCACTCACTATTTAAAAGAAGTGGACATTCGTTACCTAAAACTTCATCGCAGTTTAGTAGCAAAAATCGACCAACGACATGAAAACCAGCTATTTGTCCGCAGTATGCTAGGTGCGGCGGCAAACAGTAAAACTAAAATTATAGCAGTGGGAATTGAGAATCAGAACGAGCTCAACACATTAATTGAGCTCGGGGTTTATGGTGGGCAAGGGCGTTACTTTTCTGCGGAGCAGCAGTTTCTTCCTCGTCCCCAAGCGTTGCCGAATTCTCAATCAGAATCCCAAGTTAAATTGGGAAGACGAAATCGCTGGCGGAAAAAATAAAGATAATAATCATGGATTTCAAAGCACTATTCGACAAGCTTAAGCGATCATCTAGTGGTGGTCGCTCCTGCTTTTTGGTTATTCAGCCAGACGCCGTTTATTTATCATCTTCAATCAAAAGTAGTCGTCCATACCAATTTGATATTTCTGAGTCCAATTGGGAAAAAGCCGTTGAGCAAGCATTGAGCGTTGCAGCGAGTGCGTATGATTCATTAACGGTTGTTCTTTCTCATAACTATTACCAGATGTACCAAATCGACAAACCGGTCATGCCGCGTCAAGAATGGCCAGCCGCATTACCGTTTTTGTTGAAAGAACTGATCTCTGAGCGTGCTATCGACATTATTGCCGATGCGGTCGAGTTACCGAATTCAACCAAAGTGCAAGCATACGTCTTATCGCGAAAAATATTGGATAAGATTGTGTTACTGGCCAGTCGAGCCCAGTTACCATTAGAAGCCATTCTTCCTGAAGACGATATTTGGGGAGAGACTGCTGGTGAACTAGGAAACTTCCTATTATTACAACGCAGTGTGCGTGGTCATTTCCGTATAAGCGCTTTTGTCGAAAATACTATTGCGTTCCACCGCTCTATTCGCAGTGTGACGCCACCGTTAACGGGGGTTCCGTCTAGCGATTTACAGATGGACAGTCTGTCGTTAGAACTGCAACGTTCGATTGACTATCTTTCATCTCAGTTACGCCACGTGCAATTACATCAATTGAAAGTGTGCTGTGATGAAGAGGATGAGAGCGAGCTTGTTCAGGCTCTGAACTACCGTTTAAGTACTAAGGTTTCACCGTTATTACCACCAGAACATGAGCTATCAGGACATGTTTTGGCTGACACTGCGGCTACTTCAAATACTCGACGCGTCAACTTATATCCCGATTACTTAAAACCGAAAAAAGAGCTCCTGACGCTAAAAAATATCGCGTTATCTTGGGGCGTTGCGGCGGCTGCAATTCTATTTTCTTACGGTTATGTCACTTGGCAGAGCAGCGGTTTGGAAGATGAGATTGCTATTGTAAAAAGTAAAGGCGATATCATGAAGTCAGAGCTTGAACGTTATCAAGTCAAGCTACGTAAACATCAACCTGACAATAATAAGCTGGCAGCTAAAGCCCGCTTAGAGCGTGAAGTCAAGGCGAAGCGAGACTCGCTTAAAGCTGTCGGGAAATACGATGACTCGCAACGCACGGGTTACTCTGGCGTGATGCAATCATTAGCGAAGCTAGGAAACCAAGAAATTTCTTTGTCCGAAATTCGAATCAATACCCATACCTTAGACCTGAAGGGACTAGCGAAAAAACCGAGCTCAGTGCCAAATTGGGTCAGCCAATTTAAAAATGAAATTAACTTGGTTGGCCGAACGTTTGACGACGTCAAAATAGGTCGAAATGATAAGGATATTGTGACGTTTGAACTAAAAACGCGCGAGGATAAAGAGAAATGAACGAATTCTGGCTCTCATTAGAAGGGCGCTTTGGCGAAATGAGTACGCGTGAAAAAGTGCTCACTGCATTGTGCGGTTTAGTTGTCGTGATCATGTTGCTCTTTACGCTGGTATTGGAGCCAAAGCTTAACGAGATCATCAGTAATGAGAGGCAACTAAGTAATTTAAAGCAAGCCAATCAAAAGATTGAAATCGATACGCTACGTATTCAGGCGCAACTTAAGAAAGATCCAAATGCTGAGATTGATCGCGCGATATCTAATCTGTTAGCTGAGAGTCAGCATCTTTCGATGCAATTAGCGGAGATCATCGAGCATCTTATTACACCTTCGCAAATGGCTGAGCTGCTTGAAAATGTGTTGGAGCAGCAAAGTGGCATTCACCTTTTGTCTCTGCAAACCTTGCCATCTGAGCCAATAACGGAAGATAAAGAAGCATCGCAATACTCTGGTTACTACGTGCATCCTGTTCGTATGGAACTGACTGGTGACTATTTTTCTATTGCTAATTATCTGAATAAATTGGAGAGCCTTCCTGCGAGTTATTACTGGCGCAGCTTTAGTTATAAAGTCGAAGAGTACCCGAAAGCGAAGCTTGTGTTAGAAGTCTACACACTAGGATCTAGAGAGGAGTTTATTGGTGGTTAACAAACTCATCATCTCATTGCTTGTTATGGCAGCGGTAGGAACCGCTTGGGCAAACCAGGATCCAACGGCCCCACTTGGTTGGGAAAAGCCAGCGGTTGAAACGTCAGCGAAACCAAAAGTTAAACGGTATCGACTGCCTAAGCTCAACAGTATTGTGTGTAAGCCAAGTACTGATTGTATCGCGATTATGGATAACAAACTTGTCGAAAAAGGCGAGCTATTTAAGGGTTATCGCGTCGCGAGCATTAATAGTGAATTTGTAACTTTAAAGCGTGGTAACCGTCAGTGGGACCTAGAGCTTTTTGATTTAAACGTAAAACAATAATAACCAGAGCCCGATCAGATATGCGCAAATTAGTTGTAGGAATAACGATTGCTTCTTTAATGGGATGTTCAATGGGTCATCGGAATCCAGTGGAAGTTAAAGAAGCGCTCAATGAATCGATCAATCAAGCGAACAGCCGCACATTGGAAGAAATCCCTTCTTCTGTTGAGGCAGACTTGATGCCAAATTTAGACTCGAACGTTGCATCAGAGCAAGGCACCTCGAAGCGTTTTCGTATTCAGGCGAATGCGGTCGATGCAAGAAGCTTTTTCGCCTCATTAGTGAAAGGCACTGAGTACAGCGTGGCGATTCACCCATCGGTACAAGGTAATATCACCGTCAACTTGTCAGATGTGACATTGGATGAAGTTCTGAATGTCGTACAGAATATGTATGGCTATGACGTGGTGAAGTCTGGCAAAGTTATTCAAATCTACCCAGCAGGTATGCGTACGGTGACCATTCCAGTCGATTACCTGCAGTTCAAGCGTTCTGGTCGCTCATTAACCAGCATTGTTACGGGCTCTGTAACCTCGGCTGGTACGTCTAATTCTGGTGGTAGCTCAGACAGTTCTGACTCGTCAGACTCTAACAATGGAAACAACAACGATAGCTCGACCACATCTACGGGTGGTACACGCATCGAAACCATCACTGAAAGTGACTTCTGGCCGATGCTGCAGCAAGCTGTTGCGAATCTAATTGGTTCAGGCAAAGGGCAAAGTGTGGTTGTAACGCCACAAGCGGGAGTTATTACGGTTCGAGCATTTCCAGATGATATTCGCGAAGTACGCGAGTTCTTAGGTGTATCGCAGGAGCGCATGCAGCGCCAGGTCATTCTTGAAGCTAAAATCCTAGAAGTGACGTTGAATGATGGCTACCAACAAGGCATCAACTGGTCAAACTTATCGGCGTCAATTGGTAACTCGGGTAGTATCGTAGTCAACCGCCCTGCGTCGACATTACCACCATTGGATGCGATTGGCACGCTATTGGGCGGTCAAACTAACGTGACTATTTCGGATGGTAACTTCAATGCTGTATTGAGCTTCATGTCTACGCAAGGTGACTTGAACGTCCTTTCTAGCCCTCGTATTACCGCTGCCAACAACCAAAAATCTGTCATCAAAGTGGGTACCGATGAGTACTTTGTTACCGAGCTATCGAGCAATGCAGGCAACGGTGAAAACTCAAATGCAGTTCCTGAAGTGGAACTGACGCCATTCTTCTCGGGTATTTCCCTCGATGTGACTCCGCAAATTGATAACAAAGGCAATGTGTTCCTGCATGTTCACCCCGCAGTTATTGAAGTCACGGAAGAAGTGAAGCAATTGAACTTGGGCGGAGATTTCCAAAACATCCAACTGCCATTAGCGAAAAGCTCTATTCGTGAATCAGACTCGGTTATTCGTGCTAAAGATGGCGATGTTGTGGTTATCGGCGGGTTGATGAAACAGCAAAATCGTGAGCTTGTTTCTAAAGTCCCATTTTTGGGCGATGTACCAGCACTGGGGCACTTGTTCCGCAACGTGAATAACGTAACTGAGAAAACAGAATTGGTCATCTTGCTAAAACCGACCGTAGTTGGCGTGAACTCTTGGCAGAAAGAGCTAGAGCGCTCTCGTGATCTGCTGCAAGAGTGGTTCCCAGATGCGCAATAAGCGCTGGGAAAGGTTCTGTTTTTCAATAGGTTTGTGATTCGAGTATGTACTTGTCACACTTTGGGTTCCGAGTTCAGCCTTTTTCGTTAACCCCAAATACCGAAATGTTCTTGGGGTTAGTCCCTCACTATGAGGCGATCCAAACCATCCTAGCTGCCGTGCAAATGGGAGAAGGGGTGATTAAGGTGACGGGAGAAGTCGGCACTGGAAAAACCATGGTATGCCGTAAGCTGATCGAGCAGATTGAATCTGAAGTTGAGCTTATTTACTTACCCAATCCAGTGTTGAATGGGGAACAGTTGCAGTTTGCTGTCGCCAGAGAGTTAGGTATCGAGAACGATGATCCGCTGCGCATCGTTTCCCTCATTCAAGAGCACTTGATTCAAGTACATGCCTTGGGAAAGAAAACCGTCTTGATCGTTGATGAAGCGCAAGCTCTTTCCCCACAAGCTTTAGAAACATTGCGTCTATTTGGCAACCTAGAAACGGAACAAGATAAGCTCATTCAATTGGTGTTATTCGGACAACCTGAGTTGGATGAAAGATTGGCTAACCATGAGCTAAGGCAATTTCGTCAACGCATTACGTTTAGCTGCCAGTTACGTCCTCTCTCTATCGATGAAGGCGTGGCTTACATCAATAATCGTTTAGATAAAGCAGGCAATGGGGCGCACATTTTTTCTATTGAACAGAAAAAAGCGATTTGGCGTTCATCCATGGGGATTCCGCGCTTGATAAACCAAATTAGCCACAAGTCGTTGCTTGCTGCATTTAATGATCGTTGCACACTATTAAAAAATCATCACGTTTACGCCGCTATGCACGATACGTTTGATGCCCGTAAACCTAAGTTTAAAACACCCGTATTTTGGGGATGGAGTCAACCTTGAGTGCCATCAATAAAGCATTATCAGAACTTGCTGAAAAAACATCGCCGTCAGAGCTTACTCGTGCGGAGATTCCAAGTGTCTCACGCAGTAAACCTTGGCTTTGGCTTGTCGCCGGTTTTTCGTTAAGCCTTGCGGTTGGTAGCTGGGCGGTCTCTCGCGGTCCTGTCCCTTCAGGCGAGCTATCACAGTTTCAAACCGACGCTATGCCACTGTCGTCTGTGAATGTCTCACCAATTGTTTCATCGGAGCGCACTCACTCGCCAACGAGTAAAATGACGCCCGATACAACTCAAGTGGTTTACACTAAACCAACCACACAGCCGGTAACGCAACAGCTTCACATGCAAGAGACTGATAGGTTCACGCCAAGAGCTGAGATAAATATCGCCTCTGATGATTCAGTTTTACTCGCGCAGTTAGCAACGATGCCGAGCGAGGAACAATACGATCACGTAACCCACACGACAGCAGAAAACAGTTCAATGAGTATTGAGCAGGTTGAGCTTACACATCGTCAGCTTTCCCTTAAGGCTGTTAGTCGAGCGGAAAAGGCACTCGATGCTAACGATATGCAAACAGCGTTATCGGCTTATGCCGAGGCGTTGCGTTATGAGCCAATGAATGCAGACACGCGTCAAAAGTTATCAGCGTTGTACTTTGGTAAAGGTGACACGCGTAAAGCATATGAGATTATTCAAGAAGGCATCAACCTAGATACGAACAACCAAGTACTCCGCTTGGCCTTGTCTAAGTTGTTAGTGAAAGCTAATCAACCTGAAGCGGCGCTGAGCCCGCTTGTTCATTTGCCTCCAGTACCAAGTCGAGATTACTTGGCGATGCGTGCGGCATTGGCACAAAAACACAAGCAAAATGACATTGCGCTTGAGAGCTATCAACTCCTCACTCAGCGTGAGCCGGAAAACGCGCGCTGGTGGTTAGGTTTGGCTATTCAACAAGAGCGCGCCCTGGCTTTTACTGCCGCGATTAACTCTTACAACCAAGCTCTGGGTAAAGTTGGCATTTCGAATCAATCGCAAGCATTTATCCGTGACCGTTTGAGCATCTTGAAAGAGTTGGAGAGCGCACAATGAAAATTCAGTTGAGAAAACGCTTGGGCGATCTTCTGGTTGAGGAAGGTATCGTCTCTGAAGAACAAATCCAGCAAGCACTAAACGCACAACGCAGTACCGGGCAGAAGCTAGGGGATGCGTTAATTGACCTTGGTTTTATTACCGAAAAGCAAATGTTGGACTTCTTGTCTCAGCAGCTTGGTTTGCCACTGATCGATCTTGGGCGTGCGCCTGTGGATGCCGAAGCCGTGCAGATTTTACCTGAGGTACACGCACGTCGCTTACGTGCGATGGTCGTTGCTCGAAATGGGGACACACTGCGCGTTGCTATGAGTGACCCAGCGGATTTGTTCATCCAAGAATCATTGATGAACTTGTTGGGCCAATACAACCTTGAGTTCATTGTGGCTTCAGAGCGTCAGCTCATTTCAAGCTTTGACCGCTATTACCGCCGTACTAAAGAGATCGCCTCCTTTGCTGAGCAGCTGCATGAAGAGCATAAAGATGTACAAAGCTTTGATTACGGTATTGATGAAGCCGATAGTGAAGAGGTTACCGTTGTAAAGCTGGTTAATTCCATGTTTGAAGATGCGGTACAGGTTGGAGCTTCGGATATTCATATTGAGCCAGACGATCAAGTGTTGCGTTTGCGCCAGCGTATTGATGGCGTATTGCATGAAACGCTCTTAAATGAAGTGAATATTGCATCGGCTTTGGTTCTTCGACTGAAGTTGATGGCACACCTAGATATTTCTGAAAAGCGCTTGCCGCAAGATGGCCGATTCAATATCAAAGTTCGTGGCCAATCAATTGATATTCGTATGTCGACGTTACCAACGCAGTACGGAGAATCTGTGGTAATGCGTCTGCTTAACCAGTCCGCAGGTTTGCGTCCGTTAGAAGAGTCGGGCTTGCCGCCAGACTTGCTTGCTCGCTTACGTCGACAGTTGGCGCGTCCGCACGGCATGATTTTGGTTACCGGGCCGACAGGTTCAGGTAAAACCACCACGCTTTACGGCGCATTGAGTGAGCTCAACGAACCTGGGAAAAAGATCATTACAGCAGAGGACCCGGTTGAATATCGTCTGCCTCGCATCACTCAGGTACAGGTTAACAGTAAGATCGATCTAACTTTCTCGCGTGTTCTGAGAACCTTTTTACGTCAAGACCCAGACATCATTCTTGTTGGTGAGATGCGTGATCAAGAGACGGTAGAAATTGGTCTGCGAGCTGCACTAACGGGTCACTTAGTATTGAGTACTCTCCACACCAACGATGCTGTCGACAGTGCGTTACGTATGATCGATATGGGTGCGCCGGGTTACTTGGTTGCTAGTGCAGTCAGAGCCGTGGTGGCGCAGCGTCTTGTGCGCCGAGTTTGCCCAGATTGTAAAACAGAAGACCACTTAGATGAGTCTCGTCAGCAGTGGTTAGCTGGGCGTTTCCCAAATCAAGTTAGCACCATTTTTTATAAAGGCGCAGGTTGCCAAAACTGTAACTTGACTGGTTATCGAGGCCGAATCGGTGTGTTTGAAATGCTCGAACTTGAGCAAGAGATGATGGATAAATTGCGCGCCAATGATGCGGTTGGCTTTGCGCAAGCCGCGCGCCGCTCAGAAAACTATAAGCCACTGCTTGCTTCTGCAATGGAACTGGCGCTACAAGGCACCGTCAGTTTGGATGAAGTGATGACCCTAGGTGAGGGTGATGCTTCTGGTAAGACTGATCCCATTTTCATATAGGTAAGTGAATGCCAACTTTTCGTTATCAAGGCCGCACGCTAGACGGCTCATCCACTAACGGCAAAATCGAAGCAGTGAACTCAGAAGCTGCGGCGGAAGCATTGATGAATAAAGGAGTCATCCCGCTCAATGTACGTTTAGAGAAAGAGTCGGCAAAAAGCCAAGTGAGCTTATCTAAGCTGTTTGTGCCTGCTATTCCGTTGGAAGTAATTATTCTTTTCTCTCGCCAGTTGTTTAGTTTGACTAAAGCTGGCGTACCTTTGCTGCGCTCTATGCGTGGCTTGTTGCAAAATTGCGAAAACAAACAGCTTAAAGAGGCGCTAGAAGATGTCGTTTCTGAACTGAGTAATGGCCGAGGTTTGTCTTCTGCGATGCAGCAACACAGTAAAGTATTCAGCCCACTGTTCGTTTCTATGATCAACGTCGGTGAGAATACGGGTCGGCTTGACCAAGCGCTATTGCAACTGGCGAATTACTACGAACAGGAACTTGAGACTCGTAAACGCATTAAAGCGGCGATGCGTTATCCGACGTTTGTCATTATCTTTATCACCATTGCCATGTTTGTATTGAATATCTTGGTGATCCCTGAGTTTGCATCGATGTTCATGCGCTTTGGGGTGGAGCTACCATTGCCGACGCGTATTTTGATCGCGACTTCTAATTTCTTTGTTAATTATTGGGTGTTGCTGGTTGTGGCAATGATTGGCGCGTTTACGGTGTTCAGAGCGTGGGTGGCGACGGCTGATGGTCGGGAGAAGTTCGATAAGTTTCGGCTTCGGCTGCCAATTGTAGGCGATATCGTTAATCGTGCGCAGCTTTCTCGTTTTGCCAGAACCTTTTCGTTGATGCTGAAATCAGGGGTGCCACTTAACCAGTCTTTGGCTTTGGCCGGGGAAGCCTTAGGGAACCGTTTTTTAGAAAACCGAATTCTTGAGATGAAGTCCGCGATTGAAGCGGGTAGCACCATTTCAGTGACGGCCATCAACAGTAAAATATTCACCCCATTGGTGATTCAGATGATTGCAGTAGGTGAAGAAACTGGTCGTATTGATGAGCTGCTGCTGGAAGTGTCGGATTTTTACGATCGAGAAGTCGATTACGATCTAAAAACACTGACCGCAAGAATAGAACCATTACTTTTGGTGATTGTCGCAGGCATGGTCATGGTGCTGGCATTGGGTATCTTCCTACCAATGTGGGGAATGCTCGACATCATCAAAGGCGGCTAATGCGTGGTTGAAAATCAAAGCCGAGCAACGCTTATTGTGTTTGGGGTTATTGCTACGATTATGGCGGTGGGTTTGGCGGTCAAATTACGTCCTGTGACCGAGCAAGCACAAGTAACTGGAGCGAAGTTAGCGAGAGTTTGGATGCAAGATAGTGTTCAGCGTTATCGTCAAGCTTGGCTAGTACAAGGCGAGCCAGAACATATGCTGATAGATGGCTTAAACCTTACTATGACTGAGGGCGGGTTAGTGTCTCCCTTTACTCAGCAAGGTGTATTAGATTGTGGTTATTGGCTAGCGGTGCATTACCCCCAACGTAAAATAATGACCAACAAGTTAATAGATATCAGTGGAGCCATCAAAACTGATCGTTATGTCTGTCACTACACTTATGAAAATGGTCAGTCGATTGTAGTTATCTCAACTGCTAATCAACTGAAAATAGACGTCGAAATGTCGGCGGAGTGAATTTTTTGACACCTAATTACTATAATTGGTAATGAAAGTCGGTATAATGCAATCATTACCATAAGTAACAGGCTGTAATCGTGGGTAAACAATAATGTGTTTTTCTCATTGCAGCATGAACTGAATAATGGCGAATCGTCATTCTGCTCAAGCGGTAGATACAGTATCCACTTCACGGTCAGTTTTAGTGAAGGTTGCTGCCCCAAACCGTTTTGACAATATCCAAAATGGTCGCGTGACCTAAACGAAACTTTGCAGTTGTACTGCATGCTTACATAGAGAGAGTAAACAATGAAAAGACAAGGTGGTTTCACCCTTATCGAATTGGTAGTGGTAATTGTAATCCTAGGTATTCTAGCGGTAACTGCAGCACCACGTTTCCTTAACCTGCAAGATGATGCTCGTGATTCGACATTAGAAGGTCTTAAAGGCGCTATTACAGGTGCATCTGGTATTGTGTATGGTAAGTCTGCAATTGCAGGTGTAGAGACTTCTTCTGATAGTTCAATTTCTGTTGGTACCGATACTATTGGAGTTGCTTATGGTTACCCTAAAGCAGCAAGCGACATTGAGAAAGTTGTAGATGGTGTTGGTTCTGGTAAAGATTTTATTGAAAAAACTGGTGATACAAACGCTGATACTAAGATTTACTTCGGTATTGAAAAATACACTAAAAAGTGTGTTGAGTACTCTCAAGCAACATCAAGTGCTGCTGCAACGGTTAAAGTTGTGACACCTGGTAAAGATAGCGTTGTAACTGCTGCATGTAATGACAAGGCTTAAGCTAAAGATTCAGTCAAAGGCCAGCTAGTCTGGCCTTTATCTCTTTATTTTGATTAATCTCGGAATAGTACATATGCGTAAAACATCGGGTCTTAGTGCGATAGAGTTTGTGGTTGTGCTGATTATCTTAGGTGTGATCGGTTATGTGGTATTACCAAGATTTATCAGCTTCGAGCCAGAAACTTACGAAGCGAAGTGGGAGCAAACCAAGCAGACCGCCGAGCACGTTTCTGAAACGCTGAGCAATAAAGAAACTTACGATCGAATTGAAGAAGAAATTGGTCGTTCAAAAGGGCAAAATAACTAGACATTGGTTATTTGTTCGTCTGTTCACACTTCGAATCGAAAAATTATAAACCTATCATTAATCTCATAATTTCATCGTATACTTATCTCGCTTGTTCTAAGCCTAAGGTTGGGTTATGAAAATTCGCAGCTCTGCATTAGGGTTCACGTTAATGGAGTTAATCCTCGTGATTGTTCTCCTCTCTATCCTTTCACTTTTTGCAGCCAGCCGTTTTATGGGATCTGGCAATTTCTCTGCATATGCATTACAAGAACGCGTGATTTCTGTGATTCGCCAAGTGCAGGTGAATCGTATGCAGTCGAATATCAGCATCCCAAACAAGCCTTATCCTGAAAGATGTCTACCCAGTAGCTACAAAGCTGGAGAGGACTCTAGCTACACAAACTTTTGTCTATCGATTACGAGTACTTGTATAGGATCTAGTGCAGCGTGCAATCTGGCTAGTAAGGAACGAGATGCTCGAAGCGATGTTGTTGTCGATAACTCAGCACAGTTTTCTATTATTAATGGTGCCTCTAGTCCCATTGAATTTGATCTATTGGGTAATCCTCTCAATGTTTCTTCTGCTGGTATTTCTATTCTTATTCAAGATAAAAACAGCCAAAGCCAAAGCCAGTGCCGAGTATTGATTAACCCTCAAGGTTATGTTTCGGAGGGAGCATGTTCATGAGAAAGCATATTGGTATGACGCTTATTGAGATGATCATTGCCATCATTCTTATGGGGATTGCGATGGTAGCATTTACGTCTTTTTTAGTTCCTCAAATTCGTGATTCAGCAATGCCTCATTATCAAATGCGTGCAGCAGCCTTAGGGCAGGGTTTTATGTCGCAAATATTGGCACGTGGCTTTGACCAGTGGAGTGATTTTGATGGTGGAGTTATTCGTTGTGAGGAGCCTAGTTTTAACCCTCATCCAGATAACCCCTCTAACGGTTGTTCGGCAACATTGGGTGTCGATACAAAATATGGCGAAATTTCTAATAATCCGAGTACTTTTAATGACGTGGATGATTACATAGGTTGTTGGAGTACACCGACGACAATAGGTCAGTGCCAAAGTGCGAAGCGTGGGAGTATTGCTGATGTATTAGGAAAGAGCGGTGAAGATAAATATCGCAATTTCCGTGTTGAGGTCGGAGTTGCGTACGACAACTTATCTGCGGCGAAAACGACAGGCATCACTAACTATAAAAAAATCACTATTACTATTTTTGCGAGCAACACTCAGCCATTAACACTCACTGCCATAAGAGGGAACTACTGATGAAAGCTCGTGGTTTTACCTTAATGGAAATGATCGTCACCATTGTGATCGGGAGTTTTATCATGCTGGGTATTGCGGGTTATGTTCAGCTTGGTATGAAAGGTTATGCAGATACAGTTGACCGACAACGTATGCAAACTCAAGCCCAGTTTGTGCTAGAGAAAATGTCGCGAGAAATTCGTCACGCAGTCCCAAACAGCTTTCATGTACCTACCGGAGCTACCAATTGCTTGGAGTTTATGCCGATTGAATATTCCGGTTTTTACACGCTGACGAATAACAACTTAGAGTTTCTGTTAGGCAATGACTCTACATTGAATCCTATTCCAGCGAATCGTTGGATGGTGATTAATCCAAATCGCTATGAAGACTTACAGCCTTCTTCTTCGCAGAGTTTGGATGTTGGTAATTTAGATAAAAGAGATGGTGTGTTTGTTGTCAGTGATGCAGCAAGTACTATTGGTGGCTCTTCTATTTCGAGTCGTCATTACATCTATCAAGATAAGTCTGAAGTACGTTACTGCTTCGAGAACAAGCAAATCACGCGCAATGGAATTACGGTCGCGGATAGTGTCGATACTTCTGTAAGTGATATGCACTATCTAGAACCAACGCTGCAACGTGGTGGTCTTGTACACATCAATTTAGAGTTCACTCAAAACGGGGAGCGTAGTGTTTACCAACAAGACGTGCAGGTGCTCAATGTTCCGTAGAAATGTCCAACAAGGTAGTGTTCTGATCGTCGTGTTGTTTGTCATCATTGTGATGGGGTACTTAGCTGCTTCTTTGATGAGAGTAAGTTGGTCAAACCAAAGTACATTAACGAGAAATTTTTTGGGTACCAAAGCTTGGTTTGTTGCTCAATCTGCCAATGAGTGGGCACTAACTCAGCTTTATCCATTAAACACAGATGGCTCGGTCATCACTGATGTTTGCTCTAAGATTGAAAACGGGAATACACCTCCTCCTACACAGATTACACAAGGATCGGGTTGCCGAATCAATACTATGACATGTTCAAATATCGGTACCTTTAACGCAGGTACCTCTGAAGCTGAATCTCTTTTTAGAGTGCAAGCCACAGCAGTTTGTGGTTCCGGGGTTGCACAAGTACAGCGACAACAAGAGGTTTGGGTTAAGGAATGAATTATATGATTCGTAAAAAAATACTAGTGATGATTACATTGTTGCTCTTTTCTAGCATCTCTTGGGCCAGTCAAAGTTGTAACGTTAAAAGTAACAAAGATTCGTGGGACATAAAATTTAAAATAACCAATGCTGAGATGTCTGAAACCGTTACGGCAAAAAAGAAAAATGGAGCCTCGGAAACAATCGTTTTCTGGACAGATGCACTAAGTGAAAAGGCAAGCGCGATATTTGCTGATAATAAAGTGTTGAAAAACGAAGACTATGAAGTTTGGATTTTTTATGATCCTGAAAATGCTGAAGCCCACAAAGCTGGATTAGCAACGTATTACATCAAATCTGGAACCGATTGGGAGTTCGTTGAGAGTGAAGAAGCTGATTTTACGTCATTGAATGGCGCTAATATTGCTCTTTCGTCATCCTCTCCGAGAATTACGTCCTTAAGTTGTCACGAAAATACAGAACATCCTAACATTATTAATCGTTCTCCTAAATTTGAATTTGGCACGATTGATTGCTCTTCTGGGACTGAATGTACAATCAAATTCGATAAAAAATTTAATACGGTACCCCTAGTCTTTGTTATGCCCGTTATTGATGCAAATTTAACGTCTAGAGATGATGGGGAAAGGATTACAGAATATCCATCTACCGTCGGAGTAAAGGACGTAACCAGATCAGAAGCCACAATTTATCAAGATTTTGCTCCGGCTGATAAAGCTGATGATGATGTTGATTTTATTGATAAGGATAAAACACCAGTAGGTAAAATTGACTACTTTGCCATTGAGCAAGGTGTCCTCGAGCTTGAAAATGGCTCGAAAATTGTGTCAGGAACCCTTCCTATTGGAGCTGGGGATGACTATATCGGGGACGGTGTGGCATCACATTATAGTTGCAAGAAGAATGGCTGTAATGAGACCGAGCAAAATGATGGCATTGAAATTAACTTTTCTGACTTTGGTTTATCAGGAGGTTTTACTAAAACGCCAGGCGTGTTAGTTCAAACTCAAACGACAAGTAACAAAGATATTGGGATCTCAGAGCATTGGGCAACAGCTTTGGCTCGTGATGTAACACTAAGGAGTGCTGTTATTGCCTTAGATAAATCCGAGGTTTATAAAACATTACGAAACAAAAAACTAGATGTCAGCTTTAACCCTGTTTCTGAGCCCGAAGTCGTTGCTTTTGTTGCAGGACAAGGGGAGGGGTTTAAGGATGGTTTGAAGTTTTGGTTGGGGTACGGTGAGACGGAATACACTTTGAAAAAGGATGACCCAGTTATTTCTCCAGTCTTGGATGGGTGTAAGGTTTACACCGATTTTCCTGAAGGTGTAGTTTTCGATGAACCACCTGTTCTAGTGGCCAACAAGAACTCTCGTAAAGGTAACAATGGCGGTTGGCTGCGTCGATGCGATGTCAGAACTTCAAGTGTCGCACTTATTAATGAAGAGGATATGCAGCGAGATAAAGAAAGAGGGCATACTGATGAGCAAGTTGGCTGGTTTATGTTTGAAAAGGCTAACCCTAACCCTATTTGTTCAGTTTTTACTTCCCCTTTGCAAACCTGGGCTGAGTATGATGATCAGGATAATATCATCGATGGTAACGGGACGCTAAGTATTCAAAATACAACAGTTAAAATCATAGGTACAAAAAAAAATAGTTCTGGAGAACGACTCGTTGGCTTTGAACAGAATAATATATCAGTTGCAAACCCCCAAACAATGAAAGTCTGTGATGGGCAAGCCTGTGTTGGAGATGCAGGGATGATACAGCCTAAAGAAGCATTGGGTGCTTTTTTAGGGGGGGCTAATTCGCTGAATTTAGCTGGATACACCGGTTATACCCAAAGTAAGGAATTGAGCGGTAGCGCGGAATACAAAAGTGTTAATATTCAAGAAGGTGGTACCCTCATTTTAAAAAACGGAACCTACTGGTTTGAATCAATATCCATGAATGGGAAGAGCGCCATAGTGGTGCCTGAGGGTGAAGAGGTTGTTATCCATACTAAGAAACTTTATATGACAAGTGCAAGTTTTATTGGCACTGTTTCTGACGATGTAATGCAAAGCAATACATCTAAAAATCCTGAAATTTATAGATCTAGCTCTCTAGACTTGGTTAAAAATGGCGGTTGGTTTGCTGATGACAGCTATTTAAGGATAAATGTACATAAAGACAGTTCGTTAAATGGTTCGGTACCATTTAAGATGGATAGCAATGCTATTTTTATTGGTATGGTTTATAACGAAAGTAACACATACCTAACCTCTAATGTTCAGTTTTATGGGGCATTGACGACAAAGGATATTAAGCTCGATAGTCATTCCCAAATAATTCGGTCATCAGGTTGCCTAGCACCAGTTAATAGCTATGAGCTTGGTATAACGCCAAGTACTCAATTGGCGTTGATGTGTGGCGAGGACACCCCAACATTCGATATCCTTACTCAAAACAACTCTGTTGGTGAAAGTTTAGAAGTCATTATTTCTATTCCTGATGCTGATAGTGTTGCATTTACTTTAGAAGCATCAGTTGGAAGCGGGAATGCTTGTTCGATAACGAGTAGTGCAGATCGTTGTAAGTTTATAAGCAATCGTAATGGCGAGCTTACGATTAGCGCGAAGGTGGACAACTTTGATGCTAATTTGGCTAAAACACGTTATCAGCTTAAAGCCATGCTTCTAGAAGATACTGATAATTCAAAAAGTGTCGATTTTAGTTTTGTCCCTTATAAATTTGATATCAAGTCTAGCAATCAAGATGAATGGGATAACTCTGCTATTTCAATGATTGCAAACAAACCTGTTGATATAGATGTTCGAGTACTTGCGTGTCCGCCATCGTCAGATCCGTCTTCTCCGGTCGTGCTCAAATATAATCATTCATTAAAGGGTGATGATGTATCTTCTCTAATTACAATGCCATCAGCGAATCAATCCGGTTCTATCTCGCTGTCTGGTCTAGATTTTAAGGACGGCCTAGCAAAATCTTCAGTTACGTTTACGGATTCAGGGGAAGCAACGATAACCCTAAAGGATTCAGAGTTTGATTGTGATAGTTTTGATGAGCTAAAAGACCCCGATACAAAAGAATGTCAAATCGACGGCGGTATCTTAAGTGGGGAGTTTTCTGTTAAATCGCGTCCATGGAAGTTTTCTGTTTGCCCTCAGAGCACTGAAGGTGAGTATGTTTCCGCAAATGGTAACAGTAAGAGTGGTAATGCTTTTGTTGCCGCTGGTCAGCTCTTTTCTGTTCGAGTCGCACCGCTAAAATACAATAGCCCAGAGTGTAGCGAGCAAGAACAGTTAACCCACAATTACTTTTTATCTGAGGCGTCTGCTGAGTTATCGTATACGCTCGATTCTCCAGTCGGTGGTATTTTAGGCAACTTGAGTGGCACATTGGTACGCAATGTGTCTGATGATAAAAAAATGGCCTATAGCTATGTTTTTTCCGATCTAGCCTATTCAGAGGTTGGAAGCATAAGTTTGTCTGCCTTGGAAACTGGGGCTTTTTATTCTTCAATAGAAGTTGATGGAGATAAAGGGGTCAAAGGTTCTCGTAAGATAGGGCGCTTTTATCCTGATAGCTTTGTGATCAATTCAACGAAATGGGATGCGCCAAAAAATCAAGGAAACATTTCGTATATGGGACAGAATTTCGATTTGGCAGAAGTATCGATACTCCCATACGGTATGGGCAGTAGTGCGCCATTGAAAAACTACCACTTAATTGATGGCGGTTATCAAGCTAAGCTTGCCGTTCAGGGGGATGGAAAAGTATCAAACAGTTTAATTCTTGATACATCGCTAGGTGATTGGCGAGAGAACCCCGATGTATCGGAGACTTCACAGTGGTATTTGCAGGACGCTTTTGCATATGTGACTAAGCCCCTTGACGAAAATGGACCTTTCAACACAAATGATCGACTCTCAAAAGCTACAGAGTTTAGTCTTGAAATATCGGGTAAAGACCCTGTTAGATTTAAAAATAGTTCTTCCGAGAGCTACAGTGTATCTGCTGTACTTCCTAGCCAACCTCCCGTTAGGTTTGGGCGAATGATGTTATCTGACGTGGGGGGATATCAAGGGCAGAAGTTGACAGTTCCTCTTTCTGTGGAATTTTGGAACGGTGAGCGTTTTGTAACTAATGCAGAAGATAACAATACCTCAGTGATTAACTTCATTCAGAAACAAACACCAATTTGGCCTGCTGATGGAACTGATTGTTCAGTTCTTTTAGAGGGGAATGCTACTGTTTCTGGAGGAAAAACACGGAAAATTAAAGCCCAACAAGACTTAGCTACATGTCAATCTTCGGTTCGTCAGCAAACAGAAGTTTGGCTAGGGCTCGACTCGAATGGAAGCAATGTCCCTTGGCTCAAGTACAACTGGGACAATAAGAAAGCTGGTGAAGAAAACCCATCCTCCGTCGTCACCTTCGGTATTCACCGTGGTAATGACCGTGTGATTTACCGTGGTGAGCCAGGGTTAACCGGACAGTAACAACTTAGGTTTTTGCCCTTAAGTTAGGAAACTGCAAGAAATTGAGGCTTTCTGCTCATGTTTGTGTACCAATACCTTGCTGTGACAGCGAGGCATTGGTACATTTAGAACAATTTTTGTCTTCTATATTTTTGCAGGATGAGCGAAGAGTATGTTTAAGAAACTTCGTGGCATGTTTTCTAACGATCTATCTATCGATTTAGGTACAGCCAACACTCTAATTTACGTAAAAGGGCAAGGAATTGTCCTTGATGAACCTTCTGTAGTTGCTATTCGTCAAGATCGTGTAGGTTCTGCAAAAAGCGTTGCTGCAGTCGGTCACGCAGCAAAACAGATGCTTGGTCGTACACCTGGCAACATTTCCGCTATCCGCCCAATGAAAGACGGCGTAATCGCTGACTTCTACGTAACCGAAAAAATGCTTCAGCACTTTATCAAGCAAGTGCACGATAACAGCATCCTAAAGCCAAGCCCACGTGTTCTTGTTTGTGTTCCTTGTGGTTCTACCCAAGTTGAGCGTCGCGCAATTCGTGAATCAGCACTTGGTGCTGGTGCCCGTGAAGTTTACCTAATCGACGAGCCAATGGCGGCGGCAATTGGTGCTGGTTTACGCGTATCTGAGCCGACAGGTTCAATGGTGGTCGATATCGGTGGTGGTACAACTGAAGTTGCCGTTATCTCTCTAAACGGTGTGGTTTACTCATCGTCTGTACGTATCGGTGGTGACCGCTTTGATGAAGCTGTGATCAACTACGTACGTCGTAACTACGGCAGCTTGATTGGTGAAGCAACGGCTGAAAAGATCAAACACGAAATCGGTTCTGCTTACCCAGGTGATGAAGTTCAAGAGATTGAAGTTCGCGGTCGTAACCTTGCAGAGGGTGTGCCACGAAGCTTTAGCTTGAACTCAAACGAGATCCTAGAAGCGCTTCAAGAGCCGCTATCTGGCATCGTATCAGCAGTCATGGTTGCACTAGAACAGTGCCCACCAGAGCTTGCTTCAGACATTTCTGAAAACGGTATGGTACTAACCGGTGGTGGTGCACTACTTAAAGACCTAGACCGTCTGCTAATGGAAGAAACTGGTATTCCTGTGGTTATCGCGGAAGATCCACTAACGTGTGTGGCTCGTGGTGGCGGTAAAGCTCTAGAAATGATCGACATGCACGGTGGCGATCTGTTCTCTGAAGAATAAAGGTTTAGGTGAAGCTCATGTCGGGCTTCACCTTCATTTCTGCTCTCTCTGTAATTCAAACATGCTCCATACCTAAAAGTATTTTTAGGTGCCAAGTAAGGCTCAATAATCATGGAAGCAATCAGGTCAAAAACAAGATGAAACCGATTTTCGGCAGAGGTCCGTCTCTGCAATTACGTCTGTTTTTTGCTGTCATCGTGTCGGCGAGCTTAATGCTGGCCGATAGTCGTCTAGATACGTTTTCCAACGTTCGATACCTACTAAACAGTATGGTTGCACCGATTCAGTACGCAGCGAATTTGCCTCGTAGTATGTTCGATGGCGTATTTGAACGTTTTAATTCTCATCAGGCATTGGTTGAAGGCAATCGCAGCTTAAAGCGAGAAGTGCTACGCCTGAAAAGCGAGCTTATCTTGCTCGACCAATATAAAGAAGAAAACCAACGCCTACGTAAGTTGTTAGGATCTTCATTTGTCCGTGATGAAAAGAAAGTCGTGACAGAAGTAATGGCGGTGGATACTTCACCTTATCGTCATCAAGTGGTGATCGATAAAGGCCGTATTGATGGTGTTTACGTTGGTCAGCCTGTTATCAACGAGAAAGGCATCGTTGGTCAGGTTACGTTTGTCGCAGCGCACAACGCACGTGTTCTGCTGCTAACGGACGCGAAAAATGCAATTCCTGTCCAGGTGATCCGCAATGATATCCGAGTGATCGCATCGGGCAATGGTGAAATGGATGAAATCCAACTGGAGCACATTCCAACCAGCACAGATATTCAGGTTGGTGATTTATTGGTGACATCCGGTTTAGGTGGTATTTACCCTGAGGGATACCCAGTCGCGACGGTTACCAATGTGGATCACGATACGCGTCAAGAGTTCGCTTCAATCAAGGCTGAGCCGGTTGTGGAGTTTGATCGCTTACGCTACCTACTGCTGATTTGGCCGAATGAAGACCGTCAACACAAAGTACTGCGGTCCAATGTAGATGAAGGGTTAGAGCAAGAACAAGAGGTAACCGATGGCCAATAATGTATTGAGTAGCCGAATGGTGATTGGCGTCAGTTTCTTCGTTGCGCTGGTACTGCAAACCATTCCATGGCCAGGTGTGTTAGATGTGTTACGTCCGTCATGGTTGTTCCTTGTCACGTGTTATTGGGTGTTGGCACTACCACACCGAGTGAACGTCGGAACTGCGCTAGTGTTGGGCTTATTGTGGGATATCTTGATCGGCTCAACGCTTGGAATTCGTGGCATGATGATGTCGATCGTTATCTACCTCGTGGCGCTGAATTTCCTGTTGATTCGCAACATGGCTTTGTGGCAACAGTCGATTTTAATTGCCTTTTTTACTGCGTTATTGGAAGTTCTGATATTCTGTGGGGAATATTTGAACCAGGACGTAGTATTTAATCCATTATCTCTGTGGACGGCGGCAATAAACTGTATACTTTGGCCATGGATGTTTTTATTAATGCGACGAGTTCGTCGTGCATGGCACGTAAGGTAAAGCGGTGAAGAAAAGCTTATCTCTCGTTCTCGCATCGGGTTCTCCGAGAAGAAAAGAGCTGCTTGCTCAACTGGGTTATGATTTTGAGATCGTATTGCCTGATGTTGAGGAAGCCAAACAGGCTCATGAGCAAGCACGAGATTACGTGTTGCGTCTTTCTTTGGAAAAAGCTCAGGCAGGCTTAGCGTTGGCTAAGCCTGATTCCGTTGTATTGGGCTCTGATACGGTCGTAGTATGCGATGACCGTGTGCTAGAAAAACCAAAAAGTTTTGAAGATTCAAAGCGTATGCTTACTGACTTATCGGGTCGTCGTCATCAAGTGATGACTGCGGTGAGCGTTGTATCATCGGAACAACAACATTCAGTGGTCGTTACCACTGACGTGTGGTTCAAACCACTGACTCACGAAGAAATCGAACAATATTGGCAGTCAGGAGAGCCATGCGATAAAGCTGGAAGTTATGGTATTCAGGGACTCGGAGGGCGATTTGTCACCCGAATCGAAGGCAGTTATCACGCTGTAGTAGGCTTACCTTTGTTCGAAACCGATCAGCTAATTCAAGAATTTTTATAATTGTTTTGAGGTGTGCACATGAGTGCAGAATTGCTGCTTAACGTGACCCCGAGTGAAACTCGTGTGGCCATGATTGAAGGTGGAGTACTACAAGAAATACATATCGAGCGCGAATCGCGTCGCGGTATTGTGGGCAATATATACAAAGGCAAAGTAAGCCGAGTGTTACCAGGTATGCAGGCGGCTTTCGTCGACATTGGTTTAGATAAAGCGGCATTTTTACATGCGTCAGATATTGTTCCTCATACCGAATGTGTGGCAGAAAACGAAAAACAGCAGTTTCAAGTCCGTGATATCTCTGAGCTGGTACGCCAGGGACAAGACATTGTTGTGCAAGTGGTCAAAGATCCGCTCGGCACAAAAGGTGCGCGTTTAACGACGGATATCACCTTACCTTCGCGTTATCTTGTTTTTATGCCGGGGGCCAGCCATGTCGGTGTTTCGCAGCGTATTGAAAGTGAAAAAGAGCGCGAGCGTTTGAAAAAGGTGGTGAACCATTACTGCGATGAGCACGGTGGTTTTATCATTCGTACCGCGGCAGAAGGCGCTGATGAAAAAGAGCTATCTCAAGATGCGGCATTTCTAAAGCGTTTGTGGCTAAAAGTCATGGAGCGTCGCTCAAAATACAAAACGCGTTCAACACTTTACGGTGAACTCGGCTTAGCTCAACGCATTCTGCGTGACTTTGTTGGCACAGAGCTCGATAAGATCATGGTCGACTCCCGCCTTGAATACGAGAACCTGAAAGAATTCACTTCTGAGTATGTACCGGAGTTAACAGATAAGCTTGAGCTTTACGAAGGTGACAAGCCAATCTTTGACATGTACGACACCGAAAACGAAATTCAGCGTTCTTTAGAGCGCAAGGTCGAGCTAAAATCGGGCGGCTATTTGATCATCGATCAAACCGAAGCCATGACCACCATCGACATCAACACGGGTGCATTTGTTGGTCGTCGTAATCTCGAAGAGACTATCTTCAATACCAATATAGAGGCAACGCAAGCTATTGCGCGTCAGCTACGTTTACGTAACCTCGGCGGTATCATCATTATTGATTTTATCGATATGGCATCCGAAGAGCATCGTCAGCGAGTACTTACCTCACTGGAAACGGCGCTGGCGAAAGACCGAGTAAAAACCAACATCAACGGCTTTACCCAGCTTGGCTTAGTTGAAATGACGCGCAAGCGCACACGAGAAAGTATTGAACATATCTTGTGTTCTGGCTGTCCTACTTGTGAAGGCCGTGGCAGCGTGAAAACGGTCGAAACCGTATGCTTTGAGATATTACGCGAGATTACTCGTGTGAACCGTGCTTACGACGCCGATAATTTTGTCGTGTACGCATCGCCGTTTGTTGCTGAAGCGCTATTGGGCGATGAGTCTCATGCGTTGGCAGAGCTCGAAGTATTTATTGGCAAGCAAGTGCGAGTTCAGGCTGAACCCCTGTACATTCAGGAACAGTTTGACGTCGTAATGATGTAATTTGGAACATTTGTGAATTCTGGTGTTAACCGTTTTGGGCGTTTTTGTGCGTGGAGTTTAGTTACTGTATTGGTGTTATTAGCCATATTAGTAACCACGCTTCGCGTCACACTGCCGCAACTTAACCATTTCCAAGATGAGATCAAAACCTGGGTCAAACAAGGCACAGGTTTTGACGTTTCTATTGCTAATGTCGCAGGGACGTGGCGCAATAATCATCCCTCAATTGCGTTACTGGGTTTAGAGGCAAATCTACCAAACGTGCAAGATGCACGCTTCGCTGTTGAAGAAGTCCAAATTGAGTTCGACCTTATTCAATCTCTTTTTCAACTTAAACCTGTAGTTGCAGACCTTACCATTCATAACCTCGCTTTAGACATTCACACGGTAGACATTCTGCCGACTTCTCATCGTCAAGATCCGAAGCCTGAAGTGGATAAGAGCGAAGTGAAACTCATTGACCAACTCGACTCACTTCTTTTACGTCAGTTCGAAGACTTCACTATTAGCGATTCACGGATTTGGTATAAGTCGGTGTCTGGTGAAACTCGCCGTTTAGATATTGAGCAGCTTCGTTGGAGCAATCAAGGGAAACGTCACGTAGCCGAAGGCACGGTTAGCATTGCCGATGTTCGCCTGAACTCATTGTTAGTAAGCGCTAACTTTAAAGATCATGGCTCGTTGCGCGATGTATCTGGTGAGTTTTACGTGAGTGCTCAAGATGTCTCGGTCACACCTTGGCTGACCACTTACATGCAAGAAGAGTCAGGAGCAGAGTCGGGTAAAGTCAGCTTAAATACTTGGCTAACGCTCAAACATAGCCAACCGCATGATGCTTATGTTGAATTGCTGCCTTCCGAGTTGGTGTGGAATGAAGATGGACATCATGAGCTGTTTATTGAGTCTGGAATTTTCAATCTTCGACCAGATAAACAAGGCTGGAAAGTAAATGGTCACTCACTTCAGATCAGAACCGATAATACCCCTTGGCCAGAGCTAGACGTCGCGTTTGATTGGCAACCAAACGGCTGGATGCTTAATCTCTCTCAACTCGACATAGAAGCACTCATTCCGCTCATCAAGCTGGCTCCAGAGTCAGAGTCGACCAGTGACCTTATTAACAAACTAGCACCGAAAGGTCGGGTCGAAGATGTCCGATTGTCAATGAACGGTGGTTTAGACACCTTACGCTACTCGGCTGAACTGGATGAACTCGCGATGACACAATGGGAGCTCCTACCCGGGTTTCATCACGTACAGGGCAGCGTATCGGGGGATGTGAATCAAGCTAAAGCAAAAGTCACCGTCATTGATGATGTCTTTCCGTACGGCGATGTATTCCAAGCTCCGCTGAATATCAAACAAGGTGAAGTCGATATTATCTGGCAGCAAGATGATGCGGGTTGGCGTTTGTGGGCGGATAAAGTGACGGCAGCAACGCCTGATCTTCAAGTCTTGGGGGCATTCCGTCTTGATTTTCCAAAAGAACAAAGCCCATTTTTATCGTTCTATGCCGAAGCGGATCTCTACAACGCGGGTGAAACATGGCGCTATCTACCGACTCTGGCACTTGGGCAAGACTTGACCGACTATCTTTCGACCGCGATTCAGGGTGGAAAAGTGAACACAGCAAAATTGTTGTGGTATGGCGAGTTAGGTGATTTTCCTTACAAAGAACATAATGGCATGTTCCAAGCTTGGGTTGGATTAAAAGACGCGAAATTTAGCTTTGATACGGCATGGCCAACCATCACGGATTTGCAGCTAGACTTGCTGTTTGAAAATGATGCCATGTATTTGGATTCAAAATCAGCCACACTAAATGGCGTTCATGCCAAGCGTATCACTGGGCGAATCCCTGAGTTGGCAGAAGGTGGACACATCGAGATTGAAGCGAAAGCAAGCGCGCCGGGTAATGAAGTCCGTGACTACATGATGGCGACGCCATTAGTGGATTCAGTCGGTGCCGCATTGACAGCGCTGCAAGTGAGTGGGCCCGTTTACTCTGAGTTTCAACTCAATATACCGTTTGATTTTGAGAAAGAGTCTCGCGCTTGGGGTTATGCCGATTTAACAGAAAATCGTGTTGATGTTGAAGCGCCGCCAATGACGCTTGAAAACGCCACAGGGCGTATCACCTTCGACAATGATGTGGTTACCACATCGGGTTTGTCGGCCGAATTATTACAACAGCCTATCTCTCTTGATTTCCATGGAGAGAGTGCGGAGCAAGGCTACAACGTGACAATTAATACACTAGGAGATTGGGATGTCGAGCCTCTCAAACCCTATGTCGGTGAGCGTTGGTTAAACCTTGTTTCTGGCCATGCGCCGTGGCAAATGGACATTGACTTGCAACTCAATGATGTTGGTTTCACTTATCAGCTTGAAGTGCTGGCGCAGCTAAATCGTCTGGCTAGTCAATATCCTTATCCTTTAGCGAAACAAATTGGCGAGTCTGGGCAAGCGAAACTGCAAGCATCCGGCAACCAAGAGAGTATTTCAGCAAGACTACAGATCCCAAATGTGAAGTATCAAACTGAGATAGATATCGCTGGCGATGTCCCGGTTCTGACTGCGACTCATTTAATGGTTGGCAAAGGTGGCTTCCGGATTAGTCCTATTGTCGGGCACGATGCTTCGGTGCGTGTCGAAGAACTGAATTTAGACCAATGGGCTGAGCTTGCGCAGGTCTCTGAGAGCAAGCCTTCATCGTCTGTTTTGGCAAGCATGAAAACGCCGACCATTCCATTGCCGACACGCATTGAAGTTGAAACGCCAAACTTACAGCTCGGTGGGATTGAGTTTCATGATGTGGATTTTTCAGCAAGCAAGAAAAATTTGAGTTGGCAACTCGATGTGGACAGTCAAGAGGTTAAAGGGAAAGCTAACTATCTGAAACCCTATGATCTATCGGTCTCTTTTGAGCACTTGCATCTGTACATCCCAGGGTTTGAAGAGATGACCAAAGAGCGCAGCTCAATCTTTGCGAGTGAAGATCAAAACGCACCTTTGATTACCAATTTTGACCGCAAGTTTCACGCTGAGATGCCAAACTTAACTTTGAACATTGATGATTTTTGGCTGCAAGGCTACAAAGTGGGCAAAGTGAATGTTGATTTGCAGCGTCGCCAGAACCGCTTGGAGTGGAAAAATATCACCTTTAGTAGCGGCAAAAACCGCATTGATATGAGTGGTTGGTGGGACCTGACGAAAGAGAGTAGTCATTCCAACTTAACCATGAAAATGAAAGGTGATAACAACACCGATCTTATGGAGCGCTTTGGTATTACATCAGGCATTCAACAAGCACCATTTGAGATCAATGCCAATATGGAATGGGACGGCGCACCTTGGTCAATGAAGACACAAACCTTGCAAGGAAACGTCTCAACGGAATTTGGTAAAGGCGTGATCAGTGAAGTTAGTGGTGCGGCACGCTTGTTAGGCTTGTTTAGCTTGGATTCTATCATCCGTAAGATGCAGCTCGACTTTACCGACGTATTCGATAAAGGCATGGCATTCAACTCGATCACGGGAACGGGCAAAATCCAAGACGGTGTGTTTATCACCAATGATATTGTAATGGATGCGTTAGCAGGGGAAATGCAAATCCGCGGCATCGCTAATATGAACAGCAGAATGGTTGATGCGGAAGTGAAATTCACACCAGACATCACATCAGGCCTACCAATGCTGACCGCGTTTGCCGTTGCGCCTCAAACTGCTTTGTATGTCTTGGCCATCTCTACGGTGATATCTCCGGTGGTTGAGGTCTTCACTCAAGTCAATTATGAAGTGAAAGGCCCACTAGATTCACCAACGGTGAAAGAAATTTCGCGAAGTAAAGGTGAATACAAGCTGCCAGAAAAACTGCGTGAACAGGCCAAATAACTCACCGAATATAATGGAATAGGGAGGAAACACATGGAGCGTGTTGGCATTATTCAAATGACTTCGGGTCCGGATATTAACGCGAATTTGGACTTCATTGAAAAACAGTGTGCTTTAGCGAGCAAGCAAGGTGCCAAACTTGTTCTTACTCCTGAAAATACAGTGCTATTTTCCAGTCGCGAAGCTTATCATCAACATGCAGAGCCACTTGGCAGTGGCATGATTCAACAGCGGCTCTGTGAAATCGCCAGAAAGAACCAGTTAACGCTGATTGTCGGAAGCATGCCCATTCAAACCGCAAAAGGTGTCACCACCACAACACTTGTATTGCCGCCGCACGGTAAATGCATTGCTCACTATGACAAACTGCATATGTTTGATGTCGACGTAGCCGATGGTTATGGTAGTTATCGTGAGTCGGATACGTTTATGGCGGGTAATCAAATAGTCGTTGCGGAAACTGATATCGGCAGTGTTGGATTGAGCATTTGTTATGATTTACGTTTCCCAGAACTTTATAAAGTATTGCGTCAAGAAGGGGCGGATATCATTGTGGTGCCCGCTGCGTTTACCGCTGTGACGGGGCAAGCTCACTGGGAAGTATTATTGCGAGCTAGAGCGATTGAGGCACAATGTTGGATTTTGGCAAGCGGACAAACTGGAACGCATCCATGTGGACGAAAAACATGGGGACACTCGATGGTCGTTGACCCTTGGGGACGTATCCATAAGCAGCTTCAGGATGAAGTAGGCTTATTGGTGACAGAGATAGATTTGTCACAAAGCCAACAAGTAAGGCAGAATATGCCGCTGACTCAACACAGTCGCTTTCAAAATGAATTGAGACGGAAATAAAAGAGCTAACTATGAGCACAAACCAAATAGAACAGGCACTCCTTGCCCCAAATGGTCTGACAGAACAAGACATTGCTGACACGCTTGCCAGCATTGCTACGCGCCAGATCGATTATGCGGACATTTACTTTCAGTCCAGCTGGCATGAGTCTCTGGTTCTAGAAGATAGCATCATCAAAGATGGCTCTTTTAACATTGATTGTGGTGTTGGTGTCCGTGCAGTAACTGGCGAGAAAACCGGCTTTGCCTACTCTGATCAAATCCAGCCTGAAGGCCTGAAGCAGAGTGCAATGGCGGCGCGCGGTATTGCTCAGCAAGGGCAGAATGGTAAAGTCCAAGCGTTTAAACGCACCGAAAACCAAGCGTACTACGCCGCTGTGAATCCACTAGCTGAATGGGAAAAGCAGCAAAAAACAGAATTGCTCAAATCTCTAGATGCTTACATCCGCACTAAAGAACCATTGATTAAAGAAGTCTCGATCAGCATCAGCGGTGTGCATGAGCAGATGCTTGTTGCGGCAACAGACGGTACTTATGCAGGCGATATTCGTCCTTTGGTGCGTTTGTCTATTAGCGTGCTCGCACAAAAAGGCGAACGACGTGAACGCGGTAGCGCTGGTGGCGGCGGCCGTTTCGGTTACGATTTCTTTTTAACGGAAAGCAATGGTGTGAAACAAGCTTTTCATTACGCAGACGAAGCGATTCGCATGGCGTTAATCAACCTTGAAGCAGAAGCAGCACCAGCTGGCATGATGCCAGTGGTATTGGGTTCTGGCTGGCCTGGCGTGTTGCTACACGAAGCGGTAGGTCATGGCCTAGAAGGTGATTTTAACCGGAAGGAATCTTCGGTTTTCTCTGGCAAAATGGGTCAACAAGTGACGTCTTCGCTGTGTACCATCGTCGATGACGGCACGTTAAAAGACCTTCGTGGTTCACTGAATGTGGATGATGAAGGGGTAAACGGTCAGTACAACACGCTTATCGAGAATGGTGTGCTGAAAGGCTATATGCAAGACAAGCTAAACGCGCGGCTCATGGGTGTAAATCCAACGGGTAACGGTCGTCGTGAGTCGTATGCACACTTGCCAATGCCTCGCATGACCAACACCTACATGCTTCCAGGTGAACATACGCCAGAAGAAATTATCTCGACGGTCGAGAAAGGTTTGTATGCGCCAAACTTTGGTGGCGGCCAGGTGGACATTACTTCGGGTAAGTTTGTGTTCTCTGCATCCGAAGCATACTTGATTGAAAACGGTAAAATTACGCGCCCTGTTAAAGGTGCGACGTTGATTGGCTCAGGTATCGAAGCAATGCAGCAAGTGTCTATGGTCGGTAACGACTTAAGTATCGACAAGGGCGTTGGCGTATGTGGTAAAGCAGGTCAAAGTGTGCCGGTTGGTGTTGGTCAGCCGACCTTGAAGCTGGACTCACTGACAGTGGGTGGCACTGAGTAACTCAGTCGAATCGTTATAAAAAGAGCGCTCATTAGAGCGCTCTTTTGCTTTGTGAGTCGGTGTCAATTACAGGTTTTCTTCAGCAAATTCCGCCAAGCGGCTACGAACCACACCGTTGAGGTGAATATTTGCGCTGCCTTCAAAGTTCTTGAAGCGCTCAACCATGTACGTCAATCCTGATGTCACTGGGGTGAGGTAATGAGAGTCAATCTGCGCCAAGTTACCGGAGCAGACGATTTTGGTTCCTTCGCCACAGCGGGTAATGATGGTTTTGATTTGTGATGCAGTGAGGTTTTGACACTCATCAAGCAGTACAAACGCATTTTGAATCGAACGGCCACGCATAAAGTTGATCGATTTAAATTGAATGTTGGCTTTATCGCAGATGTACTTCAATGAGCCTTCAGTGCAGTGATCGTGTTTATGTAGTGCTTCCAAGGTATCGGTCACCGCCGCTAACCACGGCATCATTTTCTCCTCTTCGGAGCCGGGTAAGAAGCCGATGGATTCACCGATATCTGGCGTGTTACGTGTTACGATAATTTTATCGAACATGCTTTTTTCAATGGTTTGCTCCAATGCTGCTGCCATTGCCAGTAATGTCTTACCACTACCCGCTGCACCCGTTAGAATCACCAAGTCAATTTCTGGATCGAGTAAGGCATCTAACGCCATTCCCTGGTAGATATTTTTAGGTGTGATGTCCCAAGCCTTACGATGCATTAGACGTTCGCGGCTCAGGTCGAGAAGCGTTAGCTTGTCTTCATTGATGGTTTCTACGCGACCAGCAAAGTCACTGTCTTCATCAATAACGTATTGGTTGATAAAGGTTGGGTCGAAGGGTTCGCGACTGAGTTTGTGGTAAGTTTTTCCGCCCAGTGCATAGCTTTCTACTTCCTCAATACCGCTCCAGAAATCACCTTCACGCAATTGAAAGCCTTTGGTTAGGTATTGAATGTCGTCAATCAGTTGGTCGGTTCTATAGTCCTCAACAAAGCGTACACCAGCCCCTTTGGCTCGCAGACGCATGTTGATGTCTTTCGTGATCAGTACCACTTCACGTGGTGCACGTTTATTTTGCAGATAAAGCACCGCGTTGAGAATACGGTTGTCACCGGCCTTGTCGGCGAAGGCTTTGACGGTTTCCTGCAGTTCAAAATCCGCCAAAATGGAAATGGTACCTTGGTCGGGGTTGTCTTTAGAAACAGGAATACCTTCAGAGATTTCATCTGGCGTTGCTTCTTTAAACAAATCTTCCAAGGTGCGAATAGCTACGCGCGCATCTCTTGCAACGTCGCGCTTGCTGTCTTTGATTCGGTCGAGTTCTTCCAACACGGTCATGGGGATAACGACATCGTGTTCTTGGAAAGAGAAGATGGCAAAGGGTTCATGAAGAAGAATGTTGGTATCGAGTACAAACAGTTTCCGATCGGTATCGCCCATAGCGTCTCCTTGCCGTAGTACGGCTCTGCATGCGAGTTGTTAGGTCGTTTCCAAATAGGTGTGAAGTGACCTAACTCTGATTGCTTGCAATAGAGGTTGTCGGGCTGATGTCGGCTAGTGTGCAACCGAGTAGCAAGACAACTTACTGCAAACCCGTGTTGATCCTAATCGTGTACTAACGCGCTTAAATCATATGCAATGGTTTTAAACGCCCCTCATTAGAAGTATACGTAATATTTACGTTCTACAACTTAATAATTGGCTTGAGTATTTTACAATTTGATTGCATTTAGAGTTTGGGAAAAAAAGTTTCTGCTTGGTGCGGTTTCGGCGTGACCTAAATCACAGCTTCAAGTAAGATTAGCGACCTTTTTCTGCGTATAGGCTACGTCCGATTTATCATGTTGAGCTGGCTTAAAAAATACTCAGTTCATACTGAAATGACGAATGCTATCGGCATAGCAGAAGCCAGAATCAGATCTAAACTATTATCCATGCCCACGGGCATGAGTAGACCAACAAGAAATACGAATCAAGAACTAATAACGAGGTAGTCAATTCATGACATTTGCTTTGGGGCAGCGCTGGATTAGCGATACGGAAAGCGATTTAGGTTTAGGTACCGTTGTAGCAATGGATGCTCGTACTGTGACATTGATGTTTGCAGCGTCAGAGGAAAACCGAGTTTACGCACGTAACGATGCACCTGTTACCCGAGTCACCTTTAATGTTGGGGATGTCATCGATTGCCAAGAAGGTTGGTCTCTAAAAGTAGAAGAAGTACTGGAAGATGAAGGTCTTTACACCTATTTCGGTACTCGTGAAGACACGCAAGAAACCGCTGTTGTTCTGCGTGAGATTTTCCTTAGCAACCAAATTCGTTTTAACAAACCTCAAGATAAGTTGTACGCCGGTCAAATCGACCGTATGGACAACTTTGTTCTGCGTTACCGTGCGCTAACCAACCAGTTTGAGCAGCATAAGAGCCCAATGCGTGGCCTATGTGGTATGCGTGCAGGTTTGATCCCTCATCAGCTTTACATCGCGCACGAAGTTGGCCGTCGTCACGCGCCACGCGTCTTGTTGGCGGATGAGGTAGGTTTGGGTAAAACCATCGAAGCGGGCATGATCATCCACCAACAAGTTCTGTCTGGTCGTGCCGAACGCATTTTGATTGTGGTGCCTGAAACACTGCAGCATCAATGGCTGGTTGAGATGATGCGTCGTTTCAATCTGCATTTCTCTATCTTTGACGAAGAGCGCTGTATCGAAGCGTTTGCGGATGCAGAAAACCCATTTGATACTCAGCAATATGTGCTGTGTTCTTTGGATTTCCTACGCAAGAGCCGCAAGCGTTTTGAACAAGCACTGGAAGGTGAATGGGACCTACTGGTTGTCGATGAAGCGCATCACCTTGAATGGAGCCAAGATAAACCGAGCCGTGAATACCAAGTGGTAGAAGGCTTGGCTGAACGTACTCCAGGTGTGTTGCTACTGACTGCAACGCCAGAGCAGCTTGGTCGTGAGAGTCACTTTGCTCGTCTGCGTTTGTTGGATCCAGACCGCTTCTATGATTACGAAGCATTCGTTGAGGAAGAAGAGCAATACGCACCCGTAGCAGATGCGATTACTTCACTCTTTTCCGGTGAAAAGCTACCTAATGAAGCAAAAAACCAGATCACTGAGTTGTTGTCTGAACAAGACGTAGAACCACTTTTCCGCATTATCGAAAGTGAAGCGGACGAAGAAGCTAAAGCGTCGGCACGCCAAGAGCTGATCGATAACTTGATGGATCGTCATGGTACAGGGCGTGTTCTGTTCCGTAACACGCGCGCGGCCATCAAAGGCTTCCCTACGCGTAACGTGCATCTGATGCCAATGGATATTCCACCGCAATACACTACATCAATGCGTGTTGCTGGGATGATTGGCGGTAAGATGAGTTCTGAAGCACGTGCGATGAAGAACCTTTACCCGGAAGAAATTTTCCAAGAATTTGAAGGCGATGACGCGAGCTGGTGGCAGTTTGACTCGCGTGTGAATTGGTTGCTTGAAAAAGTAAAAGAGAAGCGCAGCGAGAAAATCCTCGTGATTGCTTCTCGTGCGAGTACCGCACTGCAATTGGAGCAAGCACTGCGTGAGCGTGAAGGTATCCGCGCCACCGTTTTCCACGAAGGTATGTCGATTCTTGAACGTGACAAAGCGGCGGCTTACTTTGCGCAAGAAGAAGGTGGAGCACAAGTTCTTATCTGTAGCGAAATCGGCTCTGAAGGTCGTAACTTCCAGTTTGCCAACCAACTTGTCATGTTCGACTTGCCATTTAACCCAGACTTGCTTGAGCAACGTATTGGTCGTTTGGACCGTATCGGTCAAAATCGCGATATCGACATTCATGTTCCTTACCTGAAAGGCACATCGCAAGCGATCTTAGCACGTTGGTTCGATGAAGGCCTGAACGCTTTTGCGGAAACCTGCCCAACAGGCCGTGCTGTTTACGATAAGTACTCCGATGATCTGATTGAAATTCTTGCCTCTGGTGATACCAGCACGCTAGATGAGATCATTGAAGCGTCAGCAAAAATGAATAAAGAGCTGAAATCCCAATTGGAGCAAGGCCGTGATCGCCTATTAGAAATGCATTCAAATGGCGGGGAAAAAGCACAACAAATCGTTGAGAAAATTGAATCAACTGACGGCGATACCAATCTGGTCACCTTCGCACTTTCTCTTTTTGACACGATTGGCTTGAATCAAGACGATAAAGGTGAAAACGCCCTGATTGTGACCCCATCTGAGCACATGATGGTGCCAAGCTATCCAGGTCTGCCATACGAAGGAGCGACGATCACGTTTGATCGTGATACGGCTTTATCTCGTGAAGATATGCACTTTATCAGTTGGGAACACCCAATGATCCAGGGTGGTATCGATCTTCTTATGAGTGAAGGGGTGGGGACGTCTGCGGTATCTCTATTGAAAAACAAAGCGTTACCAGTCGGGACTATTCTTCTTGAGTTGATTTACGCGGTAGATGCGCAAGCGCCAAAACGCAGTGGTATCGCGCGCTTCTTACCGAAAACGCCAATCCGTTTAATGATGGACTCGCGTGGTAATGATTTGTCTGCTCAAGTGGAGTTTGAAAGCTTTAACCGCCAGCTCAGCCCTGTAAACCGTCACTTAGGTAGCAAGTTGGTTACGTCGGTACAGAAAGACGTACACCGCTTAATTGAAGCCGGTGATGTTCTTATTGAAGAGAAGGTCGAAGAAGTACGCAAACAAGCTCATCAAGATATGCAGCACAGTTTGAATGCAGAGCTTGAGCGTTTGCAAGCACTGAAAGCGGTGAACCCAAATATTCGTGACGAAGAAATTGAAGCTATCGACGCACAAATTAAAGAGCTTACTGGTTATATCAACCAAGCTCAGGTTCAGCTCGACTCGCTGCGTTTGATTGTGGTGAGCCACAACTAAGTAAGTATTTATTGCTCATTAAAAAAGGTCTTCAGTTGAAGACCTTTTTCTTTATTTACGGTTTAGTTTCTTTATGCGGAATGCATTAATCACTGATAGCTATCTCATTTACATCAACCACTTCCACCAGATAAATACAGCCAAGAAGCCAAACAAGTAAATCAGGCCTGCAATCGACAACCACTTTAGTTTAGGTCCAACAGCCAAAGGCTCAGGTAACTCAGTTTTGCTCACTAAGGTGTAATTTAGCAGAGCAAAGAATGGCGTGGTCATAAAGGCGAGAATCATCGCAAAGTTCAGCATAGGCAATAACGCAGAAGCCCAGAAAACCACAATACCTAATGCAAGTAAGGAGACTACCAGCATGATCGCTGAAGTGGTTTTAGGGTTAGTGTCTGGTTGTGAGCGCAGTAGGCGTTGAGAATCCGAAATAACGCGCGAATAGCCATCAATAACGGTAATCGTGCTGCCAAAGATACAGAAAAACGCAATTACCGCGATTAAGTAACGAGACCATTCGCCAATCGTTGCCGCATATAAGCCAACCAATTGGTGGGAGAAGCCAACGCCAGAGCTTTCAAGCGCAACGCCAGAACCATAAAGCATCAAAGAGCCTAGCGATACAAAGATAATGGCAAGAAACGCCGTGCCAATATAACCGACATTAAAGTCAAATAGAGCAGAGCGGTATGTTACTTCTTGCTGGCTTGATTGGCGTTTTAGCCATGCTGAGGTTAAACAGGAGATCTCTATCGGTGCAGGCATCCACCCCATTGTCACAACGATAAAACCAATAGCCGCAATAGACCAAGGTGACGGCGGCTCGAAGTTGGCCACTTGTTCAACAGGGTTACCAAAGGCGATAGAAACAGCGAGTAAAGTCGCGATGGTTAACACCGACATGATCACTTTAGATAGCGTATCGAGCGCTTTGTAATGGCCAGCAAATAATATGATCAGGCAGGTGACAATCACAATGATGCTGAGTGATGCCATTGATAGTGAAAACGGAATGAAGTAGCCCAGCAAGCTAGCGCTAAACATCAACAAAGCGGCGGTATTGATGACGGCCGATACCACGCTCAGAAATAGAAATAGCCATAGATAAGGCCGACCTAATTTCGCGTAGCCCTCAACCAAGGTCAGCCCTGTCCCCATGGTGTACTGTACGCCCGCTCGGAAAAAAGGGTATTTAAACAGGTTTACGAGCAGAATCAGTGCAGCCAATTGCCAACCATAAATCGCACCAGCCTTGGTTGATGCCACGAGGTGAGAGCCACCGACCGCAGCAGATGCCATTAATATGCCGGGGCCTAGCGAACGAAAAAATAAGGAAAGTTTGGATTGGGGTTTATCTATAACGGCGGAGTCCATTGCTTATTGTCCTTTTTATCTTATGTATCTTTCTAAAGAGATACATACCGCAGTACATGACAAGCTGAGCGATCGCCCTATACTGCGCAACGGTAATGTCTTTTAAATGCTGTGTTTTGATGTATTTATTTTAAGTATTCTTTGCGAATATCATGCTGTGTGCATCTAGCACTCTATTCAGTTATGCGTCTTGTTGTCAAACTAAATTTACAACGTGCTATTTTTAGTTTTTATGCTAAAGGATTGACTTTGTTTTATTGGGTTGAACTTTTCTTCAGAATCCTGCATCTGGGTGCTATTTGGGTATATAATCGCGGCGTTTTTATTTTGTAGAGATCTCCCATGGCAATGCTTGAATATACCCCTCCCACCGACCCTTGGGTTGATATCGTTTTTGAGGATGACGACATTCTGGCAGTGAATAAGCCATCAGGGCTGCTGTCTGTCCCTGGTCGCCTTGCAGAGCATTACGACAGCATGTGGAGCCGCCTCAAAGAGTTGCATCCAGAAATTCAAGTTGTGCATCGCTTGGATATGTCGACATCAGGGTTGATGTTGCTGGCGAAAAACAAACCCGCGGAGCGAGCATTAAAAAAGCAGTTCCAATATCGCCTCACTCACAAGGTGTATTACGCACGTGTTTGGGGGCATGTTGAGTCGCAAGAAGGGAATATTGATCTTCCATTAAATTGTGATTGGCCAAATCGTCCACGACAAAAAGTATGTTTTGACGACGGCAAACCATCTCAAACTTTATTCCAAGTAGTGAAGCGTGAAGTGCACCCTGATGGCACCCATACGACCGTTGTGCGGTTACTCCCCATTACTGGTCGATCGCATCAGTTACGCGTGCATTTGATGGCGATTGGTCATGCGATTGTGGGTGATGAGTTTTATGCAAGCGAAGAGGCGTATCAGTTTTCAGAACGTTTAGAGTTGCACGCTGCGGAGCTAAGTTTTTATCATCCAGCTACGGATCAGCTGAGCAGTATTTTTGTACCCTGTGACTTTTATTCTGAAGCCGAGGCGATGATCTTTAACTATTTTTCGCCAGAGCGTACATTGCCTGATTATAAAACGTTGCCACACCCTTAATGCCAATTGCACTAACAGCGGTTCTTTCTAGTTCGCTATTTTTGGCTATTTCGTTACTGTGGTTGATGTATCCTGTCTTTCAGCCGTGAACAAGGAGTTGTTATGTCTTTGCCAAGCATCGTATTTTTAGATCGAGCGACCATCCCAGAACATATTGAGATCCCACGACCTAGCTTTCCGCACCACTGGCGTGAGTACGACCTAACTGCGCCTGGGCAGGTAATAGAAAGGTTAGCCGATGCCGATATCGTGATTAGCAATAAAGTCCTGCTTGACCAACATGTATTAGAGCAACTACCAAAATTACGGATGATCGCGGTTGCCGCAACTGGTTTTAACAACGTCGATGTGAACTACTGTGCTAATCATGATATTGCGGTTGCTAATGTACGTGGTTACGCGACGCGTTCGGTGCCCGAGCACGTGATGGCAATGTTATTCGCTTTAAGACGGAATTTATTTGGGTACCACCAAGATATTGCCGCAGGTGAGTGGCAGCGTAACCAGCAGTTTTGTTTTTTTACTCACCCAATCGGGGATATTGGTGGTAGCACGTTAGGTGTTGTTGGTAGTGGGTCACTAGGGCAAGCGACGGCGAATCTGGCTCAAGCGTTAGGAATGACCGTCTTGTTTTCTGAGCGTAAAGGGGCGGCAGAATGTAGACCAGGTTATGTGTCGTTTGAGGAAGTATTAAAACGCTCCGATGCGCTGACCTTGCATTGCTCGCTCAACGATCATACTCAGAATTTAATTGGTCAAGCAGAGTTGCAACAAATGAAGTCCAACGCCATTTTGATTAATACAGGGCGTGGAGGTTTGGTGGATGAGAGCGCGCTGGTGGATGCCTTAAAACAGCAAGAAATTGCAGCGGCTGGTTTTGATGTTTTTACACAAGAACCGGCAGATGAGAGCAATCCGCTGATTGCCAATATGAGTTTACCTAATTTGTTACTGACACCGCATGTTGCATGGGGCAGCGACTCATCTATCCAACGTTTAGCGGAAATCCTGATTGAGAACATTAACGCTTTCGAGCGCGGAGACCGCGTTAATCGCTTAGTGTAACGCTGACTGTAAAATCAAAGATAAAAAAAGCAGACATTGACGTCTGCTTTTTGCGTTTAAATCGAATGCTCATTGCTTGAGCCGTCGAATTAAAACTCTTCTTCGTTTAGACCTTTAAGGATCTGAAAGATTTCGCGGTACGCTTTTGCTGGTTTCCCAGCTTTTTTCTCTTTCGCTGCTTGGCGAGCAAGTTGGCGTAGACGCTGACGATCCGCTTCTGGGTACATTTCCATTACGTCATCAATGGCTTTGTCACCTTCTTCCACTACGCGATCACGCAACGCTTCAAGTTTGTGGAATACAGCCGTTAATTGAGAGTGCTTATTACGAATTTTATCCAGTGCGGCTTGGATTGGCTCTGGATCTTCGTAACGCATCAATTTACCGATACGTTGCAATTGGCGACGACGCGCTTCATTTTTAAAGCGTTGCGCGTCAGCAATTGCTTCTCGCAAATCTTCGCTCAATGGAAACTTTTCTAGAACTGAAGGTTTGAGGCCGACAAGCTCCTCACCTAGCTTTTGCAGTTCTTCCATGTCTCGCTTCATCTCGGATTTACTTACCCAGATGATCTCTTCTTCTGGTTCCCATGGCGCTTTTTGATTCTTACGTGCCATTTCAGTTGCCTGTGTTTTGATTAATATTATGACTATTTTAACAAGAATCATGGGGAGAAAGCGAAATTCTTGTTATCCTATTGTTCATCAAAGACAAGATGTGAAAGACAATGGATATTAAACAGCAGGTTGCTGAGCAACGTACCGAGCTAGAGCAAGCCGTCGCAAGAGCCTTAAAGCTTGCATCGGCAAAATCTGACGCCGCCGAAGTCGCAATTACTAAAAGCACTGGTTTAAGTGTTTCAACTCGTATGGGTGAAGTAGAAAATGTCGAGTTCAACAGCGATGGTGCGCTGGGCATTACCGTTTACCGAGGTCAACGCAAAGGCAGTGCTTCCACGTCTGATTTAAGTGAAGCTGCAATCGAGCAAACCGTTATAGCGGCGCTAGATATTGCACATTACACATCTGAAGACCCATTTGCAGGCCCTGCACCGAAAGAATACATGGTGCAAGAGATCCCTGAGCTTGATCTTTTCCACCCTGACGCACCCGATCCAGACTATGCTGCCAATGTGGCGATTGCAGCAGAAAAAGAGGCGCTAAATTATAATAGTGCAATCAAACAAAGTGATGGCGCGAGTTATGATAGTCATTACGGCGTGAAAGTGTATGGCAATAGCCATGGCTTATTAGCTAGTTATGCGTCTAGCCGACATAGTACTAGCTGTTGTGTAATTGGCGTTGGTCAAAACGGCGAGATGGAACGTGATTACAGCTACACCGTGGCACGTCATCGTGATGACTTATGGACCCCAGAAACGGTGGGTCGTAAGGCGGCAGAGAATACGGTTAACCGCCTAGATGCGCAGCGTCTAAAAACAGGTCAATACCCAATCATGTTTGCGGCTGATGTTGCGACAGGCTTGATTGGCCATCTCGTTATGGCGATCAGCGGTGGTAACCTGTACCGAAAATCTTCTTTCTTACTTGACCATCTAGGCAAACAAGTGCTTCCTGAATGGTTCAATATCTCAGAACGTCCGCATGTATTGCGTGGTTTGGCATCAAGTCCATTCGATAGTGAAGGTGTGTACACTCAAGACCGTGAAATCATTACCGACGGTGTACTAGCAACTTATCTGTTAACCAGTTATGCCGCACGTAAAATGAAGATGACGCCGACAGGTCACGCTGGTGGGATTCATAACTGGTACGTGAAGTCGACAGGCCAAAACTTCGAACAAATGCTTAAAGAGCTCGGTACTGGTCTTCTAGTGACAGAAGTCATGGGACAAGGTGTGAACGTGGTAACGGGGGATTACTCTCGCGGTGCCGCAGGCTTCTGGGTTGAGAATGGCGAAATCCAATACCCAGTATCAGAAATTACCATCGCAGGTAATCTAAAAGACATGTTCACCAAGATTGTGGCGGTTGGTAGTGATATTGAAACGCGCTCACAAATCCAAACGGGCTCTATCCTACTGGATACCATGAAAGTGGCGGGTGAATAAGCTTTTCTAGCAATTCAGAATCAAAAAAGCCTGATGTGTTCATCAGGCTTTTTCTGTTAGGTAATCAGTATTGTGGCAAGCCCTAAGAAGACAGATAAACCAATCACATCCGTCACCGTTGTTAATGCCATACCACCAGCTAAAGCAGGATCGATGTTCATTTTTTTCAATAGGATTGGAATCGTTACTCCTGCAATACCTGCGACCAATAAGTTGGTCAGCATGGCGGCGGAAATGATTCCTCCGAGCATCCAGTTACCTTTCCAAGCAACAACAATACCACCAATAATCAGCGCCCACATGATACCGTTGAGTAAGCCGATCGAAGCTTCTTTCATTAACAGTTCGCGTTTGTTTGAGTCACCGATATGACCAAGAGCAAGACCACGAATCACTAGTGCGACGGTTTGGTTACCAGCGACACCACCCATGGACGGAACAATCGTCATCAATACTGCAATGGCCGCCATTTGATCTAATGTGGCCTCAAACATATTAGAAACGGAAGCAGCAGCAAGGGCGGCTAATACGTTAGCGCCAAGCCAGATACTGCGTTTGCGAGCTGATTTTACAACAGGCGCGAAAGTATCTTCGTCATCGTCCATACCCGCCATACTCATCATCGAGTGTTCCGCGTCTTCACGAATAACGTCAACCACGTCATCGATGGTGATACGACCGACCAAATGCAAGTTTTCATCAACAACAGGTGCAGATACCCAATTACGGCGTTCGAACAGACTCGCAACATCTGAGTCGCTAGTATCGACGGTGATGGCCTCGTCCGCGTCTTCCATTACATCAATGATTTTTACGTCTGGCTGAGTGGTAATAAGCGTCGTGATCGGCAGTTCACCGATGAGCTTACTCTCTTCATCGATCACATACAGGGCATCCGTAGCTTCTGGAAGCTCGCCTTTCATACGTAGATAACGCAAAACTACGTCCACATCGACGTCACCACGAATTGTGATGACGTCGGTGTTCATCAGTCCACCCGCAGTGTCTTCTGGGTAGGATAGGGCGGTTTCGACCCGTAGACGGTCAGAGGAGTCCATTTGCGACAGGACTTCGCGTGACAGGTTGTCAGGCAAGCTACGCAGTACGTAAGCCACGTCATCGGTATCCATGCCTTCTGTCGCTTCTGCAAGCGCTTCTGGTGCCATTTTGGATACGAGGCTGTCTTTGACATCTTCGTTCAGCTCGTCAAGGATTTCACCATAATCTTCAGGGTCGGTGAGTTGCCAAAGAACTTCACGGCTCTTCCGTGGGGAGGCTTCTAAAAGGTGAGCGATATCCTCAGGTTCCATGTCCTGTAATTGACGACGAACATGGACGAAGCGACCATTTTCTAGCGCTTCTGTGACTTCTTGGAGGGCTTGGTGAGCTTGGTCGAATTCAATTTGCTCTGCCATTCATTCCTCCCAATTCCTGATATTTACAATGCGTTGAATAATAACTTAATTCTAGGCGCCTTTTAATAACAACTTATGATACTAAGCAAATTTATTTATTAGGTCAGGGAAGAGAAAGATAATGGGAGGTAAGAAAAAAGCGAGTAAACTACTCGCCTTCATCAAATTTATCTTCGATCAAGTGGCAAACGGCATCCAGTGCTTCTTCCGCTTGCCCACCCGTTGCGTGGATCGTGACGTATTGTCCTTGAGCGGACTCTAGCATTAACAGGCCCATTACGCTGTCTGCTGTGGCGGTTTTGTCTTCTTCATTGTCGATGGTGATGACCGCTTCAAAGCTCTGTGCCAGTTCGACCAGTTTGACTGCTGCACGAGCATGTAAGCCAAGGCGGTTTTGAATCAATACTTTACGACTTAACTCCACGGCTACTCCTTAGCGTTTTTCTCTAGTGAGGTATGGCGAATTTGTACTTGGTGTCCTTTGTTGGAGAAGTATTCACCGATTTGCTGAGTTAAGTACACCGAGCGGTGCTTACCACCAGTACAACCGATTGCAACGGTCAGGTAGCTGCGGTTGTTTTTCTCAAGCAGAGGTAACCAATTCTCTATAAAGCTTTCAATTTGATATTTCAAACTTAACACCGATTGGTGTTGCTCTAAAAATGCGGCGATAGGAGCATCCAGACCTGTAAGCGGGCGTAGTGCTGGTTCCCAATGTGGGTTAGGTAAGAAGCGAACGTCGAATACGTAATCGGCATCGGAAGGCAGGCCGTATTTAAAACCAAAAGACTCAAATACCATAACGAGCCCTTTGCGATCTCTGCCTTCAACGCGCATACGCACGGTTTCACTCAATTCATGCAAAGACTGCCCACTACTATTTAGGACCAGATCTGCATGCGCTTTGAGTGGCGTCAAAATTTGCTTCTCACGCTCGATGGCTTGATCGAGCGAGAGGGAGGTGCCACCTAAAGATAACGGGTGAATTCGGCGTGTTTCGCTGTAGCGTTTGAGTAGCGTTTCTTTATTAGCGTCCAAGAAAAGCACGGTCACATCAAGCTCAGTTTTTAACTGTTCTAGTGTACTCGTCAGTTCTTTTAGCTTTTTAGGAATATTACGAATATCAATACTGACTGCAACATTCTGTTTGCTGTCAGCAACAGAATGAACAAATGCGTCCAGCAAGTTAACTGGCAGGTTATCAACACAGTAGTAACCTAAGTCTTCCAGTACACGAAGCGCAATACTTTTACCGGCACCTGAGTGCCCGCTAACAACGATTAGTCGCATGGAGTTAGTCCTGCTTATTGGTGAATCATGATGTCGTAAAGTTCTTCATCACTCTGAGCATTACGCAGTAGTTTTAATACTTGCTTATCGCTCAGACGTTCTGCCATAGAGGATAGAGTCTTGAGGTGCTCTTTGCACTGTTCTTCTGGTACAAGGAGCGCAAAAAGAAGATCGACAGGTCGATTGTCAATCGCATCAAATTCGATTGCTTCATCACATTGCAGTAAGACAGCAATGGCCTTGTCGCTTGATTGCATTCTCGCGTGAGGGATCGCAATACCGTTTCCGATACCGGTACTGCCCATTTTTTCTCTATTGAGCATGCATTCGAACAGCTCGGTAGAATCTTGGCCCGTTTGATCAGCCACGATACGGCTGATCATTTCAAGGGCGCGTTTTTTACTCGTGCAGTGGACCGCACTTTTGGTGCAGTCCAATGACAGTATTTCGCTCAGTTGCATGATTAATGACTGTTTAGTTTTTCTTTGTGCTTATTAAGTTGGCGAACCAATTTATCTACCAGCGAATCGATCGCGGCATACATATTTTCGTCATCGGCTGATGCGTGGATTTCGCCTTGATTTATGTGAAGCGTAGCTTCCGCGATTTGAGTAATTTTTTCAACTTTTAGTACAACATGCACTTGATTGATATGGTCGAAGAACCTTTCGAGCTTCTGAAACTTAGAATTTACATAGTCTTGCATTGAATCGGTAAGATCAACGTGATGGCCTTGAATATTGATTTGCATAGACTTTCCTTTTCAGTTAGTGCCTTATAATAGGCGTTTACGCTGACTTGAAGGGGCAATTCCCAAGGATTCGCGATATTTGGCTATCGTACGTCTTGCGACCTGAATCCCTTGGTCAGCCAGAAGAGCAGCAATCTTGCTATCACTCAGTGGTTTGGCAGTATTCTCTGCTGCGACCAGTTTTTTAATGAGTGCACGAATTGCTGTTGACGAACATTCTCCGCCATTGTCAGTACTAACATGGCTAGAGAAGAAGTACTTCAATTCAAAAATACCACGTGGTGTATGCATAAATTTTTGCGTTGTTACACGAGAAATCGTGGATTCATGCATGTCCACAGCCAAAGCGACATCATTGAGTACCATTGGCTTCATGGCTTCCTCACCATACTCGAAGAAATCTTGTTGATGTTCAACAATACATCTTGCAACTTTGAGTAGCGTCTCGTTTCTACTCTCTAAGCTCTTAATTAACCATTTTGCCTCTTGCAAATTGCTGCGGATGTACTGGCTATCCGCGCTATTACCTTTGCCTAATTGAGCATATTGTTGATTTACTTTTAATTTTGGCACGCTATCCGGGTTTATAGAAACGGTCCATTTGCCATTGTCTTTAAAAACGGATACGTCTGGAATTACGTACTCGGTATCATCAGGAGTGATGCGACTACCTGGACGAGGATCTAACTGTTGGATAAGCTTTAAGACTTCACGAAGATCGGCTTCTTTCAGCTTAGTCTCTTTGATGACGAGCTTGTAGTCTCGGTTGCCTAGGTGATCAATGTGATCCGCAAGTATCATTTTGGCTTCAGCAAGCCACGGTGTGTCTTCCGGGAAGGTCGTCAATTGCAGTAACAAACATTCTTGTAAGTTACGTGATGCAACGCCAAGAGGATCGAATTGTTGAATGCGTTTACGAACGGCTTCTACTTCGTCTAACTCTATCTCTTCATTATCGAAGCTCTCATGAATCTCTTCAGGCGACAAAGTTAAATAGCCGTAGTCGTCAACAGCGTCAATAATCGCTAATGCAATCGTGCGGTCGGTTTCACTGAATGGTGTTAGGTCAAGCTGCCACATGAGGTAATCATGTAATGATTCAGTGGTTTCGCCTTGGTAGACGGGCATATCATCATCAAGAGCTAAGCCAGTGCTACCAGTATTCGCGCTGTAGACGTCATCCCAAGTCGTGTCGATTTCAAGTTCAGAGCTAATTTCTGATTTCTCTATCACATCGGAGCTATCTGGAACGTCAATTTCTGTTGGTTCGCTAGCACTGTTGCTATCAGCAGCCTCGACCGCTGACTTATCTTCACCGTTTGCTAGAGGCTCGTCTTGGCCTTCTTCAACTTCCAATAATGGGTTTGAGTCCAACGCTTCTTGGATTTCTTGTTGAAGATCGAGTGTCGACAATTGCAATAAGCGAATCGCTTGCTGCAACTGTGGCGTCATGGCTAACTGCTGACCTAGCTTGAGTTGTAATGAAGGTTTCATTCAGTGTTACTTACCTTGTAATGCTCAGAATCTTACCGTTCCTAATATAATCATAGACGGAATTGTTCGCCGAGATAAACTTGTTTCACCTGTTCATTATTGAGAACTTCTGCCGGAGTTCCCGATGCAATTAGGTGCCCTTGGCTCACGATATAGGCTTTTTCACATACGTCCAGTGTTTCACGTACATTATGGTCAGTGATTAACACTCCGAGACCACGATCGCGCAGATGCTCAATGATTTTCTTGATGTCATTAACCGAAATTGGGTCAACACCAGCGAAAGGTTCATCCAATAAAATGAACTGAGGGTTGGCCGCTAAAGCTCGAGCGATTTCCACCCTGCGTCGCTCACCCCCTGATAGTGCCATACCAGCACTGGTTCTGATGTGCTGGATGTGGAATTCTTCCAACAAATCTTCCAGTTTATCTTGGCGCTCTTCCCTCGTCATTTCTTGACGAGTTTCAAGTACGGCCATGATGTTATCTTCTACTGAAAGCTTACGGAAAATCGACGCTTCTTGCGGAAGATAGCCAATGCCAAGTCGTGAACGGCTATGCATCGGCAAAATACTGATGTCATTGTCGTCAATGGTAATGGTGCCTTCATCGCGAGGTACTAAGCCGACAATCATGTAAAACGAGGTGGTTTTACCCGCACCGTTTGGACCGAGTAGCCCAACAATCTGACCAGATTCAACTTCTAAGCTAACATCAGTGACGACTTTGCGTTTTTTGTAGCTTTTCGCCAAGTTTTTCGCACTCAGTACTGCCATATTAGTTCTCTATCTGATTGGGTTGCAAAATGGTCGTAACGCGCTCTTCCTTAGAGCTATCTGCGACTAGCTTTTGTTTACCAATTTGGTAACGAATCGAAGAACCTTTGATGGTGTTGTTGTCTTGTGCCAGCTGCGCTTGACCTTTCATGGTCAGTTCGTCTGTAGAAATACGGTAATCCAACTCCGTAGCTTGACCACTAAGTGTTTTACCATCGTCCATCAGCTGAGAAAACTTCGCAGGTTTACCAAATGCTTGAATCTGTTTAATTGCTTCGGTTTTAGGATCGCGAGTTACCACGATTCTATCAGCATCGATATTGATGCTCCCTTGCTTAAGAGATACATCGCCTTCAAAAACAACCTGGTTACTCTTCATATCCACCTGTTGGGTGTCAGAGTTTATGTAAACCGGCTGTTGAGTATCCGACTTGAGTGCCAGCGCTTGAGGCGCCGCCAATACCAGTGCCAGTAGGCTAAGGTGTAACGGTTTCATATCGACCTTGAACTTCATCTGTCAGAGTCGCAGTATGCTGTTTTAAGTTGCCTTGCATTGCGCCTCCAGTAGTTTCAAATTGTGGTCCAACCAACATCACTTGTTGGTCAGCTTTAAAATCACGATTGGTTAGATTAATGACCAATTTGTCTGTTGCCATGGTATCAAAACTCGCACCAGGCAGAAGATTTTGCATTAAGACTTTGTCATATAAAGTCAAAACTTGGTCTTCATCTAACACTGCTCTTGTGGCAGTCACCTTCCATTCAATGACGCTACCTTCACGGTAAACCATCAAAGTCGGGTTATTAAAAATAGTATCTCCACTCTTAGCATAATGGTCTAAGTTAGTGGAGCGAATGATGTAACTGCGGACACCATCTTCACCGTAGGTGATGTTTTCTAATCCAGAACCACTGAACATGGGCAGTTCAGAATCTGGTGCTACTTGAATTGCGTCGTTGCCTTTAGGGGTTAGTAGGTAATAACCGCACCACGCTACAACGAAGATCAAGAGCAAATAAATAAGGCGAGTAAAACTCATATAATGAAGGCCTATCGTTTAGCTCAGTACTTCCCTGACCATTGCCTTTATTCGTCTAATAAATGATTTAAATGTTTGTGCTGATATTACATCACGCCAGCTTTTAGTAAATCGTGCATGTTCAGTGCACCCACAATTTTTTCGTCTTTACATAAAATCAGAGCGTTAATGTTTTTATTCTGCATCAAGTTCAAACCTTCAACCGCCAGCATATCAGGGTGTGCTGTGGTTGGGTTTGTCGTCATGACCTCGCCAATTGCCGTCGTATGAATATCGATACGCTTGTCTAAGGTACGACGTAAATCACCATCGGTGAATATACCAAGCATAGCATCGTGCTCATCGACGATGGCTGTCATGCCTAACCCCTTTTCTGAAATTTCAAGCAAGGCATCGCGAATTAATGCGTCAGGAGAAACTTTAGGTAACGCTTCTCCAAAGTGCATAATATCAGACAACTTAAGTAGCAGTTTTCTCCCCAGTGCACCACCTGGGTGAGACAGGGCAAAATCTTCGGCAGAAAAACCACGAGCTTGAAGCAGAGCTACGGCTAATGCATCTCCCATCACTAATGTGGCAGTCGTACTGCTAGTTGGCGCCAGGCCTAACGGACAAGCTTCTTGAGGTACCGTAATTTGCAGGTGTAAGTCAGACAGCTTGGCCATATTTGATTCTGGCTTACCTGTCATGCTGATGATCTTAATATTCAGGCGCTTTAATACTGGAAATAGAGACAGAATTTCGTTTGATTCACCAGAGTTAGAAATTGCCAGCACAATGTCACCAGGGCTGATCATACCCAAGTCGCCATGTGCGGCTTCGCCTGGATGAACGAAAAACGCCGAAGTCCCTGTGCTTGCCAGAGTGGCGGCAATCTTGTTACCAATATGGCCTGACTTGCCAATACCCATAACGACAACTTTGCCGTTGTTGGAAAGGATAAGTTCACACGCTTTTTCAAATTGATCATCAAAGTAGGTATCTAGCTCTTGCAGAGCAGCAACTTCGATATCAAGAACTTGTTTAGCAGCAGCGCGAAAATCAAATTGATTGGACATATCAGATCTCTACTTATTGATCGTGGTAATTAAGCGGTCATGTTTGCGAATAAGTACACTTGGTAACCTAAGAAGCACACAAACAAGATGGCACCTTCAATACGGTTAATACTACGTGATTTACCCAAACACATCGCGACAAGTAACAATGAAACGCCTAACATGACCCAGAAGTCACGTCCCATCGCGTACTCACTGAGCACCGATGGATTAATGATGCCAGGAATCCCCATGACCGCCAGAATGTTAAACACATTCGAACCGATAATGTTACCGACAGCCATGTCGTCTTCACCCTTTAAAACTCCCGCAAGTGATGCGGCCAGTTCAGGCAGGCTAGTGCCAATGGCGATAATAGTTAGGCCGATAACAAGGTCGCTCATACCAAAGTGTTTAGCAATGATTACCGCGTTATCAACCAGCATGCTGGCTGCCAAAGGAAGCAGTATCAAGCCAATAACCACCCACATGATTGCTTTAGGGTTACTGACGCCTTCTGGGATCTCTGACTCTTGGTCATCAAGAAAAACATCACCTGATTTTTGCTCTTTGCGGCTGATTTGCAACATAGCAAATAAAAATGCCCCAAAGAGTACAAACAATAAGACACCCTCATAAAAACCGAGATGGCTATTCCAAAGCAGAATACCAGCGAGTACGGTTACGGCTATCATGAGTGGAAGTTCTCGGCGGATGACGGCGGAGCTAATCGACAAAGGCTTGATCAGCGCTGTAATACCTAGGATTAACGCAATGTTCGCTATGTTTGAGCCTAATACGTTACCCACCGCTGTATCTGTTTTACCATCCCAAGCAGCGGTTGCAGATACCATCATCTCAGGGGCAGATGAGCCCATCGCAAGGATTGTCATGCCGATGACAAGCGGGGAAATACCGACGTTGCGGGCTATCGCTGCAGAGCCAAAAACAAGTTTATCTGCACTCCAAACAAGCAAAACAAGACCGACTATAAGCAACGCAACGGCTTCGAGCATGAGAATTCCTAAGTATTAAATAAGTAAAATGAATAACCGCTAATTTTGACCTTTTGCGGCCTAAAATGGAAGATAAACGAAGAATAAATTAAAGGTTAGTAACGAAAATGTATGTAAATCTCACTCATTTAAATGAGCAATTCTGGTCTAGGATTTAAACACTTCGTGCTAATTAGGTCATAAACCATGAGAAATTGCAGGGATATAGTCGACTTTATTTAATTGAACAGTGCTTTAAATTCAACGCCAATGTGCTTATGATTGCAGCCTAATAAATGTACCGACGTTACTTTATTAAACGTAGAATTCAACTCCGATGAGTATCTGCTTGATGATTCCGTGAGTTGCAACGCTCCTACAGTAGAAGAGATGATATGTCGAACAACGATTTAGTCACCGTGAACAACCTCACTTTTTCACGGGGAGAACGCATGATCTTTGATGATATTGATCTGCATGTTCCTGAAGGCAAAGTGACGGCCATTATGGGACCATCGGGAATTGGTAAAACAACACTGCTGCGTTTGATTGGTGGTCAGTTGTATCCCGAGCAAGGAGAGATCTGGTTTGATGGCGACAATATTCCCTCTCTCTCGCGTAAAAAACTCTACCATGCTCGAAAGAAAATGAGCATGTTGTTCCAGTCAGGGGCTTTATTCACTGATTTGAATGTTTTTGATAATGTCGCCTTTCCATTGAGAGAGCATACCGATTTATCGGAAGATTTGATTCGCACCATGGTGTTACTCAAGCTCGAAGCTGTCGGTCTGCGCGGCGCGGCGCAATTAATGCCGAGTGAGCTTTCAGGTGGTATGGCAAGACGCGCTGCTTTGGCTCGTGCAATCGCACTTGACCCTGACTTGATCATGTACGATGAGCCGTTTGTGGGGCAAGACCCAATTACTATGGGCGTTTTGGTTGAGCTAATTAGCAATCTAAACCAAGCGTTAGGTTTGACCTCTATTGTGGTTTCTCACGACGTACCTGAAGTCATGAGTATTGCTGACTGGGTATACCTGATGGCCGATGGAAAAATCATCGCCTATGGTACGCCAGAAGAGCTGACTCAAAACTCTGATCCTCGTGTCCAGCAGTTCTTACAAGGTGATGCCGACGGTCCTGTGCCGTTTCGTTTCCCTTCTCAAAGTATCGAAAAGGACTTATTTGATGGTCGATAACTTCATTCACTTTGTCGCCTCGCTGGGTCGACGCACGCTTTCTATTTGCGGAGCATTTGGTCGTGCGACTTTCATGTTGATTGGGGCGCTATTTTCTAAGCCACAACCGATCAGAAGCTTTCCTCTGCTTGTTAAGCAACTTTATTCTGTTGGTGTTCAGTCGCTAGCGATCATCGTCGTATCTGGTCTGTTCATTGGAATGGTTTTGAGTCTACAAGGCTATGTTGTGTTGGTGGATTACGGCGCAGAAGGCAGTTTGGGGCAAATGGTAGCGCTTTCGTTACTCCGTGAATTAGGACCCGTTGTTACTGCACTTTTGTTTGCTGGTCGTGCCGGTTCTGCGTTAACCGCAGAGATAGGTCTAATGAAAGCAACGGAACAACTGTCTAGCCTTGAAATGATGGCGGTAGACCCATTGAAACGAGTGATTGCACCACGGTTTTGGGCTGGGGTTATCTCAATGCCTTTACTGGCTATGATTTTCATGGCTGTGGGAATTTGGGGCGCTCAGCTTGTTGGTGTTGACTGGAAAGGCGTTGATCACGGCAGTTTTTGGTCAGCGATGCAGTCCTCTGTTGAGCTAGGACAAGACATTGGTAACAGTATGATCAAATGTTTTGCGTTTGCAATTACGGTTACTTGGGTCGCTCTATTTAACGGTTATGATGCTATTCCAACATCGGAAGGGATCAGCCGAGCAACTACGCGCACTGTTGTGCATTCTTCTTTAGCAGTACTAGGATTAGACTTTGTACTGACCGCATTGATGTTTGGGAATTAATCATGCAACAAACACGTAAAACTGAATTATGGGTTGGCAGCTTTGTATTAGCGGGAATTTGCGCGATTCTTGTGATGATTTTTCAAGTTGCTGACGTAAAAAGCATTGGCTCTGGTGATACTTATACCCTCAAAGCCGAGTTCGATAATATTGGCAGTTTAAAAGTTCGTTCGCCCGTAAAAGTGGGGGGCGTTGTGATTGGTCGAGTAAGTAGTATTTCGCTTAACCCAGACAACTTATTGCCAGTTGTAACACTATCTATCAATAGTAAATACAATCAGTTCCCAGAAACGTCGAGCGTACAAATTTTGACATCTGGCCTGATTGGTGAGCAATACATTGGTTTAGTACCTGGCTTCGTTTTTGATGATGAAGTCATGCTGGTGGATGGTGATACCATCGAAGACACCAAATCGGCGCTTGTGCTTGAAGACTTAATTGGTCAAGTACTATACAGCGTAGGTGGTTCAGACGACTCAAGTAAGGAATAACTATGTTAGCGAGATTACTACTTTCAGTTTGTGCTGTGTTTAGCGTATTTGGAGCAACAGCAGCAGAGGTGGATAAAACTGAACCTTATAAGATGATGAAGCAGGTAGCTGAAGTCACGTTCGAAAGATTGAAAGCCGAACAGCCGAAAATCAAACAAGATCCAAATTTACTTAAAGTGATCGTTGAAGAAGAGCTAATGCCTTACGTCAACTACCGCTATGCAGGGTTAAAACTTCTTGGTCCAAACTTAAAAGGTGCTAAGCGTGAAGATGTACTTGAGTTTATCGATGCATTTCGTGCTTACCTGATTGCGTCTTATGCACAAGTGTTGACGCAATACTCTGACCAAAAAATTGAGTTTGGTCCTGAGCCTAGCATTGATGACTCTAAGCGTATTACAAGCATTAAAGTTGATATCATCGATACTCCGCGTCCAAACATCAAACTTGAGTTTAAACTGCGTAAAGACAACCAGTCTGGTGAGTGGGAAGCATTCGATATGATTGCAGAGGGCATTAGTTTGCTTTCTAGTAAACAATCCGAATGGAACAGTAAAATTCGTCAAGAAGGCATTCTATCTGTTGCTAAAGACCTAGAAAAATTGGCCGCAGAACCGATCCGCTTCGAGGCGAAGAAATAATGGCCCAGACTCCCGCTCAGTGGCAATTGGATCAAAACATTCTTAAGCTAACAGGGGCACTTGATAGAGATACAGTGCCTTCATTGTGGGCGTATGCACAGCAATGGCAACCTGCTGAATCGGAGCTGGAATGCTCGCTAAAAGAGATAGAGCGAGTCGACTCTGCAGGAATGGTGATGTTAATCCACTTATTAGAGCATGCAAAAAAGCAAAACTGTCATATAATGCTCAGTTTCGTGCCGGCGCAACTGCGCACTTTGTTTCAACTGAGCAATGTTGAATCTTTAGTGGCCAAACACGTACAGAATTATCAGGGGTAAATTGTGGATAGCGCAAAAGTACAACAGTTATTAGAAGAAGCACTAAACCTTCAAGAAGTGCATGTGAAAGGTGAAGGTAGCCACTATGAAGTGGTTGCTGTTGATGCTTGTTTCGATGGAATGAGCCGCGTTAAGAAGCAGCAGCTAATTTATGCTCCTCTGATGGAATACATCCAGCGTAACGACATTCACGCATTATCAATCAAAGCGTTCACACCAGAAGAGTGGGCTCGTGATAAGAAATTGATGTCGCTTTAAGGTTTATTGATGGAAAAGTTTCGAGTTATTGGGTCAGATAAACCACTAGTTGGTGAAGTGACCATTTCAGGTGCAAAAAACGCAGCACTGCCGATTTTATTTGCGTCTATCTTGGCGGAAGAGCCAGTAGAAGTGGCAAACGTACCACACCTTCGTGATATCGATACAACCATGGAATTGCTTAAGCGTTTAGGCGCGAAAGTAAGCCGCAATGGCTCTGTTCATGTTGACCCAAGCAGTATTACAGAATACTGCGCGCCTTATGATTTGGTGAAAACCATGCGTGCTTCTATTTGGGCTTTAGGTCCTTTGGTGGCGCGCTTTGGTCAAGGTCAGGTTTCTTTACCAGGCGGTTGTGCTATTGGCGCTCGTCCTGTGGATCTGCATATTTCTGGTTTAGAGCAGCTTGGCGCAACCATTACATTAGAAGATGGTTATGTGAAAGCAGAAGCGGATGGTCGGCTAAAAGGCGCACACATCGTGATGGATAAAGTCAGCGTAGGCGCGACGATCACCATCATGTGTGCCGCAACGCTGGCGGAAGGCACAACAACACTAGATAACGCTGCGCGTGAGCCTGAAATCGTCGATACCGCTGATTTCCTAAATAAGCTTGGCGCAAAAATCTCTGGCGCTGGCACAGATACCATTACGATTGAAGGTGTTGAGCGCCTAGGCGGTTGTAAACACAACGTGGTTGCTGACCGTATTGAGACGGGAACATTCCTTGTCGCAGCAGCAGTATCTGGCGGTAAAGTGGTATGTCGCAACACTAATGCTCATTTGCTTGAAGCGGTTCTCGCCAAGTTGGAAGAAGCTGGCGCGCTTGTCGAAACGGGTGAAGATTGGATCTCCGTTGATATGACCGACCGCGAGCTAAAAGCGGTAAGTGTACGTACTGCGCCACATCCTGGTTTCCCGACGGATATGCAAGCTCAATTTACGCTACTGAACATGATGGCGAAAGGTGGAGGCGTGATCACAGAGACTATCTTTGAAAACCGCTTTATGCACGTACCAGAACTCATGCGTATGGGCGCTAAAGCTGAGATCGAAGGCAATACGGTTATCTGTGGTGATGTTGAGTCACTCAGCGGTGCGCAAGTGATGGCAACCGATCTACGAGCTTCGGCTAGTTTGGTTATTGCAGGTTGCATTGCTAAAGGCGAAACCGTCGTTGATCGTATTTACCATATCGACCGTGGTTACGACAAAATCGAAAATAAACTGGCTGCACTTGGCGCAAATATTGAGCGAGTGAGCTAGGCAAGTTAAACTGCTCCGCAGGTAACTTGGATATCAAGAGAGCCGAAACCTGAGTTTCGGCTTTTTTATATCACTCTCATGACCATATTTTCCCTTTATGGAAAGAGAGATATTAATAGCTGTATCTGGCAAAAGCCGGTTCCTGGAGAACAAGAATGATTGCACTGTTACGTGTATTTGCTGTCGCTATCTTTGCGATTGTTATGTTTATTGGTGGTTGTGGTTACTGCCTATTAAGCCCTAGAAACCCTAAGCACGTTTTCACTTTTGGCCGTTTGTTTGCCAAGATGTCTCGTGTGTTTGGGATTAAGTTAGAGTTGCGTATCCCTGAAGATGCGTATTCACGCGGCCAACATGTTTACATTGCTAACCACCAGAACAACTGGGACATGTTTACTGTTTCTGCGGCTGTGACTCCGAAAGTTGTGACAGTAGGTAAAAAGAGCTTGGCTTGGATGCCACTGTTTGGTCAGCTTTACTGGCTTACGGGTAACATTCTGATTGACCGAGCGAATCGCTCTAAAGCAAAAGGTACTATCGATCAGGTCGTGAGCAGCATGAAAGAAAGTGATGTTTCGGTGTGGATGTTCCCTGAAGGCACGCGTTCTCGTGGGCGTGGTTTGCTGCCATTCAAAACAGGTGCTTTTCATGCGGCAATTGGTGCAGGTGTGCCAATCATTCCTATCGTATGTAGCTCGACGAATAAAATTAAGCTGAACCGTTGGAACAATGGTCATGTGATTGTTGAAATGCTACCTCCAATCAGCACTGAAGGCTATGGTAAAGAGGGCATTCGCGAGTTAGCGAATATCTGTCGTGAACAGATGAAAGAGAAGCTTGAATCGTTAGATGAAGAAGTCAAACAGCGTAATGCTGCTTAAGTTTTACTGCGATATCATCACGAAAAGACAATAAAAAACGGGTAGCCTGAGCTACCCGTTTTTTATGTTTGTCAGCAAGTACAATTATTTGCGAACTGCAATTGCTTCAATCTCGATGCCAACATCTTTTGGTAGGCGAGCCACTTCTACACAAGAGCGTGCAGGGTAGTTTGCTACGCCGTGCTCATCAAAGAACTTGCCGTAAACTTCGTTCACTGTGCCAAAGTCATTTAGGTCTTTAACAAAAACCGTTAGCTTTACAATATCAGATACTTTAAGACCTGAAGATTCAACTACAGCCTTTACGTTTTCTAGAGACTGACGAGCTTGTTCTGCGATATCAGCAGACACTTCACCTGTCGCTGGGTTTACTGGGATTTGGCCTGAAGTAAGAACCATGTTACCTAGATCTACGCCTTGAACGTAAGGACCGATTGCTGCTGGTGCAGACTCAGTGTGAAGTACTTTCGTCATTTGATTTTTTCCATCAGTTGTAGGGAATAAAGATTCTCAGTTTGCCTCTAAACCCTCGGTAGGTAAAGAGCAAAATACCCTGACATTGCAGGGTATTTTAAACGTATCACAGCCTAGTCGTGCGGCGTGTTTATCGCTCGGTTACGATCTCGCGTGAGAACACTTTCTCGCAGTATTTACACTTTAGGCGGATTTCTTGTTTCTTCTCGAACACGCTAAAGCTGCTTTCTACTGGTTCATTATGAGAAATACAGTTTGAATTCGGGCATTCAAATACATCATTGATGCGCTCAGGAAGCTCTAACGCGAGCTTTTTCACCACTTCATAATTCTCGATTTGATTCACGGTCGCGTGAGGAGCATACAACGCTAGCTTGCTCGCTTGCTCTTCATTGATAAACACATTTTCGATTTTGAGTAGATCTTTATGACCGAGTGCTGATGATGGCAAGTTCAGTCCAATCGTTACGCGTTGTGATGAATTGTGCATATCGAACAGTCTTAATACTTTGATGCCGATTTGCGCAGGGATGTGGTCGATGACCGTACCATTTTTGATTGCTTCTACCTGCAATTGAGTTTCTTTAGCCATGATTTTTCCCCTCGATTACAGTGTTTCGTTTAGAACAAGCGCCAGCAGTGCTTGGCGAGCATACACGCCATTTTGAGCTTGCTGGAAGAAGTAAGCATGAGGCGTTTTATCAACATCAGTTGTAATTTCATCCACACGTGGTAGTGGGTGCAGCACTTTCAAGTTCTCACGCGCGCCTTCTAGTAGTGCCGCCGTTAGGATGTAAGCCGACTTAATATGTGCGTATTCCGATTCGTCAAAACGTTCTTTCTGTACGCGTGTCATGTACAGAATATCCAGTTCAGGAATCACACTTTCCATGTCTGTGTGTAGGCTATATTGAATGCCAGCTTCATCTAGTTCTTCGCAGATGTAATCTGGCATTGCCAGCGCATCTGGTGCAACAAAGAAGAAGCGGATGTTGTTAAACTTTGCTAAGGCTTGAGTCAGTGAGTGCACTGTGCGGCCATATTTTAGATCACCTACGAATGCGACGTTCAGGTTGTCTAGACGCCCTTGTGTTTCCGCGATGGTGTATAGGTCGAGTAGCGTTTGAGTTGGGTGTTGGTTTGCACCGTCGCCCGCGTTGATCACTGGCACGCCATTTGAAAATTCAGAGGCCAAGCGAGCGGCGCCTTCTTGTGGATGACGCATCACAAAGGCATCGACGTAAGAAGAGATGACTTGTACTGAATCTGCGAGTGTTTCGCCTTTTTTCGCCAGAGAGGTATTACCATCATTATCAAAGCCAATCACGTCACCACCAATGCGCTGAATCGCTGTTTCAAACGATAAACGTGTACGTGTTGATGGTTCAAAGAAACAACTTGCAACGACTTTGTTTTTAATCAGTTCTGGTCGAGGTGCTTTTTTAAGGCTACCTGCTGTTTCTACGATAAGTTCCAGTTCTTCGCGTGAAAGCTCTGGAATAGAGATGATGTGCTTCTGGTAAAGCGAGTTCGCCATGATCTTCTTCCCTATAACATTGATGACTACATCCAAATAACCGAAAGGAATTTTGGACATAAAAAAACCTCCCCAATGGGGAGGTTTTAAAATTCAATAGAATTAACGAAAATAACACCACGTAAGCGTAGTCGCTTAGCGAGAGCAAATCGCGTTTTTACGTCAGCAATCAGCGTGGTCATTTCTTAATCCTCAGACAAATTGCCGAGCATTATACGCTTAACTTTCGTGAGCGCAAGCGATTACATCATGGTTTTTATCGGCTGTTTTTGCGCGCTGGTTTAGCTTCCTAGCGTCGCAACCATCACGGCTTTGATGGTATGCATACGGTTTTCAGCTTCGTCGAATACGATGGAGTATTCCGATTCAAATACCTCTTCTGTTACTTCAAGGCCTTTCATACCGTATTTTTCAGCGACTTCTTTGCCGACGGTGGTTTCATCATTGTGGAAAGCTGGAAGGCAGTGCATGAATTTCACATGTGGATTACCCGTTTGTTTAATCACGTCCATATTGATTTGATAAGGTGTCATTAACGCTACACGCTCATCCCATGCCTCGGCAGACTCACCCATAGATACCCAAACGTCGGTGTATAGGAAGTCACAACCTTTCACACCTTCCTCAACGCTTTCTGTTAACGTGATTTTTGCACCTGTTTGTTGCGCGATAGTTTGACAAGTTGCCACGAGATCTTCTTCAGGCCAGAACGCTTTTGGCGCGACAAGGCGAATATCCATGCCCATTTTCGCTGCGCCCACCATAAGTGAGTTACCCATGTTGTTGCGCGCATCACCTAGGTAAGCGAAGGTTACTTCATGTAGCTGTTTACCACGGCCGTGCTCTTGCATAGTCAGGAAGTCAGCAAGGATCTGGGTCGGGTGGAACTCATCCGTTAAACCATTCCAAACTGGAACACCAGCATAAGTACCAAGCTCTTCAACAATGGATTGGCCAAAGCCTCGGTATTCAATCCCGTCGTACATACGACCAAGGACGCGAGCGGTGTCTTTCATCGATTCCTTATGACCGATCTGCGAGCCAGAAGGGCCGATGTAAGAGACTTGAGCACCTTGGTCAAAGGCAGCGACTTCAAACGCACATCGGGTACGAGTCGAAGATTTCTCAAAGATTAGTGCGATGTTTTTACCTTGAAGTTTCTTCTGCTCTGTTCCTGCATATTTAGCTTTTTTCAGCTCTGCAGACAGTTCGAGCAAAAACTGGATTTCTTTGGTTGAGAAGTCCAATAGCTTCAAAAAGTTGCGGTTACGTAAATTGAAAGCCATAGCTCGTCCCTTAGTACATGTGATTAGATTAATAGAATTCATTAAAACATATAAATGCTTTTATTGTGAATAATTATTTTTAAATAAAGCTAAAAAAGGTTGATGTATTCACATCAACCTTAGTTTTGATTCACCTAATGTAAAGAGACGAGTAAGTTATATATCGTCTCGTTCTATTGGACAGCTCATACAGCGAGCGCCACCGCGACCACGACCAAGCTCGTTACCAGGTACTGTCAGTACTTTGATGCCAGCTTTATCGTATTTTTCGTTGGTGTATACGTTGCGTTCGTAACCAATTACTACGCCCGGTTTTACAGTTAGAACGTTATTGGCGTCATTCCATTGTTCGCGTTCCGCTTCATAGCTGTCGCCACCAGTGGTGATGATTTTCAGCTGATCTAAGCCAAGAGCGGACTCAATCGCGTGCAGATAGTTATGTGAGGCTTCAACATGCATTTCACCGTTGCCTTTTGGTGTTAAGCGCCATGTGTCGAGATCTTTGCGCATGATCTCAGGGTAGACAGAGAAAGTATCTACATCCATATGGGTCATCACGGTGTCTAAATGCATACATGAGCGGTGTTTAGGCAGATCAATTGCAATCACTTCGGTCGCTTGGCCTGCTTTAAATAGGCTCGCTGCAAGGTTCTCTACACCTTGCGCAGTCGTACGCTCAGACATACCGATAAGAACTGCACCTTTACCAATAACCAACACATCACCGCCTTCGACATTCGCGTTATCATAATGCAGATCATCGTCACCGAAGTATTTGATAAAATCTTGGCCAGCAAAAATTGGGTGCCAACGATAAATCGCACGTAGGTGGTTTGTTTCACGTTGACGTGCAGGCATCATCATCGGATTAAGAGAAACGCCGCCATAAACCCAACACGAGGTATCACGCGTAAATAGGTGGTTAGGTAGCGGCTCAATAACAAAGTCGAGAGGACGCTTCATTTTTGGAAGCATAGAAGATGAGGAGATCGGTAGCTCTGAGTAAGCTAAGCCACCTAAAAAGATGCAGGCAAGATGTTCATCATCCATTTCTGAAAAGTATTGGCGTAGGTCTCGCGCAAATGTTGGCCCGTAGCGAAAGTCAGAAATCTGAGTGTTCAGCAGCCATTGTTTTGCTTCTGGAACGGCGAGGGTTTCGACCAGTAAATCGTGGAGGAGAAGCACTTCAACGTCTTGCTCGCGCAGCGTACGTGCGAATGCATCGTGCTCTTCACCTGCCGCTTCTACAGCAAGAACGTCATCAAATAGCAACTCATGACAGTTTGACGGAGTTAAGTGGGTTAGGGCGCGTTCAGGGCGATTTAATAGAACTCGTCGAAGTTGACCAACTTCTGATCCAACGTACAGCTTGCTCATTTTGTATCCTTACAAATTTTCCAGCCATTAGTTATGACAAGCTTCCTAGAAAGATGCAAGTTATCAAGCTTTGTTTATATTCTGGTGTTTCTGGTTTTGTGAGTTTTTTATTTTTATTTTTATTCTTATGAAATTTATTATTAGATATAAATGCTATTTTACTAAAATTAGAGTGCGTGCGTTTTTATTCTAATTTTCCCGTTGAGAAAGAATACACGCACAGTGCATAAAACGTGCATTTTTATTCTAAATTATGCATTATTAAAGTGAATTTATTCGTTATGCTTCTTCGTTTTACACGTGAGTGTATTCAAGAAAGCATCATAAACACGCATAGAAAGAGAAAATAACCACATTAAGTGTCAATTAGGATGTTCTGAATATTAAAAAATGCCATTCTTTGTTAATTTTTTGTTTCTTTGTGTGGTCGGTTTAATATTTAGATTCAAATAACCGATAAGAATCGCAGTGGTATGATGTTTGTTTGTGGCTTTTCATCGCAATCCATGCCATATTTCACCGGATCAGCATACTCAGTATCGGGTATTGTGTTTCCATCAAGTAACTAATCTGGAGCCAAAACATGTCTCACGAAGATGAATATCTATCAGTAGAAGAATTAATTGAGATTCAAAAGGAAGAGACTCGCGATATCATTGCAGCATTGCTAGAAGATGGCAGCGATCCAGATTCGCTATACGAAATTGAGCACCACCTGTTTGCCGAAGATTTTGACACGCTAGAAAAAGCGGTAGTTGAAGCATTCAAGATGGGCTTTGAAGTTCTTGAAGCAGAAGAAACTGAAGATGAAGATGGTAACAAGTTGCTTTGCTGTGATGCGACTATGGAGTCCGCACTAGACGCAGAAGCGATTGATGCGCAAGTTGAAAAATTGATTCACTTGGCAGAAAAATACGACATCATCTATGACGGTTGGGGTACGTACTACGAAGGCGAAGATGCGCTTTACCCTGAAGAAGATGAAGACGACGAGTAATCAAAGCTCACTACTTTTGGAAAAACCAGCGTTTAACGCTGGTTTTTTTATTCCTTGAAAAACTGACGAATGTGGAGGCGATAAATAATTCACATTGAGTTTATAGGGGATTTCTCCCTATAATGCGTGAAAATTGATCTAGCTCAAGGTGTATATGCAACTCTCACTCGCCGGTTTATGGCAAGTCTCTCCACTGACGGACCTTTCTATCCCACAGGATGACATTACTTTCCCTGCTCCTTTGAGTCAGGTATTGCCAGCTGAACTGACAGAAGAAGCAATTCGTCAGCAAGAGTGGCACCTGATGCATGACATTGAAGTGGATGAATCCATGATGGCATTCCCAGCGGTAGAAATGGTGTTGGGTGGTGTGGATTACCATGCAGAAGTGCGTTTGAACGGAGTAGCATTGTTTGACTGTGACGGTTCTCAAAATGTCTACAAGAAAGACATTCGCCCGTTCATGCAGATGGGGCGCAACCGTTTTGAGATCCTATTCCTTGAGGAAGAAGAAGATCTTCTGTTGGATGAGGATAAACCGGAGTTGTGTTCACTTGCAGATCATGAATACCAAAAGAGTGACGAGCGCTTAGGGGTATGGCAAGAGCCGTATCTGCAGTTTATTCGCAATGTGCGTTTAGACCGCGTGGCTACTGAACAGATTTGGCACCACGGTGGTGGTTGTGAGTTTAAGGTGGATTTGTACTACCAAACTTTTGCGCCGGGTTTAGTATCGGCATCGGTTAAGTTCAATGGCATGACTTACCATATTCCTATTGATGTCCGAGCGGAGCATGCGAGCGCTTTATTCCAGATCGAAGCGCCAAAGTATGCCGATCTTACTGATCCTGATCCAAGTGATCTCTACCAGTTGTCTGTTGAGTTGGATGGGCAGCACCAAAACTTCACTGTTGCCTTGAGCCAGGAGCTTTGTGTTACCCATGTTGTGCTTTAACGTCTAATAATATTATCTATTACAGCATCTTAAGCATTACGACTTCACATGCATCATGCCCTGTTTGTCCAAGCGGGGCATCGAGATGCTCAAAGCCTAGCTTTTCATACAAGCTTACCGCTTCTCTCAGACATTCAGTTGTCTCTAAATAGCACTGCTGATACCCAAATTGTTTCGCCAATTGTAAGCTCAATGCGACGATGCGTTTGGCTAAACCGTGTCCTCGTGTTTGAGGTAAGAAGTACATCTTTTGTAGTTCACACACATTTGGCTCGCCCGCTAAAGGGGCAAAGCCACCGCCACCAACGATCTCTCCGCGATGTTCAATGACCCAATAGGCGGCCCCGCATTGATTGTAAACCGAATACATATCATCAAGCGTTGGATCGGCCACACCATAACCTTTGTCTGCGGTTAAGCCGTATTCTGCAGAGACTTTACGAATCACATCTGCGACTTGCGGGTTGTCTGCTTTAGTAAGAGGTCGAAGAACGTATTCCTCAGACTGACACACTTTTGTTAGCCCTTTTAGGTAAGTCTCTAGACCAAGTTTGAGTTGCTCTTGCTCGCTGTCATCGAGTTGGGTAAGCAGTTGTTCAAAGAAGTGGTTTTGCTGTTGGTCCAGTTGTGATAACGCCTGTTGGCCTTGCTCTGTAATCGCTACGAGTTGACTACGTTTGTCTTTTGGGTTTTCGATGCTCTCGACCAAACCTAATTTAATCAAACCAGTAACGGTTCGGCTCGCGTTGGACTTGTCGACATTAAGCTGCTGTGCCAGCTGATTGATGGTCAATGGCTGCAATTGGATTTCACCCAATGCGTGCGCTTGCACTGGAGTGAGAGCGACATCGCTGCATTGTTTATCAAGCATACCAAGCAATCGGACGGCTTGACGGGAGTAGTGTCGAAGTTGACGAGCGTTCATTATCACTTACCTCTAAAAATAAGGTTGCGCACCGCAATTAAATTAATTGCGGTGCGCAACCTTGTCAATGGTAAATGTCATTTTTCTCGTTAGGAGACGTAGTGAGCCTCCATGTTTAAGCGTGGTGATGTAAACAAAACTGCGGTGCTGGAGCTTTTTCTGATGATTTACGCATCCATACTTTCTCGTGGAAGTAGTAAGCCACCGTGTTCAAACTCGGCTCTAGCATCGCCATTACGCCGCCGACGAATGCATCACCTGTTAGTAAGTAAACCACGGTAAAAGCGACGCTGAAGTGCACGGTCGCAAAGCTTGCGGTTTTTAATTTGGTCATCCACTGACGAGCTTTAAGTGCTGGGACTTTTGCCCATGCCTTTTCATGAAAGTAGAAGGCTACGGTGTTCACTGAAGGCTCAATCATGGCAATTAAACTACCAATTAGAATGTCGCCTGTGAGTACGTAAGCGACACTAAATGCGATAGTAAAATGCAGTGCTGCGAAAGTTAGTGTCTTTTTCATGATAATTACTCAATCGTGTTTGTTTCGATGAGTTCATTATCGATAATAATTCTCATTAATGATAATGGGTAATGAGTATTGTTGTGATAGGGGGAAGCTATTGATGATGGTTTTGGTGAAATGTATACAAAAAAGGTTGGCCATGATGACCAACCTTTTGAACCAAAAGTGAGAAGTGTTAATTCTTCTCTTTCACTGAGGCTTAAAGCGCAGCGATCGTTGTCTTCTGCTCTTCTAGCTTAGCTAGCGTTTCTTTGTAGCCTTCAAGCTTCTCACGCTCTTTAGCAACAACTGCTTCAGGTGCTTTCGCTACGAAGCCTTCGTTACCTAGTTTGCCTTCGATACGCTTGATTTCGCCGTGAGTTTTCTTGATTTCGCCATCTAGACGAGCAAGCTCTGCATCTTTGTCGATCAAACCCGCCATTGGGATCATCAGCTCAGACTTGCCAACCAGTGCCGTTGCACACGCTGGAGTTTGTTCGCCAGCTTCAAGCACGCGTACTGCTTCTAGCTTCGCTAGTGACATCAGTACTTGCTTGCTTGCTTCTAGACGAGAGGCATCTTCTGCATTTGCTGCTTTCAGCATAACGTCAAGCGGCTTACCAGGGTTGATGTCGTATTCAGCACGTAGGTTACGGATGCTGGTAATGAACGCCTTCACCCATTCGATATCATCTAGCGCTTCTTGGTTGAAGTTTGCTTCGTCGAATTGAGGCAGTACTTGAAGCATGATTGTCTCACCTTCTACACCTTCAACTAGTGGCTTGATGCTTTGCCAGATAGTTTCAGTGATGTAAGGAATCACAGGGTGAGCTAGACGTAGCGTCTTCTCAAGTACCGTGATTAGTGTACGGCGAGTACCACGCTGTTGCGCTTCAGTACCTTTCCATAGAACGGGTTTAGTTAGCTCTAGGTACCAGTCACAGAATTGGTTCCAGATGAATTCGTAAAGTGTGTTCGCAGCCATATCTAGACGGAAGTTGTCGATATGGTTGTTGAACGCTTTCGCTGCTAGTTCAAACTGAGACTCGATCCATTTGTCTGCTAGTGAGTATTCAATCTCACCACCGTTGAAGCCACAATCTTGCTCTTCTGTGTTCATCATTACGTAACGGCTTGCGTTCCATAGTTTGTTACAGAAGTTACGGTAACCTTCAAGACGCTTCATATCCCAGTTGATATCGCGACCTGTTGATGCCATTGCTGCAAGAGTGAAACGCAGTGCGTCTGTACCGTATGCTTCGATACCGTTTTCAAACGTCTTACGAGTGTTCTTCTCGATCTTCTTCGCTAGTTGAGGCTGCATCATGTTGCCACAACGCTTCTCTACGAGAGACTCTAGGTCGATACCATCGATCATGTCGATTGGGTCAAGTACGTTACCTTTCGACTTGGACATCTTGTCGCCGTTTTCGTCACGGATTAGACCAGTAACGTAAACCGTCTTAAATGGTACTTGTGGTTTGCCGTTTTCGTCTTTCACGAAGTGCATGGTCATCATGATCATGCGCGCAACCCAGAAGAAGATGATGTCGAAACCAGTTACTAGTACGTCTGAAGGGTGGAATACTTTCAGATCGTCAGTTTGCTCTGGCCAACCTTGAGTACCGAACGTCCATAGTGCAGAAGAGAACCACGTATCCAGTACGTCTTCGTCTTGGTGAAGTTCAATGACTGACTCTAGGTTGTTGTTCTTGCGAACTTCTTCTTCAGTGCGACCTACGTAAACATTACCTTGGTTGTCGTACCAAGCTGGGATGCGGTGACCCCACCATAGCTGACGAGAGATACACCAGTCTTGAACGTCACGCATCCAAGAGAAGTACATGTTTTCGTATTGCTTAGGAACGAATTGGATGTCGCCGTTTTCTACTGCTTCAACTGCGGTTTTCGCTAGAGGCGCAGTACGTACGTACCATTGGTCAGTTAGCATTGGTTCGATAACAACGCCACCACGGTCGCCGTAAGGAACTTGTAGATCGTGATCTTTCACTTCTTCAAGTAGACCTAGCTCGTCGAATTCAGCAACGATAGCTTTACGAGCGGCAAAACGCTCCATACCGTGGTATTTAGCTGGTAGCTCAGTGCTGTAAGCGTCGCTTGCTTCGCCGTTAGTGTTGAATACTTCTGCTGAGTCGCGGATGTTCGCGTCGAAAGTCAGAATGTTGATCATTGGTAGCTGGTGGCGCTTACCTACTTCGTAGTCGTTGAAGTCGTGCGCAGGTGTGATTTTCACACAGCCAGTACCTTTTTCCATATCTGCGTGCTCATCGCCCACGATTGGGATGCGACGATCAACGATAGGAAGGATGATTTCTTTACCGATAAGATCTTTGTAACGTGGATCTTCTGGGTTAACTGCAACACCCGTATCGCCTAGCACGGTCTCTGGACGAGTCGTTGCAACAACGATGTAGTCTTTGCCATCCGCTGTTTTAGCGCCATCTGCTAGTGGGTAGCGGAAGTGCCACATGTGGCCTTTAGTGTCTTTGTTCTCTACTTCTAGATCTGAAATCGCTGTGTGTAGCTTTGGATCCCAGTTAACTAGACGCTTACCGCGGTAGATTAGATCGTCTTCGTATAGACGTACGAAGACTTCTTGAACGGCGTTAGATAGACCATCGTCCATCGTAAAGCGTTCACGATCCCAGTCTACAGATGCGCCAAGACGACGAAGCTGCTTAGTGATAGTGCCGCCAGATTCGCCTTTCCATTCCCAGATTTTGTCGATGAAAGCTTCACGACCGTAATCGTGTTTTGTTTTGCCTTCTTCTGCAGCGATCTTACGCTCAACAACCATCTGAGTTGCGATACCAGCGTGGTCAGTACCTACTTGCCAAAGGGTGTTTTTACCCTTCATACGTTCACAACGGATAAGCGTATCCATGATCGTATCTTGGAACGCGTGGCCCATGTGTAGGCTACCAGTGACGTTCGGTGGCGGGATCATGATGCTGTATGATTCTTTAGTAGTGTCACCGTGTGGCTTAAAGTAGCCTTTCTCTTCCCAAGTCTGATACAGAGCTTGTTCGATTGAAGTTGGGTTGTATGTCTTTTCCATAGCGCTCTTTTAATGGATACGTTGATGGTTGAATCTTAGTCAATCTTTATAAGTGAGGGATCTTAACAAGATCGCCTTAACTATAAGGATTGACCGTTAAGGATATTGAATTTCGATCGTTTGCAGCTGGTAACCTGCTTGACGGTAAATTTTATATCTTTCTCTTGCGAGTTGTTTAGCTTTTTCTTCGCAGGGCACGAAGTCTACCACTTGAGCAAACTTGTTCGCAAAGGTTGTCTCATTTTCCGCCAAATTAATTACCAGCTGACGGTTCCAATTAGGTTTTACACCTTCATGGCCGATTTCAATATTGGTGGCGTATTTCGGTCCCTCGCCTACGAGGTTATGTGCCATGAACTTGTCTGCATCAACTTGCCAAAAGGCTTCAGCGAGCTGCTCGGCGTGTGGTTTGTCTTGGCAGTTTAAATACACTTTAGCGCCTTGGCGAGCAAAGTGCTGAGCCAAAAACACGATGTATTCTTCAAAGCCAGCCACCGTTGCTTGCGGGCTCTCTTCGTTAATGATGTAGAAGGTTGCAGTTTGCATCATTCTCTCACTTGCCTTGGGTCTCTTCCTAAGACCATCTTAAGTCCCACTTTCATTTTAGAAAATTAGGATAATAAAAAAGGGCCTTGCGGCCCTTTTAGATTCTGTTCAGAAATTACTCTTCTGTCTCTTGGCCGCTGCGGTTCAAAAGGAATTGGACAAGCATTGAGACAGGACGGCCCGTTGAGCCTTTCGCTGCGCCTGATTTCCACGCGGTACCTGCGATATCGACGTGTGCCCAGTTGTACTTCTTCGCGAACTTAGATAAGAAGCAACCCGCAGTAATTGTGCCACCAGGGCGACCACCAATGTTTGCCATATCCGCAAACGGGCTCTTCAACTGTTCGTGGTACTCGTCTGCCATTGGTAGACGCCATGCACGGTCACTCGCTTGCTCAGAAGCGTTTACTAGCTCATGAGAAAGAGGGTTGTGGTTAGAGATTACGCCGCTGATATGGTGGCCTAGTGCGATAACACAAGCACCAGTTAGCGTTGCAACGTCAACCACGCAGTCTGGTTCGAAACGCTCTACGTAAGTCAGTGCGTCACAAAGAACAAGACGGCCTTCAGCATCCGTGTTCAGAACTTCTACAGTTTGACCAGACATGGTCGTTAGGATGTCACCTGGACGGTAAGCGTTGCTGCCAGGCATGTTTTCACAGCCCGCTAGAACACCAATAACGTTGATTGGTAGGTTTAGCTTCGCTAGCGCTTTCATTGTACCGAATACCGATGCCGCACCACACATGTCGTACTTCATCTCATCCATACCTTCGCCCGGCTTTAGAGAGATACCGCCTGAGTCGAAGGTTAGACCTTTACCTACGAGCACAATCGGTTTTGCATCTGAGTCAGGGTTACCTTTGTACTCGATGATAGACATCATAGATTCGTTTTTAGAACCACGGCCTACTGCTAGGTAAGAGGTCATACCCAGTTTTTCCATCTCTTGCTCACCAATGATTTTGGTGGTTACGGTTTCGTAATCGTCCGCTAGACGACGAGCTTGAGAAGCAAGGTAAGCTGGATTAGCTACGTTTGGCGGCATGTTGCCAAGGTCTTTTGAGGCTTTGACACCTGATGCGATAGCAAGACCATGAGTGATTGCTTTTTCACCCAAGTTCAATTCACGACGCGTTGGTACGTTGAAAACAAGCTTGCGCAGTGGGCGGCGAGTCTCAGGTTTCACGCTCTTGAATTGATTAAATGTGTATAGACCATCTTTAGTCGCTTCTACAGCCTGGCGCACTTTCCAGTATGTATCACGACCCTTAACATGCAGTTCAGTTAGGAAACATACCGCTTCCATTGAGCCTGTCTCGTTAAGTGTGCTGATCGTCTTTTGAATGATTTCCTTGTACTGGCGCTCGCCAAGTTCACGCTCTTTGCCGCAACCGACAAGTAAAACGCGCTCTGACAAAACACCTGGTACTTGATGCAGTAGCAGCATCTGACCAGGTTTACCCTCTAGATCACCACGGCGAAGTAGTGAACTGATGTAACCGTCACTGATTTTATCAAGTTGTTCGGCTACTGGAGAAAGGCGACGTGGTTCAAACACACCAACAACGATACATGCGCTACGTTGTTTCTCTGGACTGCCACTTTTTACACTGAACTCCATGCGTACTCCTACATCCTGAAGACAAATTGCTCTAAATGTTAGATAATGATCGCTTACTTGTTGAATTTTAGCTCCAAGCTTACATGCAGAGCTGATTAAGCGACTAACATCTAGTTTATAATTTTTAAAAAAATAAATGGTTCAACGGGAAACTATAGTGATTCGACCAAAAAAACAAGTTTTGTATAGGTAATTTCAGCGTGATTATTGTTAGATATTTGATCCGCGAAACACTCAAGAGCCAATTTGCGATTTTTTTCGTGCTTTTTTTGGTGTTTGTAAGCCAGAAATTCATAAGTGTTCTTGCTGATGCTTCTGATGGGGATATTCCTGCTGGATTGATTTTCTCTATTGTTGGTTTGAACATGCCAGCAATGGGTCTGTTAATGCTGCCTTTAAGTCTGTATATCGGCATATTGATCACATTTGGTCGTCTGTATGCAGAGAGCGAAATTGTCGTAATGAACGCGACAGGTATTGGTAATAAATTCTTGGTTCAAGCGGCCTTATACCTAGCGTTGATTACTTCAGCGGTGGCGGCTTTCAATGCGTTGTGGCTATCGCCGTGGTCTCAAGACCGCGTTGAGCAGCTTTATGAGCAGGTAGCGTCAGAAAACAGCGTTGACCTACTTAAAAAAGGTCAGTTCCAAGGTACACCAGACGGTTCATCGGTTGTGTTCATCGATGACATTAAAGACAATACCTTGAGCAACGTTTTTGTTGCGCAGATGCGCCCTCGAGATTCAGTGTTACCGAGTGTGATGTTCTCATCTTCTGGTGAAGTAAAAGAGCTTTCGGACGGCCGTCAGGTCATCACCATGAAAGAAGGTACGCGTTATGAAGGTGTGCCTACTCGCGTTGAATATATGATCACGAAATTCGATGAATACGAAGGTGTTATCGGCCAACGTGAGGTCAAAAAGAAAGGGCGAGACTGGGAAGCATACCCAACGGTTGACTTGATAGGTCACCCAGATCCAGAGGCGCAAGCGGAGCTACAATGGCGAATTTCGTTATTTGTGTGTATTCCACTCTTAACAATGCTCGTTATTCCTTTGTCTGCGGTGAATCCGCGTCAGGGACGGTTTGCCAAAATGGGGCCTGCGATTCTGATCTATCTAGCGTATTTCTTGGCGATCAGTGCAACCAAATCTGCATTAGAAGATGGTGACATCCCGGCTGCTATTGGTATGTGGCCAATCAATGCGATGTTGCTGATTGTTGCTATCATGGCGAATATGATGGACAGCGTTGCTGCTAGACGAATAAAAGACAAATTCCGCAAGAAGAGGCTCGCGTAAGCTGTGTTCAAAATCTTAGACCTTTACATCGGTAGAACCATCATCTCTACCACTGCCTTGGTTTTAGCGACGTTTGTTGGCTTATCGGGCATCATCAAATATGTAGAACAGCTACGTAAAGTAGGGCGAGGTGTGTACGACCTCACTCATGCGTTGTACTTTGTGTTACTCAGTGTGCCGCGTGATATCGAAATGTTCTTTCCAATGGCGGCATTACTCGGTGCCCTGATCGGCTTAGGTATGTTGGCTTCAAGCTCTGAGCTGGTGGTGATGCAAGCTGCTGGTTTCTCTAAGCTGGATATCGGGTTATCGGTACTAAAAACGGCCGTCCCGCTCATGATTGTCGTTATGGCGTTAGGTCAATGGGGCGCTCCTGAGGCCCAGAAGATGGCCCGTGACTTACGTGCGTTTGCGATATCAGGTGGTAGCATTGTGTCTGTGCGCTCAGGTGTGTGGGCTCGTGACGCAAACGACTTTATCTTTATAGGTAAAGTCGAAGACGACAAGCTTTATGCTTTAAATATGTGGCGTTTTGATGATGATAAGAATCTACAAAAAGTTATTTTCGCCGAAGAAGTCGACTACCAACAAGATAACAACTGGCTGATGCGCTACGTACAAATTACGGACATGGAAAATGAAAACGTAATTTCAAAGCAAGACATCGAACAGATGGAGTGGCACACCTCTTTGGCACCAGATAAGCTAGCTGTGGTGACCGTGAAGCCAGAAGAACTGTCACTGAGCGGTTTGTATGATTATGTGACTTACCTAAAAGCATCGGAACAAGATGCATCTCGCTATGAGTTGGCGTTTTGGCGTAAGTTGACTCAGCCGCTTTCAATTGCTGTGATGATGTTAATGGCGCTATCTTTTGTTTTCGGTCCACTCAGAAGCGTGACCATGGGGGCAAGGGTATTGTCGGGCGTGGTTGCCGGGTTTACTTTTTACATATCCAGTGAGTTCTTTGGCCCATTAAGCTTGGTGTATGGCATATCCCCAGTGTTTGGTGCTTTGGCCCCGAGTTTGGTGTTCTTAGCTATTGCGATTGCACTGCTACGAAGAAAGCTATAACTGAAGCATCATCGAATAAACCAAGTTTTACCGAACCAAATGTAAAAGGAAGGCATTACGCCTTCCTTTTTTGTGTTCCTAGACAAGTTAGTTTGCCTTCGGTAATACAACAACCTCTGTTTTGGCCCAAATGTCGTGGAAACCACGTTTCTTCGGATCAATCGGTACAGTCAGATTTGCCAAGCCAAAGCCAGATGTCGAAATACGAATTAGAGCTTGAGTTACCGTAATTGGTGCACCGTCTTTGGCATTGCGAACTCGAAGCTTCCAAGCGCGCATCCCAAGAGTTTGTCCTGCTCGCGTCCAGAAGAACACAAAGAAATATATCCACACACCCGCAAGATAAAGTGTAAATAGAGGGCTCAATACAGGGTGCTTTCCGAGCATATCTGCGGCATCAGCGTACTCGCCATAGCTCAACAATCCTGCTGCATTTAGTGCAAACACAACGGCCATAACAATACCAGCGGCCATCATTTCAATTGCGATAATAATCAATGTGTCGTAAATCAACGCTGCAAGTCGACGAAAGAGACCAGCAGGTGGAAGAGTTGTAGACGTTGTCATTATTCCATCACTTACCTTAAAAATTGTGCGTCAGAATATAGATTCCCTCACCAAGAGAAAAGAGACCTAACGCACAGAGTCTTTAATTGTGTATAAACGAAGAGACTTTTCTGCCCTACGTTATCAGCACATGTCATGATACACGAGGCCGTGCAGCAATATGTTTCAACTGAATTCGACTCTCTTAACCATTGGCTTTTTGGTCTGTGACCAGATTAGATAGCTGAGAGAGTTGGTGTTTCTCATCTTCGGTATAATGTTGGCTTAATGAAAGCTCTAAAGCTTTTTCTGACAGCTTGATTGCTGGTGACAAAAATAACTTAGGGTGCATACTAGAGAGAGCTAGCAAGGCCTTTTGTAGGCGAATCTGTATTTGGAGTTGCGCTGCACCATCGTGTGCTATCGGCAAAAAGACATCATCAAACAAATCCTGGTAGCTCAATGCGGGCACAAATAGTCTAGGATATCGAGTTTTGGCTGGCGGCTCACTGAGTAGGTCTCCCCATAATGAAAGTGCTCGTACAGAACGCCCAAGAACGTCAATCGCGGTGCCATTATCATTTACAGCCGGAGATAGTGCTCGTGAGGCGATTTCCGCCATAACGACTAAACCAAAGCGAGGGTCCTGATCATATGAACGCTCCGTTCGAATCGTGAAGGCTGCCGTTACTTCGCTTTCGTCTGGCAATTCTCCACAAACCCAAGCCAATGGTTGACCTACGTACACAAAACTTCCCGGTTGTCGCTCAAGGTAGATGGTGCATTGGTTTGCTTCAGCAATACTATCGAGGTGATGCATATCAACATGCTGTAAGTAGCCAATTTCTTGGCTCAAAATAGGTTTACTTCCTCTGGGCTTATGCTCTGGGTGGCTCCATGGGTGAGCACCTAGCCAGCGCTCTTTGCCCCGTTTTCTTATCGCATCTAACAAGGCTTGCTCTACGTATGAAGTGGTTTCACTGACCCTTCCTAGTACGGAAAGGTGCTGAATCCAACGTAGCAGAGTGAGTATGATCATCACGATTACGGCGATAGTCACGATGAATAGATAAATTTGTGCTTGTTGATGATAGGCCCCAATACCTAGCGCGATAATTCCTACCAAACTAAATAGAAAAGAGCCAAGAAAGGTTGCTAAGGCATTTTGTGTTGTGCTGTCTTCCATCAACAGTTTTGTCGCTCGCGGCGTTACCCCTGCACTAGCGGCACTGTACGCTGAGACCATAATATTGAGAGAGAATGTAGTCACTGCAAGCATGGAGGTTGCGAGGATATTTAATATGTTGTTCAACAAATCCTTGCTGACGTTGATGGCAGGGGGCAGAGTAATGAACTGGTTTAAAACAATCGACATTAAGGCGGTAGCAACAGCTAGTAATGCGTAGAGTGACGTCCGGACCCACAGTTTTCGTGTCATCTGTTTCAGTAACCACTGCCATTTTGACCCAGTCATTCTTTGCTCCTATTCAGTTCTCACTAGAAAGTCGATAGAAAATTCAGAAAGTTATTCTTGCTTAAGCATAGGTTAAATGCCCGTCGTTCTGCTTGATATTTCATGCATCACGAAAGTAAGAAAGCTGCTTGCTTCAAAGAATGGTGCTCTTGAGGTGTGAATTACCACGATTCTGTTACCTTAATTGATAGATGAATTAAAAGTATGTGATTGAAAAGAGGTAGCGCATGATTGTAATTACAGGTGCAAGTAGCGGTTTAGGGGCGGAACTAGCAAAGCGTTATGATGCGGAAGGCAAAGAGACGTATGTAATAGGAAGAAATACAGAAAAACTATCCGCACTAGCAAAACAACTCTCTCATAACGTTGGTTATCAAGCTTGCAACCTCTCATCGCACCAAAATGTGAAACAGCTCTTTGATGGGGTGAAACAGTCCCCTGAAATGGTCATTCATAGTGCGGGAAGTGGTTATTTTGGCTTACTGGAAGAGCAGGAGCCGGAAGAGATTCAAAAGTTGATTGATAACAACCTGAATTCTGCGATTCATGTGTTAAGAGAGTTAGTAAAGCGTTACAAAGATCATCCAATAAAAGTGGTCATGATCATGTCTACAGCCGCGCAACAACCTAAAGCGCAAGAGTCTACGTATTGTGCAGTGAAATGGGCCATCAAAGGATTAATTGAGTCGGTTCGTTTGGAGCTAAAAGGAAAACCTATGAAAATTATCGCGGTTTATCCTGGTGGAATGGATACGGAATTCTGGAAAACAAGCGGCAATACGATGGACACGAGTCACTTCATGCAAGCAGAAGATGCCGCAGAGATGCTACATAATGCGTTGTCGAGCATTGGGAATGGTTATGTTTCTGATATTACAGTGAATAGAACTTAAAAAGAGTTTCGTATACTCATTTTCATCTGGAAGAGTAGTAGAAAATGGAGCGTACGTTTCTTATGAGTACAGCTTTGTCACACTTTGTGGCGAAATTATCAGCAAACGATAGTTATTTAAGGTATTTCTGCTTGCGCAGGTCAAAAGCTTACGTATAATGCCAACCATCAAAGGGCAATAGCCCAAAGATGCCGGTGTGGTGAAATTGGTATACACGACGGATTCAAAATCCGTTGCCTTCGGGCGTGGCGGTTCAAGTCCGCCCACCGGTACCATACATAGAAAGGTCGCTTTTATAGCGGCCTTTCGTCGTTTTAGGTGCTCGTAAATATCAAAAGGAAGTTAGCGTTGCCTTCGCGGTGGCGGCAGGAATGCCAGTCCAATCAACTCCGTCCACCGGTACCATATTTTAAGACAGAGCCTCGATGAAAGTCGGGGCTTTGTTGTATCTGGATCTTCAAAACAAAAAAGCGCGAGGGGTATGCCTCGCGCAAACTACTACATGGTGATAGTAGGAACAGCCTATAGAGCTGTGAACAAGGTATTTTGAGTGTTCGGAGTCCAGTCTGCTTGGGACACGTGCGGTACATCAACTAGATAACGCAAACCTTGATAAGTCACCACATCACCTTGTTTATAGGAAACATTCTGAGTCCAGTTAGTGGCTGGGTCTGCATTTGTCCAAAGGCTAGAGGTTGGAGACGGTGCCCAATCTTGTTGTGCAGTATGGTTTGTTACAGCCTGGTATACAGTACCTAGGTGTAAGACGTAATCGCCAGCGTCGTAGTTATGACCAACTTGCCAGTTCGGTGTGTAGTTATCCATTGTGTCGAAGTCATAACCCGCTTGTTTTGCTAACTGTATAAACTTAGCGAGCTTAGGTAGGTTTTGCGTTGCACCCATGCCACGCTTACCATCTTCAAATAGGAACTCGTGAGTTAATACGATAACTTTATCGGCGTGTAAAGGTGTACCACATGGGAACTCTTGAGCTTTGGAGTTGAGCGGCTTAATCGTTGTTGGTGCACAAGTGTTTAACGCGGAATCCACATATCCAAGAAATGCTTCTGCTTCTGTAAGGCTGTTTGCTGGCATTTCAATGCCCCAATTTTCGGGTGCCCAGTCCACATCCCAACCGTGAGTTTGATAGCCGTTATTCGCTAGGATATTTTGAACCTCGATAGCTGCTTTTACACTGTTGGATGGGTTGGATGTATCGCATACATATCCTGGTTCCCAAGGTTTAAGGTTATCAGACGTGGCGCATAACCCATCTGCTTTGAAGTCTTTCGTCACGCGCCAACCGTTGGTGTAGGGCAGTCTAGCAAACTCTGTTGCCTTGTAGTTCGGGTAGCTTGTAATGTTCGGCAAATACTTTGCTAACACAGATAAGTTTTCCGTAAACATTGAGGCATCGTAAACAGGGTCTTGATACGAGTTAAGCTGGTGGTCCCCGGTCGCATTACACTCCGCAGCACTGTTCGGTCCAAATTCATCCACGCAGTTGTGCACCATGTGATCGTAACTGTGGTTCGCAACAATATGACCAGTGTCTAATGCGAGCTTTAAGGCTTCTAGGGAACGGTCTTCATTCTCATCACCAATTCCATCTAAATGCCAAGCATTAAAGTAAAACGTCGCTTTGATATCTTCCTGGTTAAGTACTTGAATAACGTCAATAGATGCATTGATTGGTCCATCATCAAACGTTAGATAAATGGTGCCTTTAGAGTCGGTTTGAGCAAATGAGTGTTGTGATAGTGCGGCACTTACAAGCGTTGCAATAGCCAATTTATTAAATTTCATTCTCTATTCCTTTTAAGAAATTAATAACGACGTTGTCAGTAGTAAAATATTGATAATTTGAAACTTAATGTGATGTCTTAAATTATTTTATGACTTTTATCCTAGACCTAAATAATTACAAAAAAATAGGTGGTATTTTCTAAATTGGGATTGTGTTCACGAATAATGCAACCGGTTGCGCTTTTTTGTCTTGGTTATTTTTGCTACAGTTTTTACAGGTTGAAATTTACACAACGGGAGTAAGGCTATGAAAAAGATCCTTTTATGCTGTAGCGCAGGGATGTCCACCAGTATGCTTGTTAAGAAAATGGAGCAAGCTGCTGAAAATAAAGGAATTGAGTGCAAAATTGATGCAATGTCAGTGAATGCGTTTGAAGATGCAATTAAAGAGTACGATGTTTGTCTTCTCGGGCCTCAAGTACGTTTTCAGCTAGAAGAGCTAAGAAAAACGGCGCAAGAGCATGGTAAAAACATTGATGCTATTTCTCCTCAGCATTATGGAATGATGAAGGGAGAAGAAGTACTAGAGCAAGCATTAGAATTAATTAACTAAACTATAGTTTTAAATTAAAAAGATAACTGTACATCAAATATAAATATTTGATGCGGGATTCTTTTGCCTAAAATAAGGATGGACTCTATGAAGCTTTATGACGCAATTATAGGCGCAGTCGAAAAGCATATAGCCCCTATAGCAGCTAAAGTGGGGAATCAGCCCCATGTTCGCGCAATGAGAGACGGTTTTATTGTCGCAATGCCGTTTATTATTGTCGGTAGTTTCATTTTGATTTTTGCATTCCCCCCATTTGCCGAAGATACAACCTTTACTTTTGGTCGAATTTGGCTCGATTTCGCCACTACACATTTTGATACCATAATGATGCCCTACAACATGTCGATGGGGATCATGACCATTTTTGTTTCGCTGGGCGTTGCTTATAGTTTAGCTAAGGCTTACAAGATGGATGGGATCACGAGTGCTGTATTGTCACTAATGTCTTTTTTACTCATTGCGGCCCCAGCTAAAGATGGCGCGTTGTCTATGTCTCACATGGGCGGAACCGGGATCTTCACCGCAGTGATGTGTGCATTTTTCTCGGTGGAGCTCTACCGTTTTATGAAAAAGCACAATATTACGATTCGCATGCCAGAGCAGGTGCCACCGGCGATTGCGCGATCATTTGAAGTATTGCTACCAGTCTTAGCGATATTCATTACCTTATATCCACTTAGCCTTTTCGTACAAACCCAGTACGACATGCTGATTCCAGATGCTGTTATGGCTATCTTTAAACCGCTAATTAGTGCGTCTAACTCATTGCCTGCCATTATTGGCGCTTTATTGCTTTGCCAGCTACTTTGGTTTGCGGGTATTCATGGTGCTGCAATTGTTGTTGGACTGCTTTCTCCAATCTTTTTGACCAACATTGGTGCCAACATTGAAGCCTTTGTTGCAGGTGAACCGATTCCAAACGTATTTACTCAACCGTTCTGGGATTTTTACATCTTTATTGGCGGCTCTGGTGCAACACTTGCTCTTGTTATGCTGATGTCGTTTAGCCGTTCTGTTCACCTTAAGAGCATTGGTCGAATGAGTGCGGTGCCTGGCTTTTTCCAAATCAACGAACCGGTGATCTTCGGTAGCCCAGTTGTGATGAACCCGACCTTGTTTATCCCGTTCGTCTTCGCTCCAGTCATCAACGCTACGATTGCGTATTTTGCTGTGCATGTCGGCTTTGTAGGTATGGGTGTCGCTACAACACCTTGGACAACACCGGCACTGATAGGTGCTTCGTGGGGTAGCGGTTGGACCTTTGCGCCAGTATTGCTCGTCATTGGTTTATTAATTCTTGATCTAATCATCTACTTCCCATTCTTCAAAATGTTTGAGAAGCAAATGTTGGAGCAAGAACTACCAACGACGAAGGAAACTAAAGGTGACACGCAGCCGTCAGGCGAAGGCGTTACTGCTTAACTGTGCTTAATGGGCCGCAATTACCGCGGCCCGATTTTCGGAGAGAAAATGATGGAACAAGAATTGGTTGTAATGGAGATCATTTGCAATGCTGGTGAAGCCAGAAGTTTAAGCTACGAAGCATTGCGTTTATCTCGAGAGCAAGATTTTGAAGCGGCTGATGAGAAGCTCTCTCAAGCAAGAGAGTGCATTAATAAAGCCCACTTAATACAGACTCAGCTTATTGAAGAAGATCAGGGAGAAGGGAAAGTCCCGATGACGTTAGTGATGGTGCATGCTCAAGATCACCTAATGACTACGATTTTGGCTCAAGAGATGGCTGTAGAAATCGTCGCACTGAACAAAAAAATCTCGAACAAATAAAGGGGGATGAAAATGTCTAGAGAGGCGATCAAACTTGCCATTATTGGCGGTGGTAGTAGCTATACCCCGGAATTGGTTGAAGGGGTTATTAAGCGCTTAGAATATTTACCCGTTAAGAAAATCCATTTTGTGGACATTGAGTCAGGAGCTGAGAAGCTTGAGATCATCAAAGGATTGGCTCAGCGAATGGTCGATAAAGCCGGCGCAAAAATTGAGATAAAAGCCGGTTTCGATCGCCGTGCTGCGATAAAAGATGCAGATTTTGTGATGACGCAGTTTCGTGTTGGTGGCCTTGCTGCACGCGCTAACGATGAGCGAATCCCAATCAAGTACGACGTCATCGGCCAAGAAACAACGGGCCCTGGTGGTTTTGCTAAAGCACTGCGAACCATTCCGGTCATTCTTGATATCTGTAAAGATATTGAAGAGTTGGCTCCAAACGCATGGATGCTCAATTTCACCAACCCAGCGGGTTTAGTTTCCGAAGCGGTCAGTAAGTACACCAAAGTAAAGAGTATTGGTTTATGCAATGTGCCCGTTTCAATGGAAATGATGATTGCAGAAATGATGGAGTGCGAGCCAAAAGAGCTACAACTTGAGTTTGCTGGGTTAAACCATCTCGTGTGGGTACACAAAGCATGGCTCAATGGGGAAGATATTACTCAAACGGTATTAGAGAAAGTCGGTGATGGTGCCAACTTCAGTATGAAGAATATCTGGGAAGAACCGTGGGATCCGGCATTTCTAAAAGCACTGGGGGCGATACCATGTCCTTATCATCGCTACTTCTATCAAACTGATGCCATGCTTGCTGAAGAGAAACAAAGTGCCGATGAAAAAGGCACTCGTGCTGAGCAGGTAATGGAAACAGAAAATGCGCTATTTAAGCTCTATCAAGATCCTACCCTCGATCATAAGCCGAAAGAGTTAGAGGAGCGGGGTGGTGCTTATTATTCTGATGCATCACTGAACCTAGTTGATTCAATTTATAACAATCGTAATAGTATTCATGTTGTTAACGTTTTAAATAATGGAGCGATCAACGGCCTACCTGACGATGCTGTGATTGAATGTAGTGCCGTGATTGGTAGCTGGGGGGCGAAACCTCTTGCGGTTGGCGAGTTGTCAAACAATATCAAAGGATTACTCCATCAAGTTAAAGCGTATGAGCAGCTAACAATAGAAGCTGCTGTCGAAGGTAATTATGACAAGGCGCTTATGGCATTAACCAATAACCCATTGGTGCCTGACATTGGCCGCGCCAAGTCAATCCTGGATGATATTCTGGCGGTGAACGCTCCGTATTTACCTCAATTTAAACTAACGACGTTGTAAGACTAAGGAAGGGCGCCGATGAAAGTCATTTTTAATGCTGATGATTTTGGTTTAACGAGAGGTGTAAATAACGGCATCGTTAAAGCTCATCAGCAAGGTGTGGTTCATTCAACCACCATGATGGTGGGTATGGATGCTGAGCAACATGCCTTAGAACTAGCTCGCCATAATCCAGACTTGAAAGTTGGCGTTCATCTTAGGTTTACAGCAGGTGTGCCTATAACGAAGCATCGTAACTTGACTAACGGCCGAGCGCACTTTATCAACTATGACGAACTTTGGAGTAAGCAGGACTTCGAAACTCAGGTCGTTTATGATGAAGCAAAAGCTCAGGTGGAACATTTTTTATCGCTTGGGTTAGAGCTAAGCCACTTAGATAGCCATCATCACGCGCATACTCACCCTCAAATTTTGCCCGTTATTAAAGAAGTAGCGAATGAATACCGAGTGCCACTGCGGGGCACTGGCTTGTGTCAAGAATCGATGACAATCAGGTATATCTTTACTGATGAGTTTTATGATCAAAAAGTGAGCTTGGATGGCTTAATGGCACATCTATTGAGCTTAAAAGCTGACTATGACTTGGTTGAGGTGATGTGCCACCCGGCAGAGGCCGATCAGGCGCTTATCTTAAAGAGTGGCTATGCGCTTCAGCGAGAGCTAGAGTTACAAGTTCTTACCTCTCCCATTTTAAAAGAACAGTTAGCTCATCATGGTATAACTGTCACGGATTACTCTGAGCTTGTTTCTACCAATCAAATGGTCGGTGTATGATTAAAGGCTGCCAGCTTCGCCCCCTATAGCACCTTACGAATTGCTGGCAGCCGTTCTACACAAACGAATATTTAATAACAATTGCAGTTGGACCCAATAGCATTATGGCAAGGATTAAAGATGTAGCCGAACTCGCCGGTGTAAATCGCTCTACCGTTTCTCGAATTATTAATGGAGAGGGGAAATTTCGTGAGGAAACTCGAAAAAAAGTAGAGCAGGCTATGGCGCAATTGAATTATCGTCCCAGTGCAATTGCTCGTTCACTCGCAACCTCATCCAGTAATATGGTTGGGTTATTGGTGACTTACTATACGGGGGGCTTCTTTGGCGAGATGATGGAGCAGGTTCAGACCGAGCTGGATATTCATAAGAAGTTTTTGATTACAGCTCAAGGCCATCATTCTGCACAAGGTGAAAAAGAGGCAATTCAGCGTTTTAATGATTTACGTTGTGACGGCTATGTACTTCATAGTCGTTATTTGTCAGATGATGACTTACGTGAACTAGCTAAACAGCCAACACCTTTCGTTCTCCTGGATCGCTACGTGGAAGGAATAGAAGAGCGTTGTGTTACCTTTAACCATCATCATGCAAGCCGTATTGCCGTTGAGCACCTTTTAGCTGGTGGTCATCGAAAGATTGCTTGTATTGCCGGTCCATCCCAACGTCATAACAGTGTATTGAGAAAGCTTGGGTATATTGATGCAATGAAGGATGCTGGTATAGATATTGATGAAAGCTGGTGTGAAGAAGGGAATTATGGCCGGCAAAGTGGTTATGATGCAATGGCTGCAATTTTACAACGACACCCTGATGTGACGGCTGTCTTTTCGTGCAGTGAAGAAATGACGGTTGGCGCAATGCAGTACTTACACGAGCACAGTATTTCTGTACCAGAGCAAATCTCATTAACTAGCTTTGACAGTGTTGATCTTTGTGAAAGTCTTTACCCTACAGTATCAGCAGTGCACTTTCCTATCAGTGACATGGCCCGTGTAGCGGTACAAACGTTAATGGGGCTAGTCAAAGATCAAGAAGTAATAGACAAGCCAGTGTTCGAGGCCAAGCTTAAAATACGCAAAGCAGATCGCTCCTTAAAGTAGCTTACTTCTATCTAATTAAGTGAGTCGCTTAGAAATAACGGTTTGATGTTTTGATAGTTACTGATGAATTTATTCACAAAATTTACTAGTATTCTAACTCTCTTAAGAAATATAAATCAGTAGTGAATAAGTGGCAGCCATTAAACTAACGGTCGATCGTATTCAACCCGGACTACATATCCGTCTTCCGCTAAAGTGGAACGATCACCCCTTTCTACTCAATAGCTTTAAGATTAAAGACCAAGAGCAAGTCGAGATGATCCGCCACCTCGGCGTAAAGTTCGTTTACTTTAATCCAGAGCAAAGCGATGCCGTTCCACTCCCTGTTGATCAAAGACAAGCTGACAGAGTAACAAATGAAGCGTCGTTAGATCATGAAACTCAAAAAATGTGGCAAGAAAAACAGAACCGCATAGAGAAGTTAAGTGCATACCGTCGACGCGTAATTCAGTGTGAAAAAGAGTTTGAGCGCTCTCTGGCACGTATGCGTTCAGTCATGACTAAAATCCGTAATCGTCCGACAGCAGCAGTTGATGAAGCAAAGCTTCTTATTGAAGATATCGTCGAGAAGTTAATGTGCGATGATAATGTTACGTTACATCTGATGAACGGAAAAAATGAGTTTGAAGATATTTATTTCCACTCATTGAACGTGGCTGTTATCTCGATGATGATTGGCCGTGCTAAAGGGTACTCAGCAGCACAGTTGAAAGAGCTTTCCTTCTCCGCACTATTCCATGATATCGGGAAAATAAAAATCCCGACTGCAATATTAAGAAAGCAACTACCTCTAACAGAGCCAGAAACCAACTACTTAAAGTTGCACACTAAATATGGCGTCGATCTTGCGAGTCAAATCGAGGCTTTTCCCGAAGTCGCGAGAATTGTGATCGCGCAGCACCATGAGCTAAGAGATGGATCTGGTTATCCTAAAGGCCTGAAAGGAGATGAGATCAACGAGTTTGCTCAAATTATTGCTGTAGCCAATGCGTTTGATAACTTGTGTCATACACCAATAGTCTCAGACCAAAAGATTCCTTATACCGCACTCTCTCATTTATATAAGAACTGTAAACACCTATATAAAGAAGAGAGCCTGAACATCCTAATTAAGTTTATGGGCGTGTTTCCTCCGGGTACCGTAGTTCAGCTTTCTAATAATATGGTCGGCCTGGTTATCTCAGTGAATGCATCGCATTTATTATTCCCGAATGTCTTGGTTTACGATCCATCAGTACCAAGGACGCAAGCGCCAATCATTGATCTTGCCTCAAAAGATATAAAGATAGTTAACGCGATTCATCCGTCAAAATTACCGGATAAAGTAAAAGAGTATCTAAATCCGCGTTCGCGTATTTCTTATTTCTTTGATAGTGATGAGTAGTTATCCACAGCTTTTTGTGGGTAAATTGTATAAATCCTGAGTGTTATTTCTGGGTAATTTTAGGGTTGGATGGAAAGTATCCATTTGGCATGTTTTTTTAGAAAAAATGCACTTTTAGTATTGCCAAAGAAAATCTTCTCCCTATAATGCGCATCCATCGACACGGCAGACGTCACAAGGCTTCAGCAGGGTCGAAGAGGTAAAAAGCTTCTACAAAAAATTAGTTTAAAAAAGTGTTTGACACTAACAACTAAATCGCTAGAATGCACCTCCGCTTTGAGAGAAAAACTTCTCGTAAAGCAAGCTCTTTAACAATATAGACCTATCAATCTGTGTGGGCACTCGTTGATGATAATCCAATTAGATATTTCTTTCTTAACGGAAAGCGGTATCAAATTAGGTTTCAATGAAACGAAGTGACCATTCGAATTGGGAAGCAGCCTTGAGCTGTTTTGTTTTACTTTTTCAAAAGTGAAAACCAATAAGAGCACAGTCAATTCAAACATTACTTTATGTAATGTTCAGTATTCATTGAGCCGACAAAATCTTAAATTGAAGAGTTTGATCATGGCTCAGATTGAACGCTGGCGGCAGGCCTAACACATGCAAGTCGAGC
>NZ_JAWOVC010000018.1:0-108342 GCF_033339735.1 Vibrio sp. 2033
TTAGCATGAGTAGTTTTACAGGCAAAGCCGAAACGGATGATAACCACCTACTGAAGTAGGTGGTTTAGGGCTGAAAATAAAAAGGGGAGCAAATGCTCCCCAAAAATAATAAAACGAATTCACAACAAGGATTAAATAGGCAATAGAGTTATAAATGCTAGCGAATAAATTAATTAACGATTACCAGGTTCACGCATGCGGTACTCGTATTGAACATTGAGAATAGGCTGGTAAACAACTTGCCCGTCACTTTGCAAGAACTCATTTACCATGACTTTTGAGTCAGTGATAGAAAACGATTGGCGATCAACATACGTTGTAAGGCTCGTAAACTCATCACGGAGTTGTCCAGATGATTTATTTTGGTAGCTTTGGATCATATCTCGGCCCATTTCATAAGCCGCTTGTTTGCTATCCATTACGTCGCCATGGATAGTTTCGGTATCGTTTGTCCACTGATAACCACCAGCAAGAGCCATAGAAGGTGCAGCAATCAGAGCAATCGTACTTGCTAAAGTTGTTAAGCGTTTCATAAACCTCTCCTTACTTACCTTTACATCGGGCCAAAATTGGCTCGATACTTATAAGGTACGTATAAAGACCTAAAACACGTCAAAACAATTTCAAATAATGTTCAATTTTCGTTCAACTTATTTCACATTAACTTAGCAACTCAACGTCATATTCAGCCGACATTCGCATTTTCTTTCTTTTGAACAATGGGTTTCAACCTGACACTTCCTTACCAAACCATACAATACCTAAGGTCAATTTTCTCTTAGAATTCCAGCAAAAGAACAGTGTTCAAAACCTTACACAAACGTCGGACACAGCAAAAACCACCTCTTTTCAGTCGTGCTTTGCATTCCTCCTTTTCGGGTTCTTCGCTGCTCGTCCGTCGGTTCTTAATTGTCGCTATTGAGCACAAGTTAATCTGGAGTGAAAATGACCGCGAACAAATCCATTTTTTACCATAGCAAATCGATTTACTCAGATGATTATGCTGATGTCTACAAGCCAATTTGGACCTACAGAGCTAAGTTCATCTTACGTGCGCTTTATTACAAACGTGCATTTAAGCACCTTTCAGACAATATTGAATCGTCATTGTTAGAGTTGCTTTGTACACGTACGCATCGGTTTTTAGAGAAACCGTTTCGTCCGTATATCATCAAAAACAACTCAGCGTTCGATCGTTCTAACTTGGTGGTTGATCACTATAAAACGATTTCAGAACTGTTTTCTAAACAAACAATCGAAGAAATCTACACAGACTCGAAAGGCCTAACATTAGCCTCTTTTGAAATTGACGAAATACTGTACTCGGTGAGATTAGTATACGAAGCACGTTATCAAAAAGAAGGCGACATGAGCCTAGTGCTGCACAGCGCTGAAGATGGCAACTTCTACACGCTCTCTTTTACGCTCGGTCACATCGAATCTGGACGCAGCATTATGATTGGCGGCTTACAAGGACCGCGAAGCAGTGAAGAAAACAACGCGAAAATTAAAAAGCTAACTCGTAAGCTTTACGGACAGAGACCAAAAAGCTTGATGGTGAGCTTGCTCACTTTGCTCGCACAAATTTGGGAAGTGAACACGATTCTAGCAGTGAAAACGCAGTCCCATACTTACGCAGCTAAGCGCTACAGCAAAGGGCGAATCAAAACGGATTACGATGCACTCTGGCAAGAATTGGGCGGCACCGAATACAATCGTCATTTTTACTCAATTGATGTAAATGCACCCCGTCGAGATATCGAAGGCATGTCGCGCTCTAAGCGTTCGATGTATCGTCGCCGTTATGAATGGCTAGACAACACCAAGATCACTTTCGAACAAATATTAAAAGGCGAGCAAGCTAAAAGCTAAGGAGAAGCGTTCATGCGTTATTCATTCATTACTGCTTTAGTGTTGTCGGCTTTTTCTTTGTCAGCCAATGCAGAAACCAGTGAGCACATCATAGGTACAAACATTGGCTATGGCGATGTGAACTACGATGCTCCGACAAGCAAAGAATCAGGCGACATGTTCTTAGGTGAAATATATTACCGCTACATGCCAACACATAACTTTGGTATTGAAGCAGGTTATAAAGGCGCGTTTGACGGTATCGGCTCGATACTCGTGAGTCCGATTTCAGAAGTCACCGATACGAGCTTCTCCGGACCTCGCTTGAGTGGCTATGCTAGCTATCCTCTGGGTTCAGGTTTCGAACTGTACGGCAAGGCAGGTGTCACTCTCTACACTCTCGAATACACTTATAAAGTGAACGGTCAGAGCAAGAACATCGAACACTCAAGTGTCGGAGGTGAAGCGGCTGGCGGTATCGGCTGGAGCTATAAACACTTTGGTTTGAATGCAGAATATGTGTACTCAAAAAACAGCGATTTTGACTCTAGCGGCGTGATGTTTGGTGCGCAACTGCGTTTTTAAACAAGGCTTACAAGTTAATACAAAAGGCAGCGAGAGGCTCATTCGCTGCCTTTTTTCGTGAATATAGGTCAATACGCAAGCGCGAGAATGATCCCCGCCACGATAGAAGTAACGCCAAGCCCTCGGGTGAGATACCATTTCTCAGACAGAAACCAAATCCCCATAAACAATCCAAACACAATGCTGATTTGCCTTAGTGCTACGACCAAACTCACGTTGTCGGTCATGGTCATCGCAAACAGCACCAAGCCGTAGGTGGATGCCATCATTACCCCTGCCATGCTGGCTGTTTTGCGGATCTGCCACGCTGTCTTAATCTCATCTGGCTTGTCCGTAACCAAGCACCACACAAGGGCAGGAATACCAATTGCCCAAAACTGCACGCCCAAGTAGAAGATTGCACTGTACTGATCATTCAAGATCTCTGATGCTTGTCCTGTGAGTAAACTCAGCGCTTCTTTATCGACTACCGAGTAACCCGTTGTGCCTATTGCGGCAATCAATGCCCAGAACACACCAACGTTCAAATAAGAGCCCAATGTCATCTGACGAAAATTCGTCAGTGGTACCAGCATACAACCAAGAGTAATTAGTAAGAATCCAAGCCACTGCTGACTAGATAATTCATGTCCCAATGCAACACTGATTGCGCCGACCATCATCACAGGCAGTGCCCGAGCAATCGGATAAACCACCCCCACATCAGCGTGCTTATAAGCGACAATCAAACCAACCAGATAAACCATTTGTGAAATGCCGCTAATGAACAGCAACCCCCAAAACTCACTCGGTAATGATGTCCAGCCAATGGTTGCCAAATACCAAATCAAATAAGGGGTAAGAATGAAACATGCAGAGAAGCTGGCCGCCATAGTAAACGCGAGCCCTGACCCAGAGTTGCTTTTGCCAAGGATATTCCAGCCCGCATGAAGAACAGCAGAGAAAACGACGAGACCAATCGCCAACAAATCCATTTCAATGTTCCTGTCTGAATAAAATAAAGGCCCCGAGATGGAGCCTTAGATAATGAGAAAATCCACTTAACGATTGAGTTCCGCCAGAGATTCAATGCTGATGGCATCGTGTCGCCAATACTCGATATCGCAATCAATCAACTCACCGTGCTGGTTGTAGTTGATGCGCTCCACTACCATCGCGGGCGTACCGGCTGTCGCACGCAGTGCCTGAGCCATTTCACCCAATAAAGTGCTGGTTGAAATGCGGTAGCGAATCTTTTGATACGTCACGCCATAATGATCGCGGTAAATGTCCGTCAGTGAATTTGATAAATCGTAATCCAACAGGTTCGGAAACAGCTCTGGGCGAATGTAGTTTGTTACGAATACCACAGGTCTGTCTTCAAGGTATCGCACACGGTCGACTCGATACACGTCCGAGAAAGGTTGCAAGTCCAGTAAGCGCGCGGCTTGTTTGTTTGCCAACGTCCCTTTTGCTGCAACCAACTCCGTTTTTGGCACACGATTTTGCGCTTTCGCCATGTTCGGGAAGTTTAGCGTTTGGGTGGGGTCGTAACGCAATGGCTCAGGTGAGATAAACCAACCTCGGCGATCTTCGCGATAGATTCGACCTTCCGCTTCTAGCAGTGATAAAGCTTCACGCAGAGTGACGCGTGTAGTATCGAACGACTCCGCCAACTTACGCTCTGCTGGCAGTTTTTGACGCGGCGATAGCATGCCCGCTTCAATCTGTTCAACAATCGAATCTTTAATTTTTACGTATTGCACGAAGTGTCCTTATCTTTTGCGCCAAGCTTGTGTGCGATTCTCTAACAATTTACCCAAAGTCATCTGAACAATCTTCGCAATTGCGGCAGCCATCATGATCATCACCGCCATCGCTGCTGCAGCGCCAGTTTGACCTGCATCGTCCATATTCAGAATCGAGACCGAAGCCGGAATCGTATCGGTTGAGTAAAGGAATACTACCGCAGAAGTGGTGGTCAATGCATTAACAAACAAGTAAGTCGCAATGTCCAAAATCGCAGGTAAACACACAGGTAATGTCACTTTAAAGAACAACTTGTATTGAGGAAGCTTCACCGATGCTGCCGTGGCTTCAATCTCCGATGGCAACTGCTTTAGCGCTGTCAGGGCTGTCATGTGACCCACCGTGTAGTAATGCACTACCGTATTAATCACCAAGAATGCCATGGTGCCATAAAGCACGTTCAAAGGATTGTTCGCATCATTGAAGTAAAAGATGTAACCCAAGCCAAGCACCATACCCGGAACCGCCATTGGCACCACGCTGAGCATTTGCATCACTTGACGAATTGGACCGAACGCACGCCCTTTCTCAATGCAGTAAGCACCGACAAAGATGATGGCTGTACCAATAACCGCTGTCCAACCTGCCAGCGTTAGCGAGTTGAAGAATGGGCTCCAACCGTAAGTGCTCATTTCAGCAAAGTTGTAGTTGTTTAGCGTCAACGCTTTGTTCCAAGGCCAGAACGTCACTAACGAGCCATACACCGCCATACCCAAAACCGCCAACACTGCGATAGAAATGATGCTGCAGTAAACCAAACAAATGCTGTCGCGCGCTTTGTTGGGTTCTGGCTGATATGGCACCGAGCGAGTGTCGAATAAGCTCTTTTGTTTTTTCTGTACCCAGCGGTCTGCGCCAAACGCCATTACCGCAGGGAATAACAACATAATGCTAGTCACCGCACCCATGGCAAAGTTTTGCTGTCCCACGACTTGCTTGAAGATGTCAGTCGCCAGAACGTTGTAGCTGCCACCAATCACTTTCGGCACACCAAAGTCCGTGATAACCAGTGTAAAGACGACGATAAGCGTACTGATCAAACCGTATTTCGCCGCAGGTAACGTCACCATAAAGAAGGTTTTGATGGGTGAAGTTTTAAGTGCGCGGGCTGCTTCATACAAGCGAGCATCTGAAGTGCGCAGCGAAGTAGTTAAAATCATCAATGCATGAGGGAAGGTCCAGAAAATCAAACCCATCGAGATACCAATCACGCCGTAAATCGAGTTTCCTAACAGCATCTCTTTGGCAATGCCTTGATTACCGAAAAGGAAAATCAAACTGATCGCTGGCAGTAACGAAGGCGCAAGAATTGGCGCAGTACCTAGGATTTGGAACAAACCTTTAAACGGCATGCATGAACGAGTCAGCGCGTAGGCATAACCGAACGCAAGCACACCCACTACCGAGGTCACAATCACGCCCAAAGTGAAGGTGTTGCCCACCGACACCCACAAGCTTGAAGAAGAAAAGTACGTCGCAAAGTTTGCCAAACCAACGAATTCGCCATTGGCATTTTGCACACTCTTGGTCAACATTGCCCAAAGCGGCATTAAGATGAACAGCACCATCATGGTCGACAAACTAGCGAGCAGACCGAACAACACAAGGTTGTCGCGGCTAACACGTCCGAGTAAGGATTTTGCTTTGTCTTGTGTGGTCAGGCTATTCATCGTCATTGTCTTCGCATCCATGTTTACACCTACGCTGCTAGCGCTTTATCAACCGAGGGCACGGCGTAACCATGCAGCCCTTCTTCAGCAAACTGGATGTAACGTACATCGCCCGCCTTGATATTGAGTTTTTGAACCGTTTCCACAGGCACATCCACTACGATGGTTTTCGTTGAGCTGTCGTTTTGCAATACGCAATCAATGCGGAAAAACGCCCCTAGAAACTCGGTTGCGGTAACTCGCACAGGTAAAGAGTTGGTGTAGTTTTCAACGAACTTGATGCTTTCAGGACGCACCGCAAGGTCAAAGCGGTCACCGCGTTGGATCTTACGATTAGTCAAGCTGGGCGCTGGCATTAGGGTTTCTGCAATGCGTACTTGGGAGTCCGTTGCTACTGAGGTTTCAATAAAGTTCATGCTACCGACAAACTCAGCGACAAAGCGCGTGGCTGGTTGTTGGTAGATCTCTTGAGGTGTGCCGACTTGCTCTATCACACCATGGTTCATTACCACGATACGATCCGCCATCGACAACGCTTCATCCTGATCGTGCGTAACCATGATAGTGGTAATGCCAAGCTTACGTTGCAGCTTACAAATCTCGTCACGTAAGTGAACACGTACTTTTGCATCTAGCGCTGACAGCGGCTCATCAAGTAGCAGTAGACCCGGAGATAGCGCCAGTGCACGAGCCAAAGCAACACGTTGCTGTTGACCACCAGAAAGTTGGTTAGGGAATTTCTCGCCAGAGGTTGGAAGACCAATGGTTTCTAGCCAGTAATCCACCTTCTCTAACGCTTCTTTGGTCGACATGCCTTGGTTCTTCAAACCCACCGCAATGTTCTCTTGCACGGTAAGGTTCGGAAACAGCGCGTAAGATTGGAATACAATGCCGAAATCGCGCTTCTCTGGTGGTAGGAATGTGGTCTCTTGACCGTTTTGAAAAATCGCACCAGACGTTGGCAAGTCTAAACCTGCAATGGCACGTAATAGAGTGGTTTTACCGCAGCCAGAAGGGCCAAGAAAACAAACGAACTCGCCCTTTTCAATCGCTAGCGAGATTTTCTTTAATGCAGTGAACTGTCCGAATTGCTTCACTACATTTTCAATATTTAGGTAATGTTGGTTAGTTGACATAGCACACGCTCCAAATGGTATATACCAACTTTAATTTTGGAGTGTTACGTTCCAATGACAAATTTATAGCCAGAAGATGACAAATAGATGAAGGGAGATAAGGTTTGTTTAAGTGGTAATTAGAGATTCCCGACTTTCTTAAGTTCGTCATTCCAGCGAACCTAGGTGAGACTAGGAATCTACTTTCAGCAAACTTTGAAATAACAGAGAAAACAAAAAATCCACCTCAACCGAGGTGGATTTCAGTATTCAACTCAAAGCAAATTCAATTAAGACTTTGGCTCTGATTTCGCGTCAAACTTTTCAGACCAAGCCGCTAGAATCTCTGCACGCTTGCTACCCATTTGCGCGAAGTCCATCTTCGCCATGTTCTCTTGAACGTTCGGGAAGTTAGATACGGTCGCTTTCACGTCTTTATGTGCAACCACTGGATACATTTCTACGTAAAGCTCGTTTGCCGTTTTAGAGATTGACCAGTCGACAACACGTTTCGCTGCATCCGATTCTTTTACTAGACCAACGGCTTCTGATTCCCAGCCGATACCTTTTGGTGTGATAACCGCTAGTGGTGCACCTTGTGTTTTCAGCTTCGCGCCGCGGCTCGCCATCGAAATACCGATAGCCACTTCACCCATACCCGCTTGAACACATGGCTTAGAACCAGAGTGCGTGTAGTGTGCAATGTTCTTGTCTAAGTCACGCATGTAGTTCCATGCCTGATCTTCACCCATGTTTTGTAGCCAAGCAGAAACTTGCATATAGCCAGTGCCTGAAGACGCTGGGTTCGGCATTGCAATGTGACCTTTGTAAACCGGCTTCGTTAAGTCTTCCCAAGACGTTGGTTTAGGCAGGTTAAGTTGTTTCGCTACCGCTTCGTTGAAACAAACTGCGTTAAAGAACGCATCGTTACCAAACCAAGCTTGATTTGATTGAGGGTCGTTTAGGTTCGCATGCAGCTCTTCCAAACCTTTTGGTGTGTAAGGCTTAAGAAGACCTTCATCTTTAAGCAGTGCCATTGACGAGCCAGCCAGACCCCAAACCACTTCCGCTTGAGGGTTGTTCTTTTCTGCCAGCAATTTCGCCGTCATGATACCGGTTGAATCGCGAACCCACTTAATCTTGATATCTGGGTTATCTTTCTCAAACGCAGACTTGTATTTCGCAAGAATGTCAGTTTCGAAAGCGGTGTAAACCGTGACTTCCTGTGCTGCCATTGCATTCGTAGCTAGCAGAGAGACAAGTGCAGCCAGCGATCCTTTCATCAAACGGTTTTTCATCATTTTCTCCAGTTAATTTGGCTAAGTTTTAATTTGGTCTGTACCAGTTGACGATAACCACCCTACTGAGCCTTTGTGACGAAATCATGACCATTAAATGGCAGTTTTACGAAAATTTGCGCTGAATAATTGTTCAATTGATCCGCCATTTTCTGGATATTAAAGTTTTATGAAATTGGATATTCGCCTATTTACTGCCCTTTTCTTCCTCGCTAGAGTGAGTTTGAAATTTGGTGTAGACCAATTAGACTATTCTGATGGAAATCGAGATGAAAAACGAATACCTACTACTGACTCCAGGTCCTCTATCTACTTCTGAAACAGTACGTGAAGCCATGCTAAAAGACTGGTGTACTTGGGATGATGAATACAACAAAGACATTGTAGAAGTGATCCGCACTAAGCTTGTAAAACTAGCGACGGAGCAAGACGGCTACACCAGCGTACTAATGCAAGGTAGCGGCACCGCATCAGTAGAAGCAACGATTGGCAGCGCCATTGGCAAAGATGGGAAGTTGTTGGTTGTCGACAACGGCGCTTACGGTGCGCGTATCGCTCAGATCGCTGATTACCTAAATATTCCATGCCATGTAGTTTCCCCAGGCGAAACATCACAGCCACACTTGAACGAGGTGGAAACTGCATTGGCATCGGATCCTGCTATCACACACGTGGCAATTGTTCATTGCGAGACAACCACTGGCATGCTGAACCCAATTGAGACATTTGCTTCTGCAGCAAAAGCACACGGTAAAGTGGTGATTCTCGATGCCATGTCGAGCTTTGGTGGCATTCCTATCGATATCGCTGAGCTAGGCATCGATTTTATGATCAGCTCTGCAAACAAATGTATTCAAGGCGTACCGGGTTTTGGCTTTGTGATTGCAAAACAAACAGAGCTCGAAAAGTGCCAAGGTCAGGCACGTTCTTTAAGCCTTGATCTTTACGACCAGTGGAAGTGCATGGAAGTGAACCACGGCAAATGGCGTTTTACGTCTCCAACGCACACGGTTCGCGCTTTCTATCAAGCATTGTTAGAGCTGGAACAAGAAGGCGGCATTGAGGCTCGTCATAACCGCTACCAAACTAACCAGAAAACACTGGTTGCAGGTATGCGTTCTTTGGGTTTCGAACCACTACTGAGTGATGACCTACACTCACCAATCATCACTTCTTTCTACTCTCCAACGCACAGTGATTACCAGTTCAAAGTGTTCTACACACGTTTGAAAGAGCAAGGTTTTGTGATTTATCCGGGTAAGGTATCGAACGCAGATTGCTTCCGTATCGGCAACATTGGCGAAGTTTACCCAGCAGATATCGAGCGCTTAATCGGTGCGATTGAAAAAGCAATGTACTGGCAAGTTGCGTAAAGCAGCCTTCTGATTGAGAGAGCGTTATGACTCAGAATATCAAACCGACCCATTTCCGCAGCGAAGGCGATGTCAACACAACACCAGCGCGCCAAGCTTGGAATGCATCGATGGATGACGAACGCACACAAACATTATTGAAGCGTGACTCGGAAGTCTTTCTTCATCAAGCCATGTCGACGCCTTGCTTAGATACCTTGGAAGCAGCAGAAGGCATCTACATCCAAGATGCCACCGGCAAAAAGTACATGGACTTCCATGGCAATAACGTCCACCAGTTGGGCTACGGTCACCCGCATGTGATGAAACGCGTGCAAGAGCAAATTGCCAAACTGCCGTTTTCACCACGTCGTTTTACCAACGAGACCGCGATTGAATGTGCCGAAAAGCTCACCCAAATCTGTGGCGGTGAATTGAACCGTGTGCTGTTTGCTCCGGGTGGCACATCTGCGGTTGGTATGGCTCTTAAATTAGCACGCCACATCACGGGCAACTACAAGGTGGTGTCTCTGTGGGATTCCTTCCACGGCGCATCATTGGATGCCATCTCAGTAGGTGGCGAAGCGTGTTTCCGACAAGGCATGGGGCCATTAATGGCAGGTGTTGAGCGCATTCCACCAGCCGTATCTTACCGTGGTGCTTTCCCAGTCGCGGACGGCAGCGACGTGCATTACGCCGACTACCTTGAATACGTCATTGAGAAAGAAGGTGGCGTGGGCGCGTTTATCGCAGAAGCGGTTCGTAATACCGACGTACAAGTGCCGAGTAAAGCCTATTGGAAACGCATCCGCGAAATCTGTGACAAACACAATGTCATGCTGATCATCGACGACATCCCTAACGGCATGGGTCGCAGCGGTGAATGGTTTACCTACCAAGCCTATGACATCGAGCCAGATATGCTCTGCATCGGTAAAGGTTTGGGCGGAGGGTTAGTGCCTATCGCTGCCATGGTAACCAAAGACAAATACAACACTGCTGAGCAAATCTCAATGGGTCATTACACTCATGAGAAAAGCCCTATCGGTTGTGCTGCAGCACTGGCAACTATGGAAGCCATTGAACAAGACTGCTTGCTAGATAAAGTCAAAGCCGACAGCCAGTTCATGCGTGAAAAGCTGCTAGAGATGAAAGCCAAATACCCAGTGATTGGTGATGTGCGTGGCATTGGCATGTTGTGGGGTATTGAGTTGGTCACTGACCACGAAAGCAAATCGCGCGCGTATGACGAAGCGGAAGCTGTGCTGTACCAATGCCTCAACAACGGAGTGAGTTTCAAGGTATCGCAAGGTAACGTGATTCAACTCAGCCCACCGCTGATCATCACTCGTGAACAACTAACAGAAGCGTTGGCGATCTTCGAAGAAGCCATCGCCAAAGTGTGTAAAGACTTTAACTACTTCTAACCTCAAAACCAATTTATTCAGAGCGCGGTTCCAATGTGTAGGCAGCGCTCTGGCAAGCAAGAAAAAGGATTGAACATGAGCAACTCACCAATTCAAGCAGTGATCTTTGACTGGGCTGGCACTATCGTCGATTTCGGCTCTTTTGCACCGACCAGTATCTTTGTGGAAGCGTTCAAACAAGGCTTTGATTTCGATATCGATCTTGAGGAAGCGCGCGAACCAATGGGGCTTGGTAAGTGGGATCACATCCAAGCAGTGGGTCGTATTCCTGCAGTTGATAAGCGCTGGAATGAGAAGTTTGGTCGCTCAATGACCAGTGAAGACATCGACGATATCTACGCAGCATTCATGCCTCTGCAAAAAGCAAAAGTGGCTGACCACGCAGACCCAATCCTTAATGCGATTGAAGTTGTGAATGGCCTGAAAGACAAAGGCATCAAGATCGGCTCTTGTTCTGGTTACCCTCGCGAAGTGATGGACGTATTGATTCCAGTGGCTGCGGATTACGGCTACAAACCGGATTACGTAGTAGCAACGGATGACCTGCCGCAAGGTGGTCGCCCAGCACCATTTATGGCACTGAAAAACGTGATTGAGCTGAATGTTACCGACGTTAATGCGTGTATCAAAGTGGATGACGCCGCACCGGGCATCGATGAAGGTCACAACGCAGGTATGTGGACCGTTGGTTTGCTGCTTTCTGGTAACGAAGCAGGTCTAACGTTTGAAGAATACCAAGCCGCGGACGAAGCAAAGCTTGATGCCGCTCGTGAAAAAGCGCGTGCAAAACTGCTCAAGAGCTCGCCGCATTACCTCATCGACACCATTGCTGACTTCCCAGAAGTGGTTGCAGATATCGAACGTCGCCTAGCAGCAGGTGAGCGTCCTTAGTCTTCATCTTCCACAAATAAATGAAACAAACGCCCCTCACGTGAGGGGCGTTTTTCTTTTTGGCACTATCTTAGAAAGTTTGGCTTATTGAAGCGTAGTTCCGTTAGATAGCAGCTTTCTTGTCGGCTCTTGCTCGGTGTATTCGACCGCATCGTGATCCGCGAGCTTATCGACTTCCGCCTGCTCACCCACCACAATCAACACGTGTTGTTTCACCAGAGCGTCGACCACTTCAATGTTGTGCTGACGAAGAAGCGCTCTCACTTCGCTCTCTTTTCCTTCATGATACTTAACAAAGTAACGCGCAGGTTGCTGCTCGGCTTGATCTTGGCGTTCATCCACGAGAGGAAATCCTTGATTGTTTGCCAAGCTGCTTGAGCTCAGTCCGATTGCCAATAGTGCGGTAGCGCCTACCACAGACAAAGAAAGTAAGGTCAACTTCTTCATAGTCACTCCTTATTGAAAGGTCAGAGTCCAACTGTTGATGGTGCCTGTGTCTCTTCTGGCACTGTCTACCGCTTTTAGTTCCCATGTACCTTGCGATTCAAAACCAGAAAAATCCGCTTGGAACGTGTTTTTTATATCGTTAGCGCTGCCGCCGGTATTATTGTGAAGTACAACTTCTCCACCAGTCGGTGACGTTAAAGTCACTCGTAGATCACCGATGTAAGTGTGGCTAATATCAACGTCAATACTTACTGTGCCTGAATCACCAGAGCGATCGACTTCTACTGCACTGATTGCGCCAGAAGATTTATTATCTGGAATCGCAACAGGGCTGGTATTTGAGAAGCTAGAGTCCGAAGAGCTACCACCATCAGGTCCATTACAGCCAGCGTCCAAGAACAGCTTCGCCGCTTCAGCATTAACTAGGCCGTGGCCAGTACGGTTGTCTCGACCAGCAACATCAATATCTGTTGCAGTTTTCACTAGGGCATTACGCACTTGCGCTGCTGTACAGGTTGGGTGGTAACTCCACACCAAGCCAGCTACGCCCGTTACGTGCGGTGTCGCCATTGATGTACCATTGTAGTATTCGTAATCTTCACCAGAGGTTGTTGCAACAGTAATTTCCTGACCAACATACCCCAACAGCTCTTGACCAAATGCACGATCAACCGTTACCGAAACCATACGATAAGCGTTGTTTGTGTCTACCAAGAATGGGTTTTGTAAACCAGGTAGTTCAGAGTTGCTGTATACGATTGCAGCTCGCGCACCCGCATTGTAACAAGCCTGAACCGCATCTACTTCAGGGTAGTTTCCTGAAGACTGGTTGCCGATACGCTCAGTCAAACAAATTTTGCCCGACATATCACCACAGTTAACGTTACCGCCAGATACATCACAGCTATCTAGCGTTGCCGTTACTGAACCCGCGATTGGATCCGGAACATACGAAGAACCGTTATTGATCAAACGATTGTGAGGAACAATCCCACGATCAAACTGGCTTACACCATTCAAGGTAATATCAGAAAGTTTACCTTCACCTACCGTAACCGTTGATAAGATCGCCACACCCGGGCCTGAGATCTCAACTTGATTAGTAGATTGTGAGAACGCCGCATGATCATTTTGATTATCAACAGCCGCAACAGACATCACTGAGTCATAAGAAGCTGGATAGCTGTGCGCTGTATTGCCATCATTACCCGCAGCGGCGATCAATAGAACGCCTTGATCGTAAATATTTTGCAGTGCATTTTGCTCAGTTCGGCTTGATTGACTACCACCAAGGCTCATGTTCACAACGTTAGCACCATTATCGGCACAGGTCTGGATTGCTTTAACAAGCCCAGATGAGTAACCCCAACCCGATTCATTAAATACTTTCACGATGTGCAAATTAACATTCTGGTTTGGCATCACACCCTTTACACCTTCGGTGTTGGCAATCGCAGCAATCGTACCCGCGACGTGAGTACCGTGGGCATTGTTGTTACCCGGATCACTCCATGATCCCGTACCACTATCGTTAGTACCAGCAACGCGGTTACCGCTTAGGTCGTTGTGCGAAATGTCGTACCCTGAATCGATAATACATACAGTGCGATTACCCGCATTGAAGTCAGCTAGCAGTTGAGCATTAACCGCTTCATATCCCCATGGGGTCGTTTCGCTGAGCAAATAGCGAGGTGGATCGACTTCCACGTATTCCACATCACTACGGTTACGAAGCGGCTCTAAGTCATCGCCATCCAATTCAACGCTGTAAATGGCGCGATTGCCCAGTTTTTCCACCTTACGTGCCTTCACCTGTTCTAGAACAGACTCCTGCGCGATTCGTGGCCCCCAGAATGAGTTACCACCCATTGAAGAACGGCTGACTGCATCTTCTTTGAATTTGACGATGTACTTCGTCGGTAACTTAGATTCATCAAATCCCATTGGTGGAGCCGCAAACGCTGACATCGAAGTGGTCAGTGCTATTGCTACGGCAGACAACGAAAATAAGCCTTGTTTTTTACTTGTTGTGTAGTGCATTTGCCCTATTCCTTATTTGAGCTAATTTTTATTCACTATATTCTCATGAAAAGTCATCATCATGATGTTTGCATGAGAGCTTCAGCTATAGTTTACAGAGCAAAAATGCCAAACAATTTGTTTCATGAATATACAAATTTGTACAAAAGATCATTCAATAAACACTTTAAGTTAACATTAAAAATCATCAACAAAACCTTATAAAGCAATTACTTAATTAACAAAAAGTGAATGTTAAATTAATGTTAGTGAGTAATTATTCTAAATATAACCCATTTAATCGATTGCTATGCTGAATGGATTTTTTGACCGTGGTGCCAAAACTGAAATATTGAATATTTAGTTGTTGACTGTCTTGAGCATTTACTCAGAATTAGAAGGTTTAGTGAGAAAAATTCTCATCTAAATACTGTTATAGCCGAGCGTATTCACGCATTCGGAACAATAACCATTACAAGAAGAGTGAATGATGAAAAAAACAATCACACTATTAACTGCATTACTTCCGCTTGCCTCCGCCATTGCAGAGGAGCCAACTTTATCACCAGCAATGGTTTCTGCGGCTGAAGTGGTTAGCGCGCAAGAAAATCAAACTTATACGTACGTTCGATGCTGGTATCGTACGAGCCACTCTAAGGACGATGCGGCTACCGATTGGAAATGGGCAAAAAACCAAGATGGTAGTGACTTCACTATCGATGGTTATTGGTGGAGCTCTGTTTCATTTAAAAACATGTTCTACACCAATACCTCACAAAACGTAATTCGCCAGCGTTGTGAGGAAACACTAGATCTAGCGAACGAGAACGCAGACATTACATTTTTTGCTGCCGACAATCGTTATTCTTATAACCACACGATCTGGAGCAATGATGCTGCAATGCAACCAGATCAAATCAACAAGGTAGTGGCTTTGGGCGATAGCTTGTCTGATACAGGCAACATCTTTAACGCGTCCCAATGGCGCTTCCCTAACCCTAATAGCTGGTTCTTGGGTCACTTCTCAAACGGTTTTGTTTGGACGGAATACGTTGCTAAAGCCAAAAACTTACCGCTATACAACTGGGCAGTTGGTGGCGCAGCAGGTGAAAACCAATACATCGCGCTAACTGGTGTCGGCGAACAAGTTTCTTCTTACTTAACCTACACAAAGCTGGCGAAGAACTACAACCCTGCTAACACATTGTTTACGTTAGAGTTTGGTTTAAATGATTTCATGAACTACAACCGTAGCGTGCCGGAAGTAAAAGCGGATTACGCTGAAGCTCTGATTCGTTTAACAGACGCTGGCGCGAAGAACTTCATGTTGATGACACTGCCAGATGCAACCAAAGCACCACAGTTCAAATACTCAACACAGGAAGAAATTGAAACGATTCGTGCGAAAGTATTGAAGATGAACGAGTTCATCAAAGCACAAGCGATGTACTACAAAGCCCAAGGCTACAACATCGCATTGTTTGATACACACGCACTGTTTGAGAAGTTAACCTCGGCACCAGAAGAACACGGTTTCGTAAATGCAAGCGACCCTTGCTTAGGCATCAACCGTTCATCCTCTGTTGACTACATGTACACTCACTCATTACGTTCTGAATGTGCAGCATCTGGCGCAGATAAGTTCGTGTTCTGGGATGTGACTCACCCAACCACAGCAACGCATCGTTATGTGGCTGAAAAAATGTTAGAAAGCAGCAATAACTTAGAAGAGTTTCGCTTTTAATAAGCCGTTGTTGTTCATTGCAAGTTAATCTGCATAAAAATGACCACGATGCTTCGTGGTCATTTTTTATCGATATCGACCCCCGATAACGGGTTTATTTGAGCTCGCTTACTTCAAGCCGTTGATTTAGAGACGTTGACTTTGAGCAGTCTCATTCAGCGTTCTGTTTTGGTACGTTACCGCGGAAGCTGTTCACCATAATAGAGATCAACGTCTTTAAGGTTTCATCATCACTGCGGTATGAGTAGGCTCGTATACCCGTAAACTGAACCTGGAACAACTGAGCAAGAAGCAATGTATCCTGAGCTTCAATTTCGCCATTCTCGATTGCTCGCTCAAACAGCTTTGCAAGAAAAGATTCAAATTGGTTTGCTAAGCTGTTTGTTTGATTGCGCAGCGCATTAAAATCCTCAGCAAATTCACTTGCTGATTTGACTAACATGCACACTTCACTGGGATTGGAGTCTCGCTGATTGATAACCACATCAATCGCGAAAGCTTCTATTGCATCTAGAACCGTTGTGTTCTGAGCTAAATGCAACTCAAACAGGGCTTGTAAGTTCGCAACGTACATTTTTAGCGCTTCACAATATAGCCCCTCTTTTGACCCAAACGTCGCATAAATACTTCCAGGACGCAGATTAACGCTATCTTGTAAATCACGTGTAGATGTTGCATGAAAACCTTTCTTCCAGAATAGATCCGAGGCGACTTTCACCACTTCATCACGTTGGAATTTCTTTGTATTCGCCATGAGCAATTATCAATTTTGAACATATGCTCAATTTTATATTGAGCGACCGCTCAAAATCAACTATCCTGTTCTTGCCTAATTCGCTCATATCCAACTACAGGAGATTTAAACATGGCAGAATTTAAACTGTATACCGCAGAAAACGCACCCGAAGGATCAAAGCATTTGATTGAAAATTCAGTCAAAGCGTTTGGCATGCTACCAAATCTTCATGCTGTTATGGCTGAAGCGCCAACCTTGCTTGAGGGTTATCAAGTTGTGCATGAGCTCTTTCAACAAACATCATTTAACGCAGAAGAATTGACCGTCGTATGGCAAACCATCAACGTTGAACATGGTTGTCACTACTGCGTTCCTGCTCATAGTGCGATCGCGGCGTCAATGAAAGTGGATCAGGAGATTGTCGATGCTCTCGTCAACCAAACACCATTGGCAGACGAAAAACTTGAAACACTACGAGAAACAACGCTTCAAATGGTGCGTCAACGTGGTGTAGTGGAAGAGTCTCAGATAGAGAAATTCTTTGCGGCAGGTTACGGACAGCAGCAACTGCTTGAAATTGTTCTTGGTCTAGCGCAAAAAGTGATGAGTAACTACACCAATCACCTAGCTGACACCCCGGTTGATGCACCTTTCAAGAAGTTCGCCAAGTAACTTAAGCTTTTATTACTGGTCCCATTCATGGGACCAGTAATACCTTCAAAAAGGCTTTGTTGCATGGCGCTTCGCTAGTGTGTGCTGACCCCTAATTACAACGGCGCAACGTCGGCTCCTCCTAAAGACTGGTAAAGCGTAACCTGAGTGAGAAACTGGTTGTAGCGGTTCTCCAACAAAGAAGCTTGTGCGTTTCTGGTGTCTTCTTGGGCATTCAAATAGTCCATGATCGATGTCGAGCCATACTGATACCGCGCGGCATATATGGACTCAGCGGCACTTGCGGCATCATATTGTTCTTGTAAACGCGCCGCTTGATACTTCAATTTTTCTCGTGCCGACAAGGCATTTTCGACATCTTGGAATGCGGCGTACAACACTTGGCGATAACTCACAATGGCCGATTGATAGTCCAAATCGGCAATGGCTTGGCTGTTTTTCATCTCATTCCACTGCAAAAACGGTAGCGTCATATCCGCACCTAAACTGCCGATCGGGTTGGAAAGCAGGTCTTTGAGCGCTTGTGACGATCCCCCCAAAGCCCCAGTGAGCGTCAGCTTAGGCAAGTAGTCCAAATCTGCTGCGTCTTTATTAGCTAGCGCGGCTTTGACGTCATAAATCGCTGCTTTAATGTCGGGTCTGCGGATCAATAAATCAGACGGAGCACCAACACTCAACGATGGCATATCGCCTTCAGGCAGCATTTGGATGTTTGCACTGATGCTCTTCGGCGGTTGATTGAACAAAATCGCAAAGGCGTTGTTTGCCTCAAGTAAACTCTGTTCAAACTCACTTTGCTGCGCTTGTAAGCTTGCCAACGTACGTTTGGCTTCAAGCACATCTAACTGATCCACAGCGCCAAGTTGGTACTGTTTTTCAATCAATTGTAGCGTTTGAGCTGCGTCTTCCACATTACGCTGACTGAGGTTTAAGCGCTGTTTCAGATAGCCGATTTGCCAATATAACGATGCCGTCGTTGCCACCAAACTTTGTGCGGTCGCCTCGCGATCTTGTTGACTTGCCATCGCCGTCCACTTGGCTTGGTCAACGTCCGCCGAGATTTTTCCCCACAAATCCAACTCGTAATTGACGGACAAGTTAGTGCTGTAGCTATCTGCCGATTCCCCGCCATCAAGAGATTTTTGAACTTGTCCTGATGTGGAAGAACTCAACGTAGGGAAAAGGTCATCTTGCGCTAAACCCAGCTGTAAACGCGCTTTCTTTAGCGTTAGCGTTGCCAGCGTCAAATCGTTGTTTTGAGCCAACACCTGAGTAATGTATTGATTAAGCGTTGGGTCGTTAAACGCCAACCACCAAGGATCCATACTGACATCACCCGCAACATGCATCTGTTGCCAATTTGCAGGCACTTGCACCTCAGGAGCTTGATAGTCGCTACGCATAAGCGAACCACAACCTGACAACCACACTGCGCTTAAGGCAGCCGCGACCAATCGAGTTTTGAATTTCATTGTGTTACTCATTTTTAGTCTCTCGCTAGCGCTTCTATCGGATCGAGTTTGGCGGCATTGCGAGCGGGTAAAAAGCCGAAAGCGATGCCAATCAACGTTGAGCAAATAAACGCCCAGATGATCGAGTTCATTGAGTAAATCATTTGGAAGCTGCTGCCAGATGTACTGAATGCAAAACCAATCAAAAACGCCAAGCCAATACCAGCAATGCCACCACACAAACACACCAGTACCGCTTCAATCAAAAACTGACGCAAAATATCCGCTTGCCGCGCACCCACAGCCATTCGCACACCGATCTCTTTCGTGCGCTCTGTCACCGACACCAACATAATGTTCATTACGCCAATTCCGCCGACAATTAGGGAGATCACCGCAATCGCTGAGATCAGTAACGTCATGGTTGCGGTGGTTTTCTCGATGCTCTGACGAATGGTGTCAGTGTTAATCGTGAAGAAATCTTCTGTACCGTGGCGCATTTTTAACAAGTTGATGATGCTCTGCTCTACCGCCGCACTTGGGGCGTTCTCATCAATCCGTACAGTAATGCCGTTGAGGTAGCGTTGTCCCATCATGCGTCCCGACATAGTGGTGTATGGCACCCAAATTTTCAGCGCGTCGCTGTTACCAAACGCGTCTTCTTTTTTCTGCGTGACACCCACAATACGCACTGGCAATGAACCAAGAAAAATCACTTCACCAATCGGATTTCTATCCGCAAACATTTCCTTTCTGGTGTTGTCATCAATCACTGCTTCTTGGGCGAGTGAGTTCACGCTCTCTTCATCCCAAAACTGACCTTTGGCAATCTCATAACCGCGCACACGGAAATAATCTTCCCCAACCCCTTCCACAGACGCGGTTGCATCCTGATTGGCGTAACGCACGGTTAAGCTGTTGGATAAAGACGGCGTGACACTGTCGACAAAAGGTAGACTCTCCAACGATTTAGCATCGTCGGCGGTTAGCGTTTTCACTCGTCCGGAGCGGCGGTCACCAAACCCTTTGCCCGGCCTGACATCAATGGTGTTTGTTCCCATGGATGAAATATTCGACAAAATTTGCTGTTGTGAACCATTACCTAGTGCCACCACGGAAACCACCGAGGCTATACCAATAATGATGCCGAGCATGGTCAAAAACGTACGCATTCTGTGGCTAGACATCGCCAGCAGCGCCATTTTGAGCGCGTCAATAAAACTGTCCCACTTCCACCACTTACTGGCGGCTTGCGCTGGGCGATGAAAAGACGCGTTCGGTCTCTTTGCTGCTTGCTCATTGATTACAACTTGTGCATTTGGCGTATCTGCAATGATTTCACCATCTTTGATTTCAATGATGCGATCCGCAAAGTTCGCCACGTTCATATCATGAGTCACTAAGATGATAGTATGCCCAAGTTGATGCAACTCTTTAAGCAGTGCCATCATCTCTTGCCCACTGTGACTGTCTAATGCGCCAGTGGGCTCATCAGCGAGAATCACCTCACCACCGTTCATCAGTGCACGAGCAACACTCACGCGCTGTTGCTGGCCACCACTCAGTTGGCTGGGCTTGTGAGTGAAACGATCTTCCAGCCCTAAGCGAGCCAATAACGACTGCGCTCGTTCCGTTCTTTGACGATGAGGAACTCCCGCGTAAACCGCAGGTACTTCCACGTTTGCCACCGCGGTTAAATCCCCCAGCAGATGGTAACGCTGGAATATAAAGCCAAAATACTCGCGGCGCAGTTCCGCCAGTTGGTCGGATTCCAACGTCGATACATCTTGCCCATTAATGAAGTATCGACCGCTGGACGGTTTATCCAAACAGCCGAGCACATTCATCAGCGTCGATTTACCTGAGCCTGATGCACCCACGATCGCGACCATTTCACCGCGTTTTATCTCTAAATTAATGTGGTTCAACACGGTAAGCGACTCGTCGCCAGAGACAAATCGTCGAGTTAAATCCTCAACTTTTAAAAGCACGTCACTCATCTTAGAACCTCATTGGAGGTCGACGACGATCACCTCGGCTTGATGATTCTCCATCCATAGCATTGCCAAGAACAACTTGGTCGCCCTCCTTCAAACCTGAGAGAATTTCTGCGTTCACTTTGTTGTTGATACCCACTGTCACGGGCTTTTGCACCACTTGGCCCTGTTCAAGCACTGGCACGGTATAGTTGCCTTTGCCGCCAGATTTTTGCAGCACTTGTGAAGGGACAATCAAGGTATTTTCCGATTGCTCAAGGACAATCGAAACTTGCGCAGTCATGCCGATGCGCAAAATACCTTGCGGGTTCTTCACATCAAATACAGCGTTGTAGTAAATGGCGTCGCTATCTGAAATGCTCAAATCGCTGTCATCGCCATCCATGATTGTTGGCCCCGGCTCAATGGCGCGCAATGTGCCTTTAAACTGCTGATTCGGTTTGCCTAAAATGGTGAACAGCGCCGTTTGGCCGGGGTGAACAAAAATCACATCGGCTTCCGAAATTTCGGCTTTCACTGTCATCGTATCTAACTTAGCTAACTCGATAATAGTTGGCGTGGTTTGATTGGCGTTTACGGTTTGTCCTTCTTCCACCGCGGTGTAGACCACCGTGCCATCCATCGGTGCGTTGATGGTGGTGTAACCGAGATCTAACTGCGCATTGTCGACGTTGATTTTGGCTTTCTCGATTTCGGCATCCAGTTGCGCTAACTCGGCTTTGTAGATGGCGAGCGTCGCTTCGGCATTCTCGTAATCAGCTCGTGAGCTCGCTTTCGCCGCCAACATGCCTTTTTGGCGCACGAATTCATAGCTTGCTTGTTTAATCTGCGCTTGCTTAGCTTGATACTGAGCATTGAGACTATTAAGAGACGCTTGGGCTTCTTTGAGGCTATTTTGCTGAGTCAGGCTGTCAATCTGTGCAATCAAATCTCCCTGTTTGATCTCATCCCCTAAGTTCACAGCGAGGCGTTGAATTTGCCCAGATACTTGCGCACCGACATTCACCAATTTGGACGCTTGCAACATGCCGTTGGCTAATACCGCCTTTTCGATATTGCCTTTACGAACGACTTCTGTCGCGTAAGGAGAAATGGGTTCTGGACGTTGCAGATAATGATAACCACCAGCACCAATAGCAAGTAGGCCACACAAAACGATCCATTTTTTATTGAGTTTCATAGCAGGAGTGAAGTAAATAATCGTTTTGATTTTATACTGCTATTTTTCTTAGCCGTACAGGGTACGAGACGTAAAGATAGGTAAATTAACGTCAAGATACTGAAGGAATAACATCATTAATGTGAAAAATCCGAGATATTATAGTCACTTCAAAACTATATTATTCAATACGTATAGCAAAGACCATTTTTAATATAGAAATTCAAGTTATAAGTATTATAAACAAAATTTTTAAATACCAACAAACCAGTAAAGTCCAAAATTATTCAATATGCCATCAATTTAAATTTCATTATGGCCATTTTTAATTATTGAATTTCAAGAGGAGTTAAGTGACAAGTTAAATAAAAAATACCCACATAACACAGGTAAGACCGAGAGGAGTGTGTCATGTGGGTTTAAAACGATAGTTCTCTTGCTGATTCGAACTACCAACGTTGGGATGCAATGGAAATACAAATGACTCAGAGTTTCCATCACGGACACTTTATCGCTGGATTTGCCTCTGTTTGTTAGGGAACAGTCAGCACAATAAAAATAGAGAAGTAATACCGCAAAAATAAAAATAGAGGCTCTGAGTTTAATTTACACGTAAAATAATCACCACATTCACGACATGAACCATTAATAAATTCATCAATAAATATTTATTAAGTTAAATTTATTTATTGTCAACATACTGTTAGTTTTACTCCTAAATATACTGGTCAGATTTGTTTATTTTACTGCTTTTCGTTGCAATACAATCTCTAATTAATTCATGAGAAAAAACATGCAGCGACAATTCACTCTTTCACCGATTTATTTATTAATCGGTTTAGCCTCATCGACGGCGTATGCCGGTGGTTTTCAAATTAACGAACATTCGGCGACGGGTCTTGGTCGTGCTTTTGCTGGTGATGCCGTCATTGGTGATAATGCGTCTGTAGTCAGCCGCAACGCCGCAGCGATGACGCTGTTTAAACAAAATGCCTTATCGTTCGGTGTCACTTACGTCAAACCTGGCGTTACCGTTAAAAATACGCAATATCATCGAGCTAACATTAATGCGGATGTCAATGTTGGTATGGGTGGTTTTCCTCCGCCCCCTCAAGTTGACATTACCCCGTCCTTCTCTCAAACCGTGACCGACATTGATGACGTCGATGGCGTTGGTCAACCAGCCGTTGTACCCAATTTTTACTTTATTCACCCTATCAACGACGACTGGTATCTAGGCTTATCGGCATATTCCAACTTCGGAACCGACATGGAGTTTAAACCAAACTATGGCGCACCTGTTTTTGGCGGTGTCACCAGCGTAGCGAGTGTCAACCTTGGCGCAAGCTTGGCATACAAGGTGAACGATCGTTTTAGTATCGGTGGTGGTATTGATGTGATTTACGGCTCTGGTGAGCTGTACCGCGATATGGACGTGGGTTTTTGCGTTGGTGGGAACATACTTGGAAACGAACTAGAACAACGCTGTGGATCCGTAAAAGGCAACGCACTTGATGTGGAAGCAGGCGGCATTGGGCTTGGTGCGAATATTGGCATGATGTACGAGTTTAACGAACGTCATCGCTTAGGTTTAAGCTACAAGCACAGCCCTAACATAGATGCCAAGGGCGACATCCACTTTGCGGGCGAATCGTACGACTCGCTTGCTATGCCGCTACCGGATATTGCGGAGTTTTCCGGTTATCACCGCGTCTTACCTAAATTTGCCCTGCACTATTCTGTGCAGTGGATTGGTTGGTCAGCATTTGACAGCTTGAAAGCTGATGATCAGTTGCTAAAAGATTTTCAGTGGCAAGACTCCGCGCACTACTCCATCGGTGCGACTTGGTACGCCAATGAACGTTGGACACTTCGCACGGGTTACATGTTCGACAAAACACCTGTCGATGAGCTGACCTCGCTTTCTATTCCAGATTCGAACCGTCACTGGTTATCTGCGGGGGCCTCTTACCAATGGTCATCAGATACCACGGTTGACATCGGCATGACGTACTTGATTGGTGAAGATGTCAACGTAGAAGAGTACGCGTATGAAGGTGTTCCTGCACCGATGGTAACGGGCGTGACCCATTCAAATGCGTTCCTAATTGGTGCCCAGCTCAGCCACCGTTTCTAATTTGTCAGGCAGTGATCAAACCTCTAGGTCATTGCCTTGTAACAACGCTTATCGAAGCGACCGAACAGAGACATTATTATGAACAAAACACTACTTGCTTTTTCACTCTCACTTCTCACTCTAAGCGCAGCTCAGGCTTCGGAATGGGGCTATGGCAATGACAAACACGGGCCAGAGCACTGGGGAAAAATCGCCAAAGACTGCGCAACCACGAAAAACCAAAGCCCAATCAACATCGACAACCCAGCCGATGCAAAACTGGAAGCACTGAACCTTTCGTACACTGGTCAGGTCATTGGTTTAACCAACAATGGTCATACGCTGCAAGCGCAAGTGAACGGACGTAATAGCTTCACCATTGATGGCGAGACGTTCGAGCTGCAACAGTTCCATTTCCACACACCTTCAGAAAACCAAATCAAAGGCCGCCAGTATCCACTTGAAGCGCACTTTGTACACGCCAACGCAGACGGCGAGTTGGCGGTAATTTCGGTGATCTTTGATGCTGGCGATCAAAACGCAGCGCTGTCTAAACTGATCAACGCAATCCCACAAGAGAATCAAACCACCTTCTTTAAAGATACGTTTGAGATTAACGACTTACTGCCAAAAACTGCAAACTACTATCGGTTTAACGGCTCTTTAACCACACCACCATGTTCAGAAGGTGTGCGCTGGTTTGTGCTTAAAGACACTCAAACCTTATCCAAAGATCAAGCCGCGAAACTGATGGAAGTCATGGGACAAAACAATCGTCCGCTGCAACCGCTAAATGCGCGCGTTGTACTTTCTAACTAAACGCCACATCCGATAAGGGGCATCGTATTTGCCCCTTATTTTGATTCGCTCTAACCTCACTTCGTTACAGGAACCCCCAATGAAAACTCCATCTGTTCTGTCACTCTTACTCGCACTCGCCCCGACATTCGCCTTCTCTCATAACCTTTCTGTCGGTCAAACCACCCCTTCCGTCAGCATTGATACCTATGGCGAAATGACGCTGCAAGGAGACGATGTGGCTTATCAACCTTGGGCAACTCAGCAGATGTTAGGCAAAGTCCGTGTGATACAAGCCATTGCAGGTCGTAGTAAAGCTAAAGAGATGAACGCGCCGCTGATGTCAGCAATCACTGCCGCTCACTTTCCTGAAGAACAGTATCAGACCACAACCGTGATCAACCAAGAAGACGCCATATGGGGAACCGGTACATTTGTTAAATCGTCGGCAGAGGACAGCAAAAAGACATTCTCTTGGTCTTCCATGGTGTTAGACAAAAATGGCGTATTAGCAACAACTTGGGATCTACAGCAAGAAAGTTCTGCGATTATCGTACAAAATAAACAAGGCGAAATTTTATTCGTGAAAGAAGGGGCTTTAACTCAAGACGAAGTCACACACGTCATCGAACTGATTAAACAGAATATCTAAACCTAAGGTAAGGAAAAGCTATGAAACTGTTCAACACCATCGCACTCTGTCTTTTAGCGGCTGTAGCCTCTTTCCAATCGGTTGCAGGAGACAACGATTGGGACAAGATTGCAGATAAAACCGTCAGTTTTAAATCAGAAACCGACACAGTCAATCCACTGTCACCATTTGCTAACGCTCGTTTCAGCCACATCAAAATCAAATGTACGCAAGGTACGGTCGATCTGAAAAGCGTTAAAGTGATCATGAAAGATGGTCAGGAAAAGACGTTCGACAGTTTAGGTGTTCTGACTAAAGGCATGTCATCAAGAAGCTTAAGCCTACCAACAAAAGATAACGCGAAGTTAGACAAAATCGAGTTGAACTATGAATCGGTTGGCAGCACTGCGCTGCAAGTCGTGGGGGTGACTAAAAAAGCGCAAGTGGAAATCTTAGGTAAGAAAATCGACGAGTAAGCGATGGCTCAACGAGCTCACCCAAACTAAAAAACAGCGGCACTAGGCCGCTGTTTTCATTAAAAAATCGTCATGAATAACTAAATGAATTTCTTCAGCTTCGCCAAACCATAAGCAGCGATGGTGACACAATCTTTGATCGTACCGTCGATCATCATCTGTTCGAACTCCTCAACAGAAAAAGCGCGAGTGATCAAATCCTCTTCTTCACTGTCGAGTTGATTGCCCACGTCCGTTAAATCACTGGCGAAGTAGACGTGACATGTCTGATTCAAAAAGCCGTATGCGATAAACTGCGCGCCGACATACGCCATGGCGCTCGCCTGCATGCCCGTTTCTTCACGCAGCTCGCCTTTGGCAAGCTCAAGATGATCCGCATCTGGGTTTGATTCCCACGCCCCTTGTGGGATCTCCCAACAACGTTGACCTACGGTGTAACGGTACTGCTGAACCAAGTGAATCATCCCGTTATCGATAGCCAGAATCGCAGCACAATCAGGTTTGTCGACCACACCATAGATGCCCTCTGCGCCGCTCGGACGTAAAATTTTGTCCTCACGCACCGTCATCCACTTATTCTGGTAAACGACTTTGCTGTCTAGCTGTTTGATGTCTGACATGGTTATTCCTTGATTTTTCCGAGGGTTACTGCGGAATAATACCCGATTCGGTTACGCCACCAAAATGTTCTTTAGTTCACTCAAAGACTCAACGGTGTAATTTGGTGCGATACGCTCATCAACGCTTGCGCCTGTGGTATTTAACCAGCAAGTTTCAATACCAAAATTATTACCACCCAGAATATCGGAATGCAGGTTGTCACCCACCATCAGTACGCGCGTTTTGCATGGGTTGCCCATTTGCTGCATCGCGTATTCAAAAATACCTAAGTCCGGTTTTGCTACGCCCACTTGTTCAGAGATCACCACTTTATCGAAGTACTCAGTCATCCCTGTGCGCTCAAGGCGAATTGCTTGCAACTCTGTAAAACCGTTGGTGATGATGCCCATTTTAGCTTTGCCTTGCAGCGCTTCCATCAGCTCTTTTGCACCTGGCAACAAGCTGCAAATATCGGCCATCGCTTCTAAAAATGCGCTGTTGAGATCTGCTGTTGTAGTATTCAACTTCTCAGCCCACTCGGTAAAACGCTTATGTTTTAGCTCATCTGCCGTTACTTTGCCGTCTTGGTAATCCACCCAAAGCGGTTTGTTTACGGTTTGGTAATGAGTAAAGTCTTGTTCAGTAAAATCTACGCCTTTGCGAGAAAACATAAGCTGCAAACCTTTGAAAGCATCAAAGTGGAATAAGGTTTCGTCAGCGTCAAACAGGATCCAATCGTACTTCATTTTCTTCTTCCCAAAATCAAGGTCGTAATACTGGTGCATAGTCTAGATTGTTTTCTTCTTGAAGATAATCTCTATAATTGGAAATTAATTGTATCCTTGTGCTCAACAATAAATGCTTCACGATAATAGGAGATTGATGTGAACGCGATTGCCTCCCTGCCCGTTTTTGTTGCTGTTGTCGAATGCGGCAGCTTTTCCCTTGCGGCCAAACAGCTGAATCTGACGAAATCGGCGATCAGCAAACGCATCAACCAACTAGAAGACGATTTGGGCATTCGTCTCCTTAATCGAACTACGCGTAAGCTGAGCCTGACCGAAGCAGGAGAACGCTATTTTGAGTACGCCTCTCAAGCGCTCAACCTAGCCCAGCAAGGCGTGGACGCGGTATCGGAACTGCAAGGCTCTCCACAAGGTCGGCTCAAAATTACCGTGCCGATGTCTTTCGGTGTACTGCATATCGCGCCTTTGATCCGTGAGTTTCTCGCTCGTTACCCGAAAATTGAAGTGGATTTAAACCTCGAAGACAAAATGGTCGATTTGGTTAAAGACGGTTTTGATTTGGGGATCCGTATTGGTGAACTCACCTCTTCCAATCTCATCGCAAAACGTCTCGCCCCTTGTAAAAGTGTGCTTTGTGCCTCGCCAGATTACTTAGCGGAGTTTGGAACACCACAAAAACCAAGTGATTTAGTCAGTCACAACTGCCTGCGCTACTCCTATTTCCGTGGCGGCGTCGAATGGATGTTCATCAACAACGGCAGCGAATACAAGGTACTTCCAAAAGGAAACTTTATCGTCAATAACAGCGAAGCCATTCGCCAGTTGCTGTTAAGAGGCTCGGGCATTGCTCAACTGCCGACGTTTATTGCAGGAAGAGACTTTGCTGCAGGAAATCTAAAACCGGTGATGGAAGAGTATTCTCTACCAGAACACGCCATTTATGCGGTTTTTCCTGAACGCAAGCACATGCCGTTGAAAGTAAGAGCCTTTATCGATTTTATCAGCGAAAAACTCGGCACAGATTTACCTTACTGGGATCGTTACAACAGCCCAGAAAAATAACCATATTGATGATAAGTGAGTGAGATTTCACTACTGACATGTTCTGACATTCCATCCGCGTAACCTTATTTGGAACTCAACAGGCAATCCGCCAAAACCAATAAGGAATCACAATATGGAAACCGTTATCGAAACTGTGCAATTTCGTCTAACCGCAGGCACAACAGAGCAAGACGTGATCGCTGCTGTCAAACAGTCACAAACGTTTGTGAAGAATCTGCCGGGCTTTTTGTATCGCTCACTCAGTCACGAAGCGACGGACGATGTGTGGACAGACATCATTTACTGGCGTTCAATGGACGATGCAAAACAGGCGGGAAAACAGATTAAGCAAGCTGTTGAATTTCAGCCTCTGTTATCAATGATTGACTGCGAAAGCTTCGAGCTTAAACATCACAACTTAAAAATGTGCAGTGAGCTAGAGAAGTAATCAGCCACACTACCACTAACAACCAGTAGGTCTAGATAAGGAACATCATGAGCAAATCAGAACGACTGTTTGAGCTACTGACGCTTCTGCGCGCAAAGCGTTACGCCGTGACAGCGAAAGAGCTCGCAGAAAGAATGGAAGTCAGCGAACGTACGATTTATCGCGATATTCAGTCGTTGCTCAGTTCTGGTGTTCCTATTCAGGGTGAAGCAGGTGTTGGCTACCTATTGCAAGCTGGCTCTCATCTGCCGCCTTTGATGTTCTCAGAAAAAGAGATGATGGCGCTTGAACTGGGTATGCGGATGGTTCGAGCCTGGTCGGATGCCGAACTCGCCGAAGCGTCTCACTCTGCGTCCACCAAAATACTTTCGGTATTGCCCGATAAGCTCAAACAACAAGTGGAAGATTGTCCGCTGATTGTGCCCGATTATCACACCCAATCCGAGACTGCCAAACGAGGGCAGCTTCTGCGCCACGCGATTGATCATCAGTTTAAGGTCAGTTTGGATTACCAAGATGAAAGCGGACAAGTGACCGAAAGAAAAATCCAACCGTTAGGCCAGTTCTTTTGGGGCAAAGTCTGGACGCTGGTCGCCTGGTGCGAATTGCGCGATGACTACCGCCAGTTCCGCCTCGACCGTATCCAAGCACTGCGTATGCACGATGAAGAGTTTCAGAGTGCGGAAACCAAATCTCTCAAACATTATATTGCGCAGTATGAATCGAAAGATTGAGTGTTTTTCATCCCTCCATCACAAGGATTCTAAATTGCTCTGCTCAATGCGCGATATTTGGAAAGGCACATTTGGTTAAACTAATGTTTCATTTTTAACAGATGCGCAACCAACTTAAGATCGTTAACTTAAGTAGCACGTCAACCACACCGGAGCGTGAAGCTATGAAAGTACTGATTCAATACACCCAAGCAGGGAAATATCGAGATCAAGCGTGGGAGTCTTTAACTCTTCGATCTAAAGGTGATATGCAGGCAGTTACCCCTTCTTATGCTGCCCAACTTATCGAACAAAGCAAAGCGACACTTGTGATGACAGAGGAGCAACAAATCGTTATTCATCCATAACCGACTATTAGCCTTGTTTAACCAACCTTTGTTGGTTAAACAAGGCTTACATCTCGCCATTACACGTTATCCATTTTATACACGACCAACTATATTTGGAGGTTGGCGTTAAGCATTTTTCCGAACATTGATGTTTGTTCATTTAATCGTTCAACCTAGCTCAGGTGAAAAGCGAAAGTTACCTGATGTATCCCAAGAGGGGCCTAGGTGGTACCGCCTATTATCCTTCATAATAATATGGGCAATTATCATAAACTCTACAATGTTAGCACTTGTATTTTTTATCGCAGGTTTTTTATCACTAGCAAATCATGTATGACCTTCACTTATCCAACCAAGTTTAATATCACACTTTAAATGTAAAAAATCACATTAACAATTTCATACAAATAATAAATACATCAGCTAATTTGTAACTTTTTAAAATGAAAGTCTAGAATGCAAAAAATAAACCTTTTTAAATATAGTTTTTTGTTAGTATCTGCACAAACAAATTATTAGCTAGAGGTGCTCTGTGTCGGGATTATTTGAGTATAAAATAAAAACTCATGATAACTTATCATCAATTATATTAAACATGTATGGTGCTCCATATGAAAGGCTAAATTTATCACTTAATAATAAAAAGCTTACGAGTCTATTCGCATAGCTCGAAGTGGAGGGTTACCTGCGAATGCTCATATAGTTAAACAAGCCGAAAAACTGAATAAAATAGCTCAAGCATCTAAAGTTGGCGGACATGTTTTAGTATGTGTTGGTCTAACGGCTTCCTGCATTCAGATTGCCAATACACAAGACCAACATGAGAAGAATGAAGTTTTTGTTGAGTCAATAACTAGCACAGCTGTAGGAATGGGTACCAGCGCGTTAGTCGGTCTATTTTTAGTATCAAACCCTATTGGCTGGGGGACTGCCATTGTACTCGCTGCCGGTTCAACGGCTGTAGGTTATGCATCCGGTAAAGTGGCAAAAAGCTTTTATAATTCAATTGAAAGCAAGCCAAACTTAGTCGCTAGTACTGGAATAGAGTCTATATGCAGCAAGTAATCACATTCCTTTTTTACACTTTAATGATGGGTGTATTTGTCATTTTCTTACAAACCATTTTTATCGGTGTCATGCACTTTCTGATGCCGAAGGAGATTGTTGGGAACTATTTTAAAAAACCATATTTTAATGAATTTGAGCTTTCTTTATTCACAGGTTGGCCTTACGCATTTTTCCGAACATTGATGTTTGTTCGTTTAATCGTTCAACCTAGCTCAGGTGAAAAGCGAAAATTACCTAATATTTCTAGAGAAGTACCAGAATGGTATCGTTATTTGTCGATTCTATTACTGGGTATTATTATTGTGAACTCTGTTGTCGTTGCCCTGACTTTATCAATTGGGGCCGTTCTTTTAGCAATTGAATGAGAAATTAACATTAAAATATAACGATGTACTCGACGAAGAGAGCTCAGTCAGAACTCTCTAATCGCCAGTGTTATTGCATACTGATCTCTACTCTTCTTCGTTGAGACGACGAATCAACTTAGCTGGCGTGCCTCCGTATAGACAATCTGGCGGCACATCATGGTTAACGACCGAGTTCGCCGCAATCACCGAGCGAGCGCCAACTGTTACACCTTGGTTAATAACGGAATTTCCGCCAATCCACACATCATCTTCAATCGTGATAGGTTTACAAAACGTTTCCCAACGTCGACGACTTCGGTAATCAACAGAATGAGAAGCGGTATAGAATTGCACGCTCGGTCCAATGAGCACGTGGTTCCCGATGGTAATTTTGGCACCATCGAGCATGACCACGTTCATGTTGATAAAGGTTTCTTCACCTATTTCGATGGTCTTACCAAATTCACAATGAAAAGGGGACTGGACAATACAACGGCCTACCTTGCCAAATAGCTGCTTTTGCAATTCGTCGCGCTGACTTTCGTCGGTGTTATTATTAAGTGCTCTAAGTGCTTGAAGAGCATGGCTTCTAATGGCGTCAATTTCTTTGTCCATGCCATCAAAGACCTGGCCAGACATCATTTTTTCTAGTTCTGTCACTGGAAGACTCCTACAACCTGCAATTACTGCTTTCAGATTCTTCACAAGGTACGTGAACTGCGAAATAAAAAAAGAGAAAAGCCCGGACTTTTCTCTTTCCTGTTTTTATATTTTGTGGAGTCTGTCAACTTACACAATTTCCCAACTGTGGGTCATCTCAACACCTTCGCCTAGCATTAAGCAAACCGAGCAGTATTTTTCTAGCGAGTCAGCCGCCACTTTTGCTACGACTTCTGGGTCAAGCTCGTCACCTGACACTTCAAAGTGGATATTCACTTGCGTAAAGATACGCGGTGCGGTTTCACGACGCTCTGTGGTTAGCTTGGCATTAACTGACGAAACCTTTTGGCCTGCTGTTTTCAAACCATCAACAACATCGACAGAGCTACAGCCACCAGCAGCCATTAGTACCATTTCCATTGGGCTTGGTGCGGTTGCACCGCCATTGCCATCCATCACTACGGAGTGGCCCGACTGAGATTGCCCAAGAAATTTAAAATCTTCTATCCATTTAACTTCAGCTTGCATGATTTACCTCATTTAGCATCGCTCATTCAAGGCATCGTTGCCCTTACTAGCGGTATGTTTCTTGTCGATACTTTAGCTCTATCGCATAAAAGGGCAACGGAATTTTCAACATTACTGTAATTTTTTCGCTCGGTTACCTTTCTCTATACGTAACACTTTTTATTCAAGTAACACTTTCTACAAAAATAACGATGAGGTAGCTATGAAGAATATGTCTAAGTTATTGGCCGGTTTCTCCTTCGCACTTCCAGTCTTGTTTCTACTATTGAGTAAAACAGGTACCGCCGATACGATGGATAAGCTGAAGGCTTCAGAGAATACAAGAATCGCAACGCTAGCTGGCGGTTGTTTCTGGTGTACAGAATCGGATTTAGAGCAACTGCCCGGCGTAATCGATGTTGTATCAGGTTATTCAGGTGGTCATATTGAAAACCCGACTTACCGCCAAGTCTCTTCTGGTAAATCTGGTCATATTGAAGTGATTGAGGTGAAGTACGATCCTGCTGTTGTGAACTACGAACAAGTGCTGGATTACTTCTTCCGTCATATCGACCCTACCGACGATAAAGGTTCATTTGTTGACCGTGGTCCTCAATACCGTCCGGCGATCTTCTATCATAATGCGGAGCAAAAGCAGATTGCTAAGCAGTTTATGATGGAAATCGACAAGGCGATGATCTATCCAAAACCGTTGAAAACAGAGCTGATCGAGTTTGAAAAGTTTTACCCTGCGGAGTCGTATCATCAGGATTACTACAAGAAGAGTAGCCTGAAGTACAAATACTACCGCTACGCATCAGGTCGCGATAAATATCTCGACGAAGTATTTGGTGAAGATCGAAAAGAAAGCCCTAAAACACTTCGACAGTTGATTGAAGAAAAAAAGCTGCTTTCGAAAGTGAAAGCGTACAGTAAGCCTGCTCAGTCTGAAATCAAATCAAACTTAACAGAGCTACAGTATTACGTGACGCAAGAAGAAGGCACGGAGCGTCCGTTTGATAATGAATACTGGGACAACAAAGAAGCGGGAATTTATGTGGATATTGTGACCGGTGAACCGCTATTTTCTTCTACTGATAAATACAAATCTGGCACAGGTTGGCCAAGCTTTACTCGACCAATTAACCCGGGTTACATCGTGGAGAAAACCGATTATAAACTGCTCTACCCTAGAACGGAGATCCGCAGTAAGTTTGGTGATTCACACCTAGGTCATGTGTTTAAAGATGGTCCGAAGCCGACGGGATTACGCTATTGTATGAACTCTGCTGCGATGAAATTTGTACCTGTGAACAAGATGGCGAGTTTAGGCTACGGCGATTACCTGTACCTATTTGATAAGTAGTTTTAACCAAATTAGGAGTGAACATTCAGCGCGATGAAAGGTTTTAAATCCAACCTTCCCATGAAAGTCTGTCCGGTCTGTCAGCGCCCATTTTCTTGGAGAAAGAAGTGGGCGCGAAATTGGGAGGAAATCGTTTATTGTTCTGAGCGTTGCCGAAGAAATAAATCAACGAAAACGTAGGTCACTCCGACCCTCTCTGGAGTATGTTATTTCATTTGTATTAACGTTTGTACGCGTTCTCTTACCAAGGTAATAACGTCCCATCATAAGCCCAAAACGCCCCGCTATCTTGCGGGGTTGCTTTTTCTATCAAGCCTAATAAATCCTTAGCAACTCGCTCTGGCGTGAACAACTTTCCCTCTGGGACATTGGTTTGAAAAGGTGCCGACAAAGCGGTATCTGTGGTGCCAGGGTGAAGTGAAAGCACCGTGCCATGTTTGACCACTCTTTGCCATTCGATCGACATGGTTTTAAGAAACATGTTTAATGCGGCTTTCGATGCGCGATAGCTGTACCAACCGCCTAACTGATTATCGCTAATGCTGCCAACTTTGGCCGAAATGGTCGCAAACTTAGGTGCAGTACTGCGTTTTAGCTTGGGCGTGAAGTATTTCGCCAACAGTAAACTTGGCAAAGTATTAACCATGATGGTTTGCTGAAAAAAGTCAGCGTCGAGCGAATTAAGATTCTTCTCAGGGCCTTTCTCTTGGGTGTGCAACATACCAACACAGTTCACTAACCAATCGACATGTTCAATCTGCTCACTGAACGCTTTTACCTGCTCGTCTTGCGATACATCCACTTGATGCCAAACGACATTTGGATGTTGCCAATCTGGTTGCTGCTTACGATAAGTGGCATGCAAGTGCGCTTGAGGGAACCGAGCTGCGGCTTCTTGAACCATCGCCAAACCAATTCCACCATTGCCACCGACGATGAGTATTTCCATCACAAGTTCTCCACGTTTTCTATGTAATGCTCTGCGGTATCGAGTATCGCTTGGCGTTGCTGTTCTTCCATGTTGTCCCAAGAGCGGAAAATCATCCCGATTCGTGGATTGGTTGCGAGACGTTTGTCGTGCTTGTTCATAAAGCGCCAATAAAGACTGTTAAACGGACACGATCCTTCCCCGCTCCTCGCCTTATTGTCGTAATGGCAGCCCTTACAGTAGTCGCTCATCTTGTTGATGTAAGAGCCACTCGCCGCGTAAGGCTTGGTACCAACAATACCGCCATCCGCAAACAATGCCATGCCACGAGTGTTTGGCATTTCTACCCACTCAATTGCATCCACATAGATACCGAGATACCACTCATCCACTTGATCTGGATCTATTTCGGTTAGCAAACAAAAATTACCAGTCACCATTAAACGTTGAATGTGGTGTGCATAGGCATAATCGAGAGACTGCTCAATCGCATTGCGCATACAGGCCATTTTGGTTTCGCCATTCCAAAAGAAGTCTGGCAGCTTTCTTTCTGCGCCCAACTCGTTCTTGTTCGGGTAATTAGGCATATTCGCCCAGTAGACGCCTCGGATGTATTCTCGCCATCCCAAGATTTGGCGAATAAACCCTTCGACTTGAGAAATGTCGATGCCTGCGTTGGAATGAAATGCCTTGAGTGATGCATCAATGACTTCTCTCGGGTGCAGCAATTTGCTGTTGAGCGAGAAGGAAATTCGGCTGTGATACAAGCTCCACTTAGCATCGTGCTGGCCTGTCATGGCGTCTTGAAAACGGCCGAACAACGGCAGACAGACTTGGCAGAAATGCGCGAGTAAAGACAAGCTCTGCGCGCGATTGATCGGCCACAACAAATCTCCTTCAAGATTTCCGATGGTTTCGATGTCATGTTTTGCCAACCGCTCAGTAATATCGCGCACGTCGGTACTGAACATCAACGGTTGTGGCAGTTGTTCAATGTCTTTGTCTTTGGCTTTGAGCTTGTTACGGTTGTTGGCATCGTAATTCCATTTTCCGCCGACGGGTTTTCCGTCTTGCATCAAGATGTCGAAGCGCTTTCGCATCCGGCGGTAGAAGTGCTCCATCATGATGTGTTTGCCTTGAGGAAACTGCGATTCTATTTCCTCAAACGGCAACAAAAAGTGTTCCGAATCGACACAACGTGTCACGACCCCATCAAGCTTTAGTTTGGCTAACTGTTCTAGTAAACGGTATTCATCGGGGCGTTGATATTCAAACTTGCTTGCACCACCTTCGCTCACATAATGTTGCAAAACTTGCTCAAGATCGTCGAAGGATTGTGTGTCATCCAACGTGAGGTGCAGAACTTGGTGACCTTCACTCTGACGCTCTTTCGCAAACTGTTCCATTGCAGAAAAGAACGCACACACTTTCTGAATATGGTGCGTGACGTATGTATTCTCTTGCTTGAGCTCCGCAATCAGGTAAAGCACTTGCTCATCCGGTTGCTGAAACCAAGAGTGCTCACTGTTAAGTTGATCGCCCAAGATCAATCGTACGGTTTCAAATTGCATTACGGTTTCTCCGATGACGAAGCTTTGTCACTGCTGCCCATCACAATCGGCCAATCGACCATGTCTACACTATCCAAATGCGCGCCAGGACAACGACCTTGCCACCTATCGATGAACTCCATGTGCGGATCGTACATTTCGGTTTGCTTTTCGAGGTTGAATTGTCGTGAACCACGCGGATCAGCACCAACGCCCGCTAGGTATTGCCAATTTCCCCAGTTTGATGCCACATCGTAATCAACCAGTTGTGACTCAAAGTACGCCGCGCCATAACGCCAATCGAGGCCAAGTTCATGCACCAAACAACTGGCGACTAACTGTCTGCCACGATTCGACATATAACCGGTTTCATTAAGTTGGTGCATACACGCATTGACGATAGGAAATGGCGTTTCACCTTTCTTCCATTGTTGAAAACGGTGCGCGTAAAAGCTGGTGAGTGGTGCTTGATTTTGGATGCCACCGAATCGGAAGAGCTGTCGCTTGTGTCGACGGGCATACCAATAAAAGTATTCACGCCAAAGCAGCTCGAAGTAAATCCAGTAGGTTGAATCATTTGCACCATTCTCCGCTTCATAACGTTTCAACATGGCATAAATAGTTTTCGGAGAAACGCACCCATGAGCTAGCCAAGGAGAGAACTTGGTGGAGTAATCCATGCCATCTAAACCATTGCGTGTTTGTTTGTATTCACTGGCTAGTGTGGAAGCAAAATACTGGCGACAATGTTCAAGCCCGCGGCTTTCTCCACCATGAAACGCAGCTTTTGCGTCAAAGTAATATGCAGTAACGGAAGGAAGATTCACACCTAAAGGAATTGGAGGTAACGAACGGATACTCTCGTGGGGCCGAGAGATGTCTAAACCTTCAACTTGCTTTCTAAACTGCGTGAAAGTGGTAGGCAGATTGCTCAAGTCAAATGGCAGTTGTTCTTCCCTTAACAGGGTCCGGATTGCTTGCTGTTTTATTTTTACATGAGACGCGCCTTCAACTGCGCGATCTAACGCTTGTTGCTCATCCGAACCGGGAAAGGCGTCAGCATATATATGTGTGACGCCGAAGCGATTAACAGCATACTTGATTGCTTGATCGGGCGTTAGTTCAACCGCCCATAATCGCTGACCAAGGTGATTCAAAGATTGATTGAGTTCACTAAGCGATGAGTCGAGAAACTGCAATTTCGCGCGCCCGAAAGAGGCTTCCTGCGCAAAGTGATGCAAGTAAGGCGTCATTGAAGGGTAGCAATACAAGCAAATTAACTCGTCCATTTCTACACTGGCGCTTTTCAACAGTGGGTTGTCGTGCAATCGCAAGTCGTTCGTGAACCAATAAAGTCCTATTTTCTTTTTCAATTCGCACCCTCAGATGTTAATTCTTCGTCTACGAGTTCTTTTCACGGAGACCCTGACGTTAAGCCTTTTGATTTACTTGCTTTTATACGAAAACGAGAGTTTGACGATCATTAGGTTACTAACGTTTACACAGAATCCATTTGCTGGATATCTCAAAACACGCAATACCACCAAATGCCTGTACATGTTTCATACTGATATTTTATAAAATTCGAATCCAACGGTATTGATCACGATCTTAATCACTCATTTTCTATATAAACCATGCAAAAGTGATAAAAATTAAAGCGACATTAGTTAATATCCGTTAATCTAAGCCCAATCCCATTTTGCTAGTACCATCGCAGAAATGACCGACGAGTTTAAGAAATCAACCGCTAATTTAAAAAAAGCGGTCCCACTGATGATCAAAAACCATGTTGCTGCCACGCCAGCCAACTACGCGCTTTGGTATACCTACGTTGACAAGACCATTCCAGAACTCAACTTTGAGTTAGACATGGTGTTAGAAAACTACGGTATTTGCCCGCCAGCAACCAATAAACAGCTTTACAACAACTATGTGGCCAGCAAAGCAGAAACCAGCCTTGAAGATCTTAGAACCAATGTAGAAGTTCTGCTACACGAAGTATCCAGTTCAATGAGCGATACGATTTCAGATACTTCCTCCTTTTCTGAGATGGTAGACAAAAGCTTTAATAAACTGGAAAAAGTTGAGGACAATAGCCTAAGCATTGAAGAAGTGATGGTAGTGATTCGTCAACTTGTCGCAGAGTCACACGAAATTCGTCACTCAACAAAGTTTTTGAATAGCCAATTGACTAACGCGAGTGAAGAAATTTCTCGCCTCAAAAACCAACTGGCTGAAGTACAGCAAGATGCGTTGTTCGATGGTTTGTCAAACCTATACAACCGCCGAGCATTTGACAAAGATCTCTCTTCACTTATTGCATCAAATCAGGCAATGACCTTGATCATGCTTGATATCGATCATTTCAAATCATTTAACGACAATTACGGGCACCTTTTTGGCGATACAGTATTAAAAGCCATTGCCCGCCGACTACAACAAAGCTGCCGAGATGGGATATGTGCGTACCGTTTTGGTGGTGAAGAATTCGCGTTAATTGTACCTAACAAATCTCTGCGAATTGCTCGCCAATATGCAGACACACTACGCCGGATGATAGAAAAACTGCGTATCAGAGATAAGCGCTCAGGCACACAAGTTCACAGCATTACCGCTTCTTTTGGGGTAGCAGAATTTGAGCCGGGTGATACGCCTGAAGCCTTAATCAATAAAGCTGATAAACAGCTTTATGAAGCAAAACAACTCGGTCGTAACCGCGTGATGCCAATTTAAATAAACTGACTAAGCGAAAACGACTTTTACGATGAAAAAGAAAACCCCGCGACGTAAAGTGCGGGGTTTTTATATCCAATCATGAGTATCTTAATCGACGCTGTAGCAGTAACTTAGAATGTAGTCGTCACCATTTTTTGCGGTATATTCTTTATCTTCACTGCATGCCATCGGCTTACCTTTTTTGTCGCCTTTGATTAGACTTATCCAATGGCGCATCGCGGTTGGTGCATTGCCAGTTAGTTCAGGATGAAACGTCGTGCGAGTTTCCAATTGAATATCGTCAATGTCCACTAATTCCACGCAACCAGTGCCTTTGTGACAGCCAAACAGCACTTCTACATGATTACCCGAATCATCTTTAAACAAAATCGATTTTGGATCTTCCTTTTCACCAGTGTACGCCACGAAGTGTTTTGGGCTTTTCAGGCCGCTGTGTGTACCGTCTTTGAAATAAGCCAAAACATGGCGGTAATCAATCACGTAACTTGATACATCTTGGTGCGACCCGTTCTCCAATGGGAACATGCGGTCAAGCAGTTGCTTCGCTTTTACTTGTTTCTCACTCTGCTGCTCAGCACTTACCGCTTCGACGGCAAATACGGCTTCAGCGATAAATGGGCGTTGTTGTTGTTGCATCTCTTTTTTATCGAAGTTCAGCATATTCATCGTCATATCCTCGCACTTAAAAACTCGTCCTAGAGTAAAAACTTAAATCCTTTATTTAAGTTTCAGGCAATTCTGTGAAGTGGATGGTTAATTTCCTTGCCTGCTCATTATGTAGACTAGCGAAATATTGACTACAATTTCACAACAAAAATTTTACAATGTGAATTTTACAAAATGTCTGTGTCAAAAAGCCTTATTCGTCAGTCTCATTTTCTTGGTACGAAAATTCGTAACCTAAGAAAAAACAACCATTTAACGATGGAAGATTTGTCTGCCCGTTGTGTAAGAATTAATCCAGAGTACGCTCCTTCGGTTTCTTACCTTTCGATGATTGAGCGCGGAAAACGCGTACCGAGTATCGATATGCTCGAAGTGATCGCGGAAGTTTTTCAAAAAGATCCGGCGTGGTTTTTAGATGATGAACCCGAATTAGAAGCCATCACACCCAACAAAGGAAATCGTGGCGGGATTAGTGGCATGGCGTTGGAGCCGAGCTTCCTGTTTTCCAATGATATTCTTCAAATCGCGATACCAGAAATGCTCTCCCAAACAGGTATCACGGGGCGTCAATTCGCCCACTTACTGATCCGCGCACACCAAGAAAACCATCAAAACCATTTTCCTGATTTAGAGCGCGCCGCCGAAGAGGTCGGCTTGAAGCGGCTGAATCTATCTGTAGAAGATCTCGTAGACATTGCAAAGAGTATGGGATTGGATATCCGCTGGGTAGATCGAGCGCCACAAGATGTGATTGATGAACTGGGCGTCAGCGCCAAACAGTTGATTACGTCTTTCATGGAGCCACCTGGGACTATTTATCTCAATAAACGAATGCGTGACTATCCAACCCGATTGAAGTATGACTTGGCGGTATATATCGGCCATCGAGTGCTCCATAGCAGCGATGCAATGAATAACGTTTTATCTATCGGGCATCAAAACAATTGGGAGCAAATGGACAGCCCTGTGTCGAACTCTGAACTCAATTCGCAAGATATCCTGCAAGCTTGGCGTGATTTTGAGTCCAGCTTTTTTGCTGGTGCCTTGCTTTGCCCCAAAGTACCATTTCGTCAGTTGCTTGACCGCTCCGGTTACGAAATTGATGTTCACAAAAAGGCCGGCGTTTCTCCTTCCGTTGCAATGCGTCGCATGACGGTGGTCTCGCCTTACCCTCATTGGCACTATTTTGATGCCTATGGCCCCGGCAAGTTAAAAGCCGTGTATCGAGGAAATGGTATTCCATTGCCTTGGGGCAACATGCGCAAAGTAAACGACCCTTGCCAGCACTGGGCGGTATTCCGACGCCTTTCCCAGCCTTTGGATACCAGTTCAGCGCAAATTTCGATTTTAAATGTTGGCGACGAGCCACGTATCTACTGCTGCGAATCGGTCAACGTATTTGACCCTGCGGGAAATAATCGCGTGCTATGTGCCGGTATTGATCTTAACCCTGCTATTTCTGCACAAGGTGGCGATGCCGTTTCCATAGCGGAAGAACTTAAGTCCCTTTGTGTCGCTTCCGGCGGAAGTAGTGTTATTCCTCCCCACATCAAAAAAGACTTAACGACTATCGCTAAGATATTAAACATCAACTGGATAGAGCGCGGGATTCAAACCCAAGCAAGGTTGATCTGCTCCAGAGGGGCGGTTTGTCCAAGACAACCTAGTTGTTACAGCAAGTGCGGAGAAGCTGATGAGACGGGCAGCGACGTGAATATCATCGGGCTTTAGAAAGAAAAAACGCCAATCACAATAAACGTGATTGGCGGTATATACTTGTGAACAATTTGTATTCACTAACAACGTCAGTTGGCTAGGTGACCCTCGGCTTAATAAGGGTCACTCTAAGTAAAGCACGATGCGTGCCAACTTTAAAAAAGCCGCTTTTTAGTAGATCCAGATGCATATCGTTGCTTTATTAACCATTAATTTCGCAAACTGCATTTGCAAAATGCAACATCATGCAAATATGCCACTGAATGCACTGCTAATAACGACTCTCTCAGCAAAGTGTCTGTGAACATATGAAGTCACATATTCTTGCACCTCAATGATGATGAGATTTCGGGCTCCCAACTTTACCATTCCTCTAACCCCTTATTGAAACTGGGTTCAGGCTCATCCGCCATGCTTTTGTTGATACATTCTCTCATCGGCTATTTTCATCATTTGCTCAGGAGATGACATTTGCGGGTCAAATATCGCGTACCCAATACTGGCTTTCAAATAGATAAGCGTTTCATCGTAAATGACGGGCGTAGAGCATAGCGCTAATCGAAGTTTTTGTAGAAGAGACTGAACATTTTCTTCCGTTCCTGGGTGATGAACTACAACTAAGAACTCATCACCGCCCATTCTGGCCACGATGTCTGATTTACGCAGAGAGCTTTTTACCCTTTCAGCCGTAGCGATTAAAACTTTGTCACCTGCGTCGTGACCATAGGTGTCGTTAATGTGTTTAAACCTATCTAGGTCAATATTAATTAAGGCGAAGCTATAACGCTTTTTATAACGTTTCGCTATTTCAAACTGCTGCTTGTAAAACTTCATAAAATAGCGACGGTTTGGTAAACGCGTGAGTTCATCGTGTAAAGCTCTGTCATCTGCAATGGTATACAGTCGATAAATGGCGAACAGCGCGAGGCTAAGTGCGAATATAATGGGATAGCCGATTACTCTAGCTAAATGCAACTGATGCCAAGAGATTTGGCGATCAGCTTTGCCTCCAGAGAAAACCACCATACTCCACCCACCATAAGGAAAATGAACCATCTCTTTTGCATATGCCATGCTATTTACACTTTGCGCGCCAAAGAAAGCATCACCAAATGAGCCACCGCTATCGTAACCACGGATCATTAAAGGGTAACGATACGAGAAATCAATTACGCCGGTTTCTCTCATCAGAGCATCGAAATCAATCACCGCACTGATCACTCCCCAGTAGTCCTGATTCATTGGAGGATCAAGAAAAACAGGCACACGCACGATCAAACCTCGGCCACCTTGAATCAAAGTCACTGGCCCTGCGATGAAAATTTCTTGTACATCCTTGGCTTTTTGCACCTGTACCCACTGCTGTGGCACTGCGCGGTAATCAAGGCCGATTAGGCGCTCATTACCTTGGCGTGGAAATACATGACTAATTACATCATTTTTCGCGATACCGATGATTGTAATATGTTTACTTTTATTTAGGATTCGGTGAGCGGCGATACTCAATTCTTCTTCTTGATTTTTAGGAAGTAAAGTAATGAGTGTCGCTAAAGTACTGGCTTTGTAGATATCCGCCATAAGTACCGCTTCCAAATTGGAACGGAGAATGGAAAGTTGTTCTTTGGCCTCAACTTGAACTCGCTCTTTGTGAAGTTCTTGCTGGTTTCGATTTAACAGCTCAATAACCCCAATACACAAAGCGAAAAAGGTGAGGAAGAACAATGCAAAATAGCATCGCTTTCTGGGTAAATAACGCATTTTCTCCCCACAACTCGTATACAACTACGAGATTTTTTATTTATTGTTAAAATTCTTATTATCACAAGAATAACCAATCATAATCAGAAAGGTAACAGTGATTGACAACTTTTATGTTTTAGGTGTGAGATGATGCATCAACAAGGCGATTTATTTGGCGGCGATCTATGGCAAGAAGTAGAAAGAGGAAAACTTTATTATGATCCTCATTTTCTTAGCCATCTTGAGGCGGATAATTACTTTGACCAACTTCGAAAAACACTGCCATGGCACCAAGAACACATTACTATGTTCGGCAAGTCAGTACTTCAACCTCGCTTACAAGCGTGGCACGGTGATGCAGCATATACTTACTCAGGCTTAACCATGCAACCTCACCCTTGGACTCCTGAGTTAACTCAGTTGAAAGAGCGTTGTGAATCAGTTGCTGATGTCACTTTTAATTCTGTTCTCGCTAACTTATATCGACACGGCCAAGACTCAATGGGCTGGCACCAAGATAATGAACCAGAGTTAGGTAGAAACCCTGTTATCGCATCTTTGAACTTAGGTGAAACACGTCGATTTTTGCTTAGAAATTTACATTGTAAAACTGAGATTGAATACGAGCTTTCTCACGGCTCCTTACTGATTATGGCTGGCGAGCTCCAGCATCACTGGAAGCACTGCGTACCAAAAACCGCGAAAACCAAAGATGAACGTATCAACCTGACTTTTAGGCAAATTTTTAACTATTGACTCAGCTTTTACATTCTCAATTAATATTGATGGTAGGTTTAGGTTCAGGACTTCATAGGGAATGGATTTATGCGTATTAAACCTCTTAGCTTAGCGGTCTTACTCTCTTGCTCACTTACCTTTGCTGCTCAGGCATCACAGGAAGACGTACCGCTTCTCGATAATACTCAATCAGCGCAGTTGATTCGTAGTACCTACGAACAAGAACTGTTCACTTTCCCGGCGTTTAAAGAGGGCCATTTTGGCTTACGCATGTACCGCCAAACATTAGATGAGAAATATCACGCTGCCATTTGGACCGACATGGCACAAGTAGCCAGCCGGTTAAACCAATTTGCTAATGAAGTTGTTGAACCAGAAGACATCATTCTCTATTCATCTCAAAGGCTGACCACGTATCAAGAGAAAGAAACCGAACGAGGGCAGCGACGCTATACCGTGACTAAACACCATCCTGAGTACCTTTATCTTGGTGTGGATTTGCTTGGCGCAATGGCAAGAGCAAACGAATACGGCCTAAAGCATAAACAAGACAAAACGCTGAGAAAAATTATTAGGCGCTACGATTTCTCGCGTTACGTTACGGACAAAGAGATGATAGAAGCATGGGCAGCTCAGCTTGCAAACCAAGTCTACTGGCTTCGTCAGCTAGGAGAGCAAGATGTGGTCGAGGAATTCACTCAAACCTTCCGTGACACCTACCCCGACGATAAAGATAAGATGCTTTCAGCTCAGCAGTATTGGAACAAGCTCTATGGTATGACGCACATCATCTTTGCCGATTCACAGTATTATCAGGAGCGAGTAAGCGAGAAGAAACACCAATGGATTTATGATTACTTTCGCAACAACATCGACACTATCCTACTACGCGCCAAAGAAGACGTGATTGCGGAAGTCGGCATTTCGTTTTTGTTAGCAGGCTTGGACCATGATCCGGTCGTAAAGAAAACCCGCCAAGCCATTCGTCACGCAATCAACGCAGAAAAAGGGATGATTCCGTCGGTCGACGGTAACTTTGATCTCAAGTACGGCGAACACCGTAACGTGCTAGCCATCATGCTGCTCGATTGGAAAGGGGTACATAAAGCACCAACTTATCAAGAGCACCCAGAGGCTTTTAAATCGATACCTTACGGCTTAATGCCCAAGCCTTAGAAATAACAAAACCCGCCATTTAGGCGGGTTTTTAGTGTGTATCTTCAATCTAAATTAGAGAGAGATAAAAATGCCCGCTAAGCACGCACTCATCAGGTTAGCGAGTGTACCAGCAGCAACCGCTTTTAGGCCTAGACTTGCAACATCTTTGCGGCGCTCAGGTGCCATCACGCCGATAGAACCCAACTGAATCGCAATTGAGCCAATGTTCGCAAAACCACACAACGCAAAAGTGATAATAATTTGAGTATGCTCAGACAGTGTCGCTTTGTGCTGCACAAAATCGATAAACGCAACAAACTCATTCATCACCACTTTCTGACCAATGTATGAACCCGCAGCTAGAATTTCGTGGCTTGGCACACCAATCAACCACGCTAGAGGTGCAAACAAATAACCAAAAATCGCTTGTAGCGTTACGCCAGAGAAACCAAGTATCTCGCCCAAGTTTTCTAGCCCCGTGTTCACCATCGCGATAACACTCACGAAAGCGATAAGCATGGTACCAACAGCAACGGCAACTTTCATACCGCCCATGGCACCGCTTGCTAGCGCATCAATAACGTTACTTTCTTCTGATTTATCTAGCTCAATATTGTTGTAATCGCTTGGCGTTTGACGCTCAGGAACGATGATTTTTGCCATCATCAAACTACCTGGTGCTGCCATAAAGCTTGCCGCGATCAAGTATTTGAGGTCGACACCCAAACCAGCATAACCACCAAGCACACTGCCCGCCACTGAAGCCATACCACCAGCCATCACGGCAAACAGTTCAGAGCGAGTCATGTTAGAAAGAAATGGACGAATAAGAAGTGGTGACTCGCCTTGAGATAAGAAAATGTTCCCTGTTGCAACCAAAGACTCTGCTTTACTCGTACCCAAGAACTTCTGGATAGCGCCGCCAATAAATTGAATCACTTTTTGCATAATGCCCAAATAGTAAAGGGCGGAGATAAGAGCACTGAAGAAGATGATGATAGGAAGGACACGGATAGCGAAGATAAAGCCAGAAGAAGCGAGGTCACCAAAGAGGAATTTAATCCCTTCATCAGCAAAGCTGAGTAGCCCCGCGACACCATTACTTAAACTCGCCAGCGCCGCTTGACCCAACGGGAAATAGAGCACCAAAGCAGCAAACCCCATTTGTAGCATCAAGGCGCGAGATACAGTTTTCCAATTAATGGAAGAACGACCCTCAGAAAGTAGGAAAGCACAACCTAGCAGTGCAACAATACCAAATAGACTAAATAGAACACTCATGAGCTGGACCTACTAAACGTTGAAAAAGAAAAAAGAGCCAAAGGAATTGGCAGAAGAAAGGGACAACGCAGCGAGTGATAACTCACTTTTAGATCCAGAATGTAGACAGAACGAATAGTTCGACATCTTATTTTTACCTTATACAAGCAATTGAACGTAGCTGGTCCGGTCCGTGGGGTCATTCACTGCTGGCGAGCATGTTGCTTGGCCTGCTCCATGTGACGGCTTGTATGGGTAAGGGTCCTGAACAACTAAACCCTAATTCCCGCTTAAACGGGACGCAAGTATAGCCAACAAAAAGAGATATTCATCACATTTATTTACGCAAACGTTCAAGCGTTCAAAATTTAGGCAAAAGCACTCTTTTATCGTCATACCATTAGTAAAAGTAAGGAAATGAGGATAGGCGTTGATGGTAAAAAACATAAAAGTGACCAATAAATATGCAATCAAACTCGAAAGAGCCAAAATTCGTCATTTTGCTCTCGCCAACAGGTGGATTTTGGTTATAATTCGCGTTGCTTCTTTCGAGGCCTCTGAGTATTCAGAGCATCATGATGCCGAGATGGTGAAATTGGTAGACACGCTAGCATGAGGTGCTAGTGCCTTTGGTGTGAGGGTTCGAGTCCCTCTCTCGGCACCATTATCCTTCTTCCCTAATTTTGTTCGAGTGTAATGCAAAGTTCTAAGCAGGCAAGACAGTCTACAGATGCTCACCAACTTCTGAGTGAGCTTGCGGTTCACGCTTTATTACACCTGCACTTTAAAATTCACGCGTCCTCGCATGGCCTCTCCCTTAAAGAACGTAATGACTTACTTCAGAAATGGCTGAAACCAAAACTGAAGAGTAATCGCTATAAGCTGATTAAAAAGCCGTTAAAGTCTTTGACTCAGCAGGCAAAAGGTGAGAACGGAAATCTGGAAGTATTACTCGAGCGCTGCGTCGGTGCAGACAAACCCAGCAACCCTCAACCCGATCTAGATAGCTACTTGCTGCTGATCAACGAGATTGAGAAGAAACTGGGGACTACCGTGTTATTATCGCGACCGGAAGACGTCGACTTATCTCACGACCAACACGGCTGTTTGCTGTGTGTGCTTTCTGAGAACTTAAATCAGCACTTCGATGATAATAACGCCCTAATCGCTCCTATTTCGATGCTGTTCCGCGGACCAATGAGTCAACGCTCACTTTTCCTTGGCAGCATTTACGCCAGTGGTACCTTCAATTATGAAGTGCAGTATCAAGACGACCAGTTCGTTCGCATCACATTAGAGTTAGCGTAACTGTAACGCTAAGAAATAAACGAATCGAAAAAGGCCGTGAAACTCGCGGCCTTTTGCTTATCTAGATTTAAACTTGAGTTAATCGATCTCTTTAAATCGAGCAGTAAAGTGGCGCAGCACTGGTGGCTCGTACTCGAAAGTGAGCCCTTTTAACTCATGTGCACGATTTTTCAGTTCGATAATCGCATCCGCAATGTAATCCATATGATCGTTTGTGTAGACACGACGTGGAATGGTCAAACGCATCAACTCAAGCTCTGACGCTTTTTGTTTACCCGTTTCCGGATCTCGACCAAGCAGCAACGATCCTATCTCTACTGCTCGAATACCCGCTTCCAAGTACAAAGCATTACACAATACCTGCGCAGGAAACTGATCCGCTGGAATATGTGGCAAAATCTTAGCGGCATCCACAAACACCGCATGACCACCCGTTGGGTATTGAATCGGAATACCGCCTTCACGTAAGCGCTCACCTAAGTATTGAACTTGGCTAATTCTATAGTGAAGAAAATCCTCATCCGCGGCTTCATACAAACCGCGAGCGAGCGCTTCCATATCACGCCCAGCCATGCCGCCGTATGTCACAAATCCTTCCATGGGTACGCAGCGCGTCTGCACCGCCTGGAACAAATCCTTATGATCACGAATACAACACATGCCACCAATGTTTACCATCGGGTCTTTCTTAGCTGACATGGTGAGCATATCACCGTACTGGTACATCTCACGGATGATTTCCAGAATCGATTTATTCTCGTAACCCGCTTCACGCTGCTTGATAAAGTAGGCGTTCTCACAGTAACGAGCCGAGTCAATCACCACTGGAATATCGTACTTGGTTGCAATCTCGTACACACTGCGCATGTTTTCCATCGACACAGGCTGACCACCGGAGCTATTACAAGTAATCGTGGTGATAATTGCACAGATGTTATTCGAACCGTGCGCTTCAATTGTTGCCACCAGCTTATCGATATCAAAATTGCCCTTCCAATCATAAGGCGTAGTGGTGTCGAATGCTTCTTCCGTTACCACGTTAATCGCTTTACCGCCATTGAGTTCAATGTGACCCGCTGTGGTATCAAAATGGTAGTTCGAGATAAATACTGGCGTTTCGCCACCACGCACCTGACGCATACGCTCAATCAAAGCGGGGAACAAAATTTGCTCGGCACCACGCCCTTGGTGTGCAGGCACGGTGAGCTTATAACCGAAGAAGTGCTCCACTGCATCACACAGGTTGTAGTAATTTCGACTCCCCGCATAGGATTCATCCCCCATCATGATGCCAGCCCACTGATTATCACTCATGGCACCAGTGCCAGAGTCAGTCAGCAAATCGATATAAACATCATCACTACGAAGAAGAAATGGATTATAGCCCGCTTCTTTTAACGCGACTTCACGGTCTGCCAAAGTCGTCATTTTGATTGGCTCAACCATTTTGATACGAAAAGGTTCTGGAATACGTTTCATTGTTAATTTCCTTATACGCATTGCCCTACGCAGTTTCACGTAAGACTAAAAAACAAATAGATAGAATGCTTTTCAATGCGATTGCATTGAGGAAATCAACGAGAAGAGATTTTACTAAGAAGAGACAAGCAGTAGTCTAGGTTATACCAGAACGACAGCACCAAACGGCTATCGAGAATATCCTTTATTCTCATCGTCTTCGTCCTCCTGATAAAAATAAAAAGTCAGAAACCCCATGTCTCTGACCTTTTCAATATAGTGTAGTTTTCAATCAACTTTCAGTGAGGTTACCCTCATTTTAAGAAGGTCTCGCCCTTTTCATTCTGCGTTTGATATTACTTTCTTTGACTAGGTAATCGAAAAGTGGCGCGAATAAGTTAGCAAATAGAATCGCTAACATGATGCCTTCTGGATAAGCCGGGTTCAGCACTCGGATAAAAATCGTCATCACGCCGATTAATACTCCGTATGCCCATTTCCCGTTATTGGTAAAAGCTGCCGAGACAGGGTCTGTCGCCATAAAGAAGGTACCAAACGCAACCCCACCAATCACGAAGTGCCAGTAGAACGGCATGGAAAACATGGGGTTAGAGTCTGAACCGATCGCATTCAATAGTAATGAAGCTCCGATTAAACCGACCAACACGCCCGCAACAATTCTCCACGACGCAATCTTCATAAAGATGAGAACCAAGCCTGTTAGTGCGATCAACAACGTGGAGACTTCACCCATTGAGCCTGGTAAATTACCAACAAAAGCATCTCCCCATGAAATTGTTTGTCCTGTCATATTATTTATCAAAGCACTTTGCCCGCCTTCATACCATTGACTAAGTGGAGTAGCGCCAGAGTAACCATCAGCCGCGACCCACACAGCACCACCGGACATGTTGGCAGGATAGGCAAAGTATAAGAACGCGCGCCCTGCCAGAGCTGGGTTTAGGAAGTTTCGTCCAGTACCACCGAAAATCTCCTTCGCCACAACAATACCGAAAGTGATACCTAAAGCCGCTTGCCATAGTGGAATTGTCGGAGGAAGGATCAGCGCAAAGAGTATAGAGCTGACAAAAAAGCCTTCATTTACCTCATGCTTTCGCACAATAGCAAACAGAACTTCCCAGAAACCACCAACGATAAACACCGTCGCATAAACCGGGAGAAAGTAAGTAGCACCAAGCCACATTTTACTTCCCCACCCCGCTTGTGAAACCGCATCTAACGAGCCCCATACCCAACTCAGTTGCCATGAAGAAACAAGCGCTTGCTGAGCTGAGGCTTGATCCATTCCATACAACAAGGCATCACTCGCTTGCTGGCCTATGTTGTACATACCCCAGAACATGGCAGGGAAGACCGCCAGCCACACCATGATCATAATACGTTTTAAATCGATGCTATCTCGAACGTGAGTCATGCCCTGGTTTACCTTACCAGGCGTGTAAAAAATGGTTTCGACAGCTTCGAAAAGTGGGTAGAACTTGTGATACTTCCCACCTGGGCCAAACTTAGGTGTCGCTTTCTCAAAGTAGTGTTTAAGGCTCATAACAACTCCTCCTTTGTTTAAAAGATGGTACGCACTGCCGTAAAAAGCGATCGTTTTTTAATCTCTTAGCCTTCCTTCTTCGTATTCCATTTTGTTCGTCGCTCTTCCCTCATCTCTTCTAATTCGGCGAACTGTTAATTCGAAACTTAAAAGGGAATGCCCATGGATACACTCGCCATCGATTTAGCCAGATTCCAATTTGCCTTTACTGTCTCTTTCCACATCATTTTTCCAGCGTTTACGATTGGTTTGGCAAGTTACCTCGCCGTGTTAGAGGGCTTGTACTTAAAAACGGGCAACAAACAGTACATGCAAATCTATAAGTACTGGCTCAAAATCTTTGCCATCAGTTTTGGTATGGGTGTGGTGAGTGGCATCGTGTTGAGCTATCAATTCGGTACTAACTGGAGCGTGTTTGCCGACAAAACAGGCCCAATCCTAGGCCCGCTAATGGGTTATGAAGTTTTTACTGCGTTTTTCCTCGAAGCTGGTTTTTTAGGCGTGATGCTTTTCGGTATGGATAAGGTAGGCAAGAAGCTTCACTTCGCCGCGACTTGTATTGTTGCATTCGGGACGTTTTTGTCTGCGTTTTGGATACTTTCGGTTAATAGTTGGATGCAAACACCAGCGGGCTATAGTATCAACGAAGCCGGACAGTTTATCCCAGAAGACTGGTGGGCGATTGTCTTCAACCCTTCCTTCCCTTACCGGCTCGTTCATATGTTGCTCGCCGCTTACCTTACTACTGCCTTTGTTGTAGCCGGCGTTGCCGCTTATCACTTGCTAAAAGCAAACCATAACCCTCTAGCCAGAATTATGTTCTCGATGGCAATGTGGATGGCTGCCATCGTGACACCAATTCAAATCGTTGCTGGAGACATGCATGGATTAAACACCCTTGAACATCAACCCGCCAAAGTCGCCGCGATGGAAGGGCACTATGAGTCTCACCAAGGCGCGCCATTGATCCTCTTCGGTATCCCTAACGATGAAGAAAAACGTATGGAATACGCACTGGAAATCCCCAAACTCGGTAGTTTGATCTTAACTCATGACCTCAACGGTAAAGTGAAGGGATTAGATGCTTTTCCAGAGGAGGAACACCCTCCTGTATCTATCGTTTTCTGGTCTTTCCGAGTAATGGTCGCGCTTGGTTTTGGCATGCTTGTTATTGGTTTGTGGAGCCTTTGGCTAAGAAAACGTCGCAAACTTTTTGATTCGAGGGCACTTCAACGTATTTGTGTGCTGTTTGCCCCAGCGGGGTTCATTGCAGTTTTAGCAGGCTGGATAACTACCGAAGTCGGTCGACAGCCTTACACCGTATACGGTCTTTTAACCACAGCCAATTCGGCATCGCCTATTGATGCCGCCGCGGTGAGCGTCTCCCTGACGGCGTTCATCGTGGTTTACTTTGTGGTTTTTGGAGCTGGCTTCTTCTATCTCCTACGTTTGATGCGCAAGTCTCCAACTCGATATGAAGAAGGTCTAGATAGCCGACTTCCTGATGGCACGAAAACTGATGCCATCACACATTCTAACCATCTAACCTAGGAGCTAACTCATGGATTACGCATTAATTTGGTACGCTTTGATTGGGCTCGCCGTTCTGATTTATGTCGTGTTAGATGGCTTTGATCTCGGTATTGGTATCCTATTTCTCAGCGCTAATGACGATGAAGAGCGCGACATGATGATGAACAGCATCGCTCCTGTTTGGGATGGGAATGAAACTTGGCTAGTTCTTGGCGGTGGTGGGCTTTTTGCCGTGTTCCCCCTCGCCTACGCGGTCATTATGCCAGCACTCTATGCTCCTCTGATTTTAATGCTGCTCGGGTTAATTCTGCGCGGGGTTTCTTTTGAATATCGCTTCCGAACACAACGCGGAAAGTTTTTATGGGATAGCGCTTTTTTCATTGGTTCACTCACCGCGGCATTGATGCAAGGCATTATGCTCGGAACCCTGCTCCAAGGTATAGAGGTTAGTGAACGAGCATACGCAGGTGGATGGTTTGATTGGCTTTCGCCATTTAGCGTATTTTGTGGCTTGGCGCTTGTTTGTGCTTATATTCTGCTCGGTTCATGCTGGTTATTAATCAAGCTTCCAGAAGAACTGATGGGGCGCTATTACGTGGTCGCGCGACGATGGGGACTAGCGATGGTAGCCTGTATATTCATCGCCAGTTTGTGGCTGCCATTGAGCCAAAATATCGTATTTGAACGTTGGTTCTCATTACCAAACTCGCTACTGTTTTTCATTTTACCAATTATTGCAGCGGCACTTATTTGGCAGTTATTCAAAGCCTTACTCGACCACAAAGCCGTCCGAGCCTACGTTCTTGCGATCGGCCTGTTTCTTGTGTCCGCGATGGGTTTCGGTGTCAGTACATTCCCTTACTTGGTCCCATTCGCACTCACTTATCAAGACGTCGCCGCGCCAGACAAAAGTTTGGCATTTTTACTTGCCGGTGCGGTGGTATTACTTCCTCTGATCATAGCCTACACGGCTTATTCGTACTGGGTGTTCCGCGGCAAGATGAAACGTGGAGAAGGATATCACTGATGAAACTAAAGCCCATTTTGTGGTTCATTGGCATTTGGCTGGCAAGCGTGGTCGCCTTGTTTATCATCAGTTCGTTGATACGAACTGCGATATTGTAGGCCCAGAGTCTACTGCACCACATCTGAAGCCATTGAGGTCTATACTCAAGCAAGAGTAAAACAACGGAGTGTTTTTATGACCTTAAAGCGGTTTCTGGTAACTTTGATTCCTTTGACGGTTCCACTGTTTTCACCAAATGCTTTGGCCGTAGACAAGCAGATGTCATCCGCCATGAAAAGTAAAATGCGGTCTATTTGCTCCGCAACAAACGAGCAGGGCCATTGGCAACTTGCTGAGGCAACTCCTGACGCCAGACGCTCACTCAACATGGTGCTTTATCAAATGAATGCCGATGATAAATTGAAAGCAATTCATGAGGTGAGAACGAAAATGGTCGGCGGCACCCATTATGCGTTTGAGTTCGAGTTGCAAGATGGTCAAGTCTGGAATGCAATTGTATTGCACAGTGCCCGAGGCGATTACATGATAGAAAGACACGCAAAGAAAGGGGAACTCTGCCCTAAAGATGGCAACTCCTAAATCCCAGATTCAAATACAATAAAGGCGACCGTTACGTCGCCTTTGTTTTTTACGTCGCCTTTGTTTTATACCGTTTTCGCCTCTATCTTTTCATTCACTTTATCGCAAATGTACTCCCCAATGGGCATCGCAGATGTCGCTGCGGGTGAGGGTGCGTTGCAAACGTGCAGGCTTCTTGCGCTCTCGGCAAACAAAAAGTCATGAACCAAAGTGCCATCGGATAACACCGCTTGCGCACGAATACCCGCAGGATATGGCTTGAGATCGTCGACCTTGATGCTTGGGCAGTATTTATTGACCAGCTTGAGATAACCCGGCTTCCACCACGAGTTCTTAAACTCATCCAGTCCGGTTTTTAGATGCTTTTGTGTCACCTTCCAAAAGCCGGAGAAACTGAGCATTTGCATGGTATCTTGCAGGCTAAAGTTAACCTTGTCGTACCCTTCTCGCTTCCAGCCTTGCACCGCGTTTGGACCAACGGTCACACTGCCATCAATCATGCGAGTCAGGTGGACACCTAAGAATGGCAAATCAGGGTCGGGAATTGGGTAAATAAGATGATTCACCACTTGGTCGTGTTTGCTATCTAAGCGGTAGTATTCACCACGATAAGGGATAATTTGGAAATCGGTTGGAATACCCATCATCTTAGTCATACGATCCGCCATCAAGCCGCTGCAAGTGACCAAGAATTTGGCATTGAGCTGCATGGTTTGCCCGTCTGCAATGCAGGTCAATTGAACTTCTTCGTCTTTCTCTTCGGCAGCCACCACTTTGGTTCTCAGGCTGATTTGACCTCCGAGCTTTTTGAACTCTTCCGCCATCTGCTCAGTGACCAAACGATAGTCCACAATACTGGTGGTTTTGACATAAATCGCGCCCAAGCCTGTGATGTTTGGTTCAGCCAGTTTGAGTTGAACTTCATCGAGTAGCTTTACGTCGATGCCGTTGACATGGCAGCGCTCATAGAGGGCATTCATGCGTTCGACTTCTTGCTCATTAGTCGCAACCAACAACTTGCCACAGTTCTCCACCGGAATATCGTGCTCAGCACAGAACGAAATGGTTCGCTCTACCCCACGCTTACAAAAGTCGGCTTTTAAACTGCCCGGAGCGTAGTACACCCCGGCATGAATCACGCCACTATTGTGTCCGGTTTGGTGCTTGGCAAAACCGGACTCTTTCTCAACCAATAAAATGGATTTGTCTGGATGACGTTGCTGCAGTTGCCATGCTGTCGACACACCAACGATACCGCCACCAACAATGATGTAGTCATAGACTGATTTCATACGACCTCTTATAAAACCGATAGTTGAGATTGTTGCAATTTGAACTTGCGACCACTGTAAATGAACACCGCGACAAATACCGCGCAGCTTGCCACACGAACCAACATTGGGATGTCGTGCCAAACCAGCAATGTACCCACCACTACCAACAAGAGACGCGTCAGAATGTTTAGAGGACCTTCCAAGTAGCCTTCAATCGCACCAATCAATGCATAGGTACCGATGATGGCAAAGAAGCCCACGGTAATCACTGACGTCACATCCCAACTGACTAAGCCTGTGTAGGCAATAAGTAATGGTACAAGATACAAACCCTTAGCGATTTTCCATGCCATCAAACCAGTGCGCATTGGGGGTGTTTTCGCGATAGTTGCCGCAGCGAATGCGGTCAAACACACTGGAGGCGTAACGTTACTGTCTTGCGATAACCAGAAAATGATGAGGTGAGCAGCCAGCAATGCCAAGCCTACCGCTTCCATACCCAGGCTTTGCTCCAGTAGAGTTTCCATAAAGTCCGCAGGTACTAGCGCCACCATTTCTTTCGCGGTTTCCAACGCCATTGGTGCATTAAGCAGTTCCAGCTTTTCTGGCGCCGCCAACATGAAGATGGCTTTTGCTTGTTCAGGCAATTGACCCGACACCATCAATTCAAGCAATTGGTTTTCCGCAATCAATTTGTAAAGCGCAGGGGCAGACAGTGTGCCCAATACAATATACGCCGCTGTCACAGGTAAACCCATACCCAAAACAAGAGAAGCGAGCGCAATCAGAACGATCATGATGAACAAGTCGCCATTCGCCCAACCGTCGATCATCAATGAGAAGGTGTTGCCGATGCCTGTTGTACTGATCACGTTGATCACCAAACCAATACCCACCAGCAATACGGCGGTTGTCGCCATGTTCTTCGCGCCTTGCGAAAGCGCTTCGATGATCGCTTTTGGTCCCATCTTGTGATCTTTCGAGAACCAAGACGCCACCACTACTGAAATGATCGACAAGCCAGCAGCGTAAGTTGGCGTAAAGCCTTGAACCAGCAAAGTAACCAATACCGCCAGCGGGATAAGGTTGTGCCAACCGCTGATCAACACTTTTAATAGAGATTCATCGCTGGTCGTGATTTTTTGAACGCCGCTGCGTTTGGCTTCAATACGCACAAAGAACGCAACAGACAAGAAATAGATAAGAGCAGGGATGAAAGACACCGCGATAATATCAACATACGGAATTTGCGTGTAAGACGCCATGATGAAAGCGCCCGCGCCCATCACTGGTGGCATCAACTGACCACCTGTCGACGCCGCAGCTTCAACCCCCGCAGCAAAGCGCGAAGGGAAACCCGCTTTTTGCATCAAAGGAATACTGATAACACCGGTTGAAACCGTATTTGCCACGCTTGAGCCCGATACTGAGCCCATCAAACCGGAGCCAATCACCGCAATAAAACCCGGACCGCCGATGATTTTACCAGCCGCAGCACGTGCCACATTGATGATGTAATCACCGACACCAGAGCGCACAAGAAACGCACCAAACAGAATGAACATGAATACGAAAGTCCAACTGATGCGCGAGATAGAGCCAAACATGCCCTCAGAAGAATAGAAGCTACGGTAGAGCAAGGTTTCCATGCTCAAACCCGGGAAATGGAAAATACCTGTCGCCCACTTACCCCAAAGCACAACGTAGCTTAAACACACCACAATCAGCACTGGAATAAACCAACCCATGGTGCGTCGGATCAGCTCAATCACGATCAGGATTGCCATGATGGCGAAGACCCAATCGCTGGTCACGAACTTCACACCGCGTTCATACAGCGCATCTTCGGCATAGGGAATGTAGAGCAAACACGCGACCGCGCCCATAGCAATTAACACATCGATACCGAGTGCAATCTTACTCTGCTTGAGAGAGATATGAGCCGGATACCAAAGCGCACAAATCACCGCAAAGCCAGCAAAGTGGGTAGCGGAAATCCATAACTCAGGTAACGTCGATAAGGTATTAAACCAAATGTGCAAAGCAGACAACACCACGCCAAACACTGTAATTGTGGTGGTTACCCACGGAAAATCAGTGCGCGTGGGCAGCTCAAATTTCTGCAATTCCTTTTCTATTGAGTCGCTCATCTCATACTCCAAGCTCTGGCGGCTTTTTCCATCTTTGAAATCGGTAGGGATAAAATGCCCCGAGCCAAAACTCGGGGCCAAGTTAGCGTTATTTCGCCATTAGATCTGATGGGATTTCGATGCCCATTTCTTTGTAGTAACGTGCCGCACCTGGGTGAAGAGGCACTGGCAAGCCAGCGATCGCTTTCTCAATCGCCATTGCTTTGGTTGCTTTGTGGATTCCTTGTAGGAAAGGCAGGTTCTCGTAGATCGCTTTGGTTAGCTGGTAAACGTCTTCTTCCGAGATATCTTCACGAACTGCCAAGAAGTTAGGCTGTGCAATGGTGGTGATCGGCTTATCTAGACCCGGGTACGTGTTCGCTGGGATCTCGTACTTCGTCCATAGGTTGTAATTGCCGTTCGCCTCTTTGATTTGTTCGTCAGTAAACGAAAGAATCGAAATGTCTTTACCCAACGCAGCAAAAGCTTGAGTGACCGCACCAACAGGTACACCCGCAGGCGTGTTCATGCCGTCAATGGTGCCGTTTTGAAGTGCGCTCGCACTGCCGCCGTAACCCATGTAAGCAAGATTGAATTTATCAGGGTCGACCTTCAGACCTTTCATGATTTGGCGACCCGAGTTCTCAGTACCAGAGTTCTTCTTACCGATAGAGAACTTCTTGCCATCTAGGTTATTCAGATCAGTCACTGTGCCCGTTTTTGCTAGGTCAGAGCGAACAATAAAGTGCTCAACGTTTTGCCACAGCATAGAGACTGAACGCAGCTGCTCTTGGCGACCGCTCTTCTCATAAGGACCTTCACCAGACCAAGCCCATGCACCGTAAAGACCTTGCAGAATCGCGAACTGTGCTTCGTTTTCGTTCAGCAGTTTGACGTTTTCACCAGAGCCCGCAGAGCTGATTGCAGAAAGGGAGAAGTGGTGCTTTGGTGCCAATTTCACTTTGCTTAACGTCGCCAACGCTACGCCCACAGGGTAGTAAGTACCACCTGTCGATGCCGTTGCAAGAATGTAGCTACGATCTTCTGCCGCAGCGTTAGCAGCAATACCAAAAGAAGTCACAGCGACAGCCAAAGCTTTTACCAGCTTATTCATTTTCATTATTACTCTCCGTGTAGTCGTTTCACGATTGGGGATTTACATCATGTTAAACCTTTATTAACAACACATTCCCTAGAGCAATTGAAATGCCAACTTTTAACCCTTTGTATTTATTGAACTAAGCGCTGAAAGACATCAAAAATGAGCAAAATCATGCTGATTTGATAGCAAAGTAATGAGCAAGATCTTGCTCATTGAAGAGAAGAAGGTTGCACGCCTAGATCGCAAAAGGTTAATAAAATGTGATCAAGACAAAATAAATGCACGATTCACTAATAAGCAATATTTTGCCGATGCAATTTTGGATTGAACTGCAACTAATGATCGTCTTAACAATAAGAAGAAAAAGCGCATCATTCTAAACTGCTCACTTGATCAGCGGAGGTTTATAGCCTAAACGACTACAAATAGCACAAAAATACAGCAAAACAAGTCATGTTACAGAAATGAAAAGTCATTTATTCTAATTTTTAATTTAAAAAGCAGTTCGATCCACCAGTTCAGAAACAAACATTGACCGTATCAACTTATTTTCTACTTCGGGGTTGTGCCAATAGCCCTATGTTCGTTAGGGTAACAACACGCCAAGGCAAACGTATTCCTTGGTATTTTTTCGTCTTCAAGGATCACCCATGTCAGCAACTGCGCAATTACAATTCGCTTTAAAACGCCCATCTGGCGTTGCTGCTGCGATCCTCCTGCTCTCTCTGGAACTGATTCAGAGCTGACAGGCTATATCTAAACTTTCTGTCAGCTTGAGAAGAAGCTGACGGGAACACCACATACTCCTCCCATTCCTTTCAGTTTCTTCCAAGCGAAACATAAGAGGAATAACAATGTTAAGCGCACGCAATATCGCCGCTTTGGGCTTCATGACTTTCGCCATGTACTTAGGCGCGGGTAACCTGATCTTCCCTCCATTTTTGGGTTACCAAGCAGGTGAAAACTTTCTGAGCGGGATGTCTGGCTTCCTCTTGACGGGTGTAGGTCTGCCTGCGATGGCACTAGTGATGGTGGCTATCGTAAACGGTTCAGACAAATTAACCGCTGCCCTACCTAAACCTTTGGCGACCAGTTTCTGGGTAATGGTATTTATCGTAATTGGCCCTGCGTTCGTGATTCCACGTGCAATTACCGTGGCTTACCAATTCAGCTTTGCGCCAATGTTTGGTGATGCAGCTTTGGTGCCTTTCACTATTGCCTTCTGTGCTATCACCATTCTATTTGCCCTATATCCGGGTAAATTGGTCGACAACCTAGGCAAGATCTTAACGCCTGCCTTGATGGCAATCTTGATCATCATGTCTGTGACGGCTTTGGTTTCTCCTGCAGGCGAGCTAACTGCCGCAACGGGACCATACGTATCTGGCGCATTTGCTGAAGGCTTGACCCAAGGCTACATGACCATGGATGCGCTAGGTTCTATCGGTTTTGGTTGGATCATCTTCCGTGCGATTCGCAGCATGGGTGTAGATTGCCCGAAAGCGACCGCAAAATACACGCTAATTGCAGCTTTGATGTACGCGGTTGCCATGGCATTTGTTTACATCTCATTGGCTTACATTGGTTCGACAAGCTCATACTTGGGTTCTGAGTTCAGCAATGGTGGCGACATTTTAACGGCATTCACCTTCAGCCACTTCGGCGCATTTGGCTCACTATTACTAGGTGCCGTGATGGTATTGGCGTGTTTGACTACTGCTATCGGCGTAACCACAGCAGGCAGTGAGTTTTACGACAACACTTTCAGCAAAGTGAACTACAAAGGCTGCGTTATCACGACCATGGTATTGGCTGGTTTGATCGCCAACGTAGGTCTAGAGCAACTATTGGCTATCACATTACCAGCGGTTGTGGCGCTTCACCCAGTAGCGATTGCATTGATGATCATGGCACCAGTGCGCGACAAGATGTCGCAAATCATGGTCGTCGCAACCGCGTTCACTGCTCTAATGTTTGGTTGTGTTGATGCGCTGCACATCCTAGGTTACATGCCAAGTTCCACTGATGAGTGGATGGGTAATTACATGCCTCTGTACAATGACTTTGCTAGCTGGATTGTGCCTAGCGTATTTATGATGATTGTTGGTCTGCTGTTTACGACGAAAACCAACCAAACCGAACAATTCGAGCTGGTGAATGAATAGCCGTTTAACATAAGACATCGCTCAATAAGTGCGTTACTATGTAGCTCGCTTATTGATATCAGGCAAAGGAGTTGCCTGAATGAAAGATTGATATGGGTCGCCTATGGATAATCAGTATCTAGACATCAGAACACTGAACTTTATCGTTATTCTGTTCTCTTGCATTTACTCTATTAGTCTGCTTTGTTATCAATACACTCAGGGTAGAGTCAAAGGCTTAAAAACCTTCTCGATATCACTACTGTTTATTGGTTTAGGCCCTTTTTTACTTGGCTTTAGAGGCTCTGCGCCAGACTGGCTGACCATCGTCATAGCCAACACTCTCATATTAGTCGGCTTCTTGCTTACGCTATATAGCGTAAGCATTTTTCGTCAATATCCTTTAAAATTGGCTCACTGTCTTACCTTGTTAACACCTGTTTTCAGTGGTTCATTTTACTATTTCACCTTCCATGACCCTTCTATCAAAAGCCGCATTATTTATCTGAGCATGTATATTTGTATCGTCACCTTCTTTAGTGGTGTCGCCATGCTTAAAGGTACCCAAAAGGACTTAAAGCTCCCTGTTAAAGCAATGGCTTACTCTTTCTTTGGATTTAGTTTTTTTATGGGATTTAGGGCGCTTTGGAGTACTTTTTCAGGTGAGTTACCAAGTTTTATGGTCGCAGGCCTTATCCATCAGCTGACTTTCTTATTTAGCATCTGCCTGATCGTTGCTTTGAGCTTTAGTATGCTGTGGTTAATTAACGGACGCTTGGTGCAATCCATAAATGATCTCTCTCATTTAGATGCACTCACAGGGCTATATAATCGTCGAGCCATGGAAGAAATCGTTCCAAACTTGGTTAGTAAAGCACATAAAAAAAGCCAAGCAATCAGCATTATTATGACTGATGTCGACAAGTTCAAAGCGATTAATGATCACTATGGTCACACGGTTGGCGACTCCGTCATGGCAACGATCTCCACTATTTTTAAAAAGCATCTTCCTGAGTCAGCCTGCATTGTGCGATTTGGTGGTGACGAGTTCATGATTGTTTTGCTCGAAAAAGCACAACAAGCCAAAATTGTCGCAGAGCAAATTCGCCTTGCGGTCGAAACTGAAACCGCTTTGCGATCATTTAAAACTGAAGTGACCATGAGCTTTGGTATCAGTCAGTTATCTGAGGGGCAATCACTTCAAGAGGCGCTTGCTGAAGCAGACGAAGCGCTATATAGCTCTAAACATACTGGAAGGAACCTCGTTACCTTGTTTGGAGAAGGTAAAGACCTAAATTATAAGTTTGTCCCAGCTCCTGCCAAAAGCGCATAACATGTTTGTTATGCCAATGATTTTACATTAGCTAGAAATCGTACTAAGTATAGTCGGAGCGATTCAAACCAAACTTCTGCATCTTTTGGTTAAGGGTTCGACGTGGTAAATCCAACTCCTGCATCACCTCATTGATGCGTCCATGATGCCTGACTAAAGAATCATGTAGCACCTTACGTTCAAAGTTATGTAGCTGAATCGCCAACGGCACGCCCGCATGCGTCTCTTCGGTTGTTGAGGATGGTCGACTAGAGAGAATTTCCATTACGGAGACGGTTTCATCCAATGCAAAACGCATCGCTACATTCCTAAGCTCACGCACGTTACCGGGCCAAGCGTAAGCAAGAATGGCTCTTCTATCGGCTTCACTAAGCGGACGACTCTCAGGGTTACTTTTCAGGGCAAAGTGTTCGAACAAGATCAACGCGTCTTCTTCTCGCTCACGTAGTGGTGGCAAATAGATCTGCGCTACATTGAGGCGATAGTACAAATCCTGACGAAACTCATCATGATCATTGAGATCTTCTTTCGCGGCGGCGATCACTCTCAAATCAACTGAGATCTGTTGATTGCCTCCAACGCGCTCTACTGTATGTTCCTGTAATGAACGCAGCACTTTCACTTGCATGGACAGCGGCATACTCTCGATTTCATCAAAGAATAAGGTGCCTTTATCCGCGTATTCCAATTTACCAATGCGCTTTTTACCCGCTCCAGTAAATGCCCCAGCTTCGTGCCCAAACAGCTCACTTTCAAACAGATTCTCAGGAATAGCACCACAGTTGATTGGCACAAAATGATGGGTTCTACGTTGGCTTTCATTGTGCAAACTGGTCGCTACTAGCTCTTTACCACAACCTGTTTCACCGTAAATGATCACGTTGGTATCAATGCGTGCTAACTTGGCTACTTGTTCTCTAAGCTGTTGCATCACTCGGCTTCGCCCAATCAACACTTCTTCTAAGCCGCTAACACTAGATAGGTACTCTTGGCGATCTTGAGTAGAAGTTTGTGCGCGATAACTCTCGACCGCTTCGGTCACTCGTTGGGATAAGCGCTCAGGTTGAAAAGGTTTCTCGATAAAATCGAACGCACCGTTTTGTAATGCGCCTACCGCCATATCGACATCACCATGTCCGGTGATCAAGATAACTGGTGTTGGAATATGATTGGCAATCAGGCTTTCTAGTATCGACAAGCCATCGGTGTCTGGCAGGCGAACATCACTGACAATCGCATCAAATTCTTGGCTAAGAATGGCCGCTTTGCCCTCTTCGCCTAAACTGAATGCGGTCACATCGAACCCAGCCAGTTGCAACCATTGGCTGGTAGCCTGACGAACAATGTCATCGTCTTCGATAAGTGCAATTTTAGGGGTGTCGTCAAAAGCCATGAGTTACTGCCTGCTTTATGGGGGAAAGAAATCGCTCTTTATTAACGGTAGCAAAAACCACTGAGGAGAAAAGGAGCTAGATCTCACTTCTTGCTTACAAGTCTTTAACATCCAACCAGTTAGGCGCACTCTTTAATGACTGTTGGTGAGAACGCACTAGCTGAATGGAGTCGGTATGCAGCGCAAAAGGAATGGCAAAACATGGCTTGTGGTCGCAATTGCGGCAGTGCTGATGTTGTCTTGCTATAGCGCCAGCAGAGAGGTGGCTCGTCAGTGGTTGAGCGTACAAACTCAAACCGAAGCTCAACAAAAACTGCTCGACTATATTGGTGAAGTTCGCCGTGCACTCAAACGCTTCTATCACCTGCCTTACCTCGTCACCAATAACCCAGAAACCATCGCTTTTGTGAAAGGGAATCTGACTTATTACGAACCGTTGCAAACCCAACTGACTCAACTAGATAAAGCCGCCAATACGGAAGGTTGGCTAATCCTGTCTAACTCTGGCGAAGTATTGGTCTCAAGTCTAATCGAAGAGCGCTTTAGCTTGTCTGACCGAAAAGCCATTGTGGAACAAATTCACAATCAAGGCGGTGGGGTTTCCTTGGTGAACAAAACCAAAGGTTCGAGCCCGTTGTATTATCTTGCAGCCCCTATCTATGACGGTCTAGATATCGCAGGTATTGTCGTGGTGCAAATCAACCTCAGCCTGTTGACCGAACAGACCATTACCAGCCAAGACATCATTACGTTGCAAAATCGCCAGCAACGCTTTTTTCTATCGAGTAGCTCGCTCTATAACGCAGACTGGTTTAACGAACCAAGCAACACCGTTCAGTTAGAAACGCAGCGCTTATACGACAACACCAACATCAGCGTGTGGACGCTCAACCAACAACGCTATTTTGCGCACACCGTAAAATTGGATGATTTGAATTGGTACGTAAGCTATCTCACCCCTTCTAAGCCGATTCAGCAAACCATCAACGTAATTGGTTGGAGCGTAGCAGCGCTACTCTTATTGGTTATATTACTCGTCATCATTGGTCTACAACGTCGCCAAAAGCACATCAATCAACAGCGAATTCAAGCCCTGTTGGAAGAGTCCCAACGCCGCTTGAAACAGATGATCAATAAGACCCACGTTGGTTTGCTATTGATTGATGAACAAGGTCAACTGTTCGATCTCAACCCAATGGCGAAGCGTTTGTTCTGTTTACCAGAAAGCGTCAATCGACACGCTTTTGCTTGGGAGTTATTCGATGCAGGCAATCCCAATTCCACCACACTTAAGTTGCTCAAGGATTTACCTAAACATAAAGAGCTCGCAGAGATCAGCACGGTCGAAACCATTGCCAGACGCAGCGATGGAAGCGTCTTCCCTGTCCTGTTCTCGCTAACCAGTTTCCCTTGGCATGGCGAGCAGTATTTCCTTGCGACGATCATCGACATCAGCAAGCGGAAAAAAGCCGAGCAGTCACTGCAACAGGTCAACCAAGAACTGGCGCAACGGGTAGAGGAACGAACTCAAGCGCTAAAAGAAGCGCAAAGCCAGTTAATTGAGTCGAGTAAAATGGCCGCCTTGGGTCGCATGTCGAGCGCGATTACTCATGAGCTCAATCAGCCACTGACAGGCTTGCGTACCCTGCTCACAACAAATGAACTGTTAGCAGAACGTGGCGAAACCGAGATGATGAAAGCCAACAACGTATTGGTGCAGAAGCTGATTGATCGCATGGCAAGCATGACCAGCCAGTTAAAGACGTTCGCCTATAACAAACCAGAAAGCCTACAAGCAATTTCTCTTACCTCCGCACTCGAAGAAACCCTACGCGTTTATCAAACCCAATTAGACAAAGTGGATGTGCGTGTTCGTGTTCCTCATGACTTACCTAATATCATGGGTGAAGAACAACGACTGCTTCAGGTGCTCGGTAATCTTGTCTCGAATGCGCTAGACGCAATGAACCATACCACCAACCCGCAGCTCAGCTTGATCGTCAACCCAACCGACAATCAGGTCGAACTGATCGTCAGTGATAATGGCTGCGGCGTGTCGAATGAGATGCTTGAATCCATGTTCGAACCCTTCCAAACCTCAAAGAAAATTGGTGAAGGATTGGGGCTGGGTTTAGCGATTACGGCCAACAATATGCGTGATATGCAAGGGAAAGTCAGCGCACAGCTCAACACTACTGAAGGAATGTCCTTCATCTTAGTATTTAAACTCGCTCCTCACCGAAGCTGACCCAACTTCTCCCATATCTCAATCCTTTTCTCTCAATAAGAGAGCAATATAAACCCTGTTCAACTTTATAAAGCGAGTTGCCTAACCTACGCTTAACTTGATGAATCGCCACATACCATTCATCAGAACAATTTTTGGTGGTTGACACCAGTTTTAGCTCCCACCGTCTAATTTAATGATAAGTAATTATTTAAAATAAGAATGGATGCGTTATGAGAAAAATAACTTTAGCTGCAGCAGGAGCGCTTTTTATATTATCACCTTACGCTTTTTCTGCACCTTACGCTGCCGACGCTCGAAGTCATGGTATGGGAAATACAGGCGTCGTTTCTGCTGACTATTTGACCGCACCCCTACATAACCCAGCCTTAGGTGCCCTCTATCGAGAAAATGATGATATCGGTCTGCTCATTCCGGCTGTCGGGGTTAATATCCACGACGAGGATAAAGCGTTGTCAGCCGTAGATGACGCCCAAGACCTTTATGATAGTATTCAGGGCATTCCTACTCCAGCGAACGAGGCCGAGCTTAATCGCCTCCTCGATCAGTTGGATAAGAGCGTCCCAGTTGTCATTAACGGAGGGCTAAGCCTCGCAATTGCTATTCCGACGCGCTACATGTCTGTAAACCTGTTTAGCACTGGTTATGTGGAGATACTTGCTGCACCCGATATCTCAGATTCAACAAACACCGCAGATCGATACCTCAATTCTGCCGTTAACCTAGCTGCTTTCGGTAATGTGGAATATGGTATTGCTCTATCTCGTGCTTACACTATAGGCGAACAACAATTCGCATTTGGTATTACACCAAAATACCAACAACTTAAAACCTACACACAACGTACAACACTAGACGACTTTGATATCGAGGATTACGACAAAAGTGAAGTATCAAAGAATACTTTCAATATGGATCTTGGGGTCGCTTGGTATCACAACGCATTTAGAGCAGGCCTTTCATTAAAAGACGTCTTCGAGCAAGATATTGAAACAAAACTGGGCAACTATACCTACGAACTCACACCACAAGCGACAGTTGGCATCGGTTATGTCGGGAACTATGTAGCTCTGAGCTTAGACGCCGATCTCACCAAACAAAAGCGCTTTAAAGAGCTCGACGATGACACTCAGTTTATTCGTGTCGGTATCGAGGGGAATGCTTGGGGGTGGGCACAACTTCGCGCTGGTTATGAAATTGACCTAGAAAATAATCTCGATGACTCAGTGACAGGTGGCATTGGCATCAGTCCTTTTGATGTGATCAGTTTAGACCTCGCTGGCTCTTACGCTGGCGATAACCAGTTTGGTGCGGCGGCGAATTTAGCATTTACGTTTTGAATATGAATGCCAATCTAAATTCACTTAGGTTGGCATTGTTAACAACCATCCTATATATCAATGTTTATCATTACTGACGTTTGGTGATGAACTGATAAAAATACGATCTCGATACAAGTATCGAGGTGTCTCCTACACTATTCTCAAGCAATAAATCCACAAACATTTCCTAAATATAAAGAGTGAGAAGCATGATTAAGTTTCCTGAACATTTTCTTTGGGGTGGTGCCATTGCTGCAAACCAAGTAGAAGGGGCGTACAACCTTGGGGGTAAAGGGTTATCGACATCAGACATGCTGCCAAACGGTATTTTGAGTCCGCATCAAACCCGTGAAGAGCGTACACCGGGTATCAAAGACGTGGCGATCGACTTCTACAATCACTACCCAGAAGACATCGCGCTGTTCAAAGAGATGGGCTTTAACTGTCTGCGTCTCTCTTTAGCTTGGAGCCGCATCTTCCCGAACGGGGACGAACTAGAACCTAACGAAGAAGGTTTGGCGTTCTACGATAAAATTTTTGACGAACTTGCCGAGCACAACATCCAACCTTTCGTGACCTTATCTCACTACGAAATGCCTTACGCACTGGTTGAAAACTATGGCGGTTGGGGCGATCGTCGCGTCATCGAATTCTTCGAACGTTATGCTCGCACAGTGCTGGAACGCTACAAAGACAAAGTGAAGCTGTGGTTAACCTTCAACGAAATCAATATGTCTCTACACGCACCATTTACTGGTGTTGGTTTGCAAGAAGGCGCCAGTGAACAAGAGATTTACCAAGCGATTCACCACCAGCTAGTCGCAAACGCAAAAGCGGTAAAACTGTGTCAGCAAATCGTACCTAACGGCAAAATTGGTAACATGCTGCTTGGCGCAATCAACTACCCATACACCTGTAACCCTGATGACGTGCTTGCTGCAATGCATGAAAACAACAAGTGGTTGTTCTTCGGTGATGTACAAACACGTGGTCAGTACCCTGGCTACATGAAGCGTTACTTCCGTGAAAACGGCATCGAAATTCAGATGGAAGCAGGCGACTTAGAAGAAATTGCATCGGCAAGTGTCGATTTCATCTCATTCAGCTACTACGCAAGTGGCTGTGCAAGTGCGGATCCGAAACAGAAGGAAGTGGGTAACATTGTCGATAGCGTACCAAACCCATACCTTGAAAAGAGCCAGTGGGGTTGGTTGATCGATCCAAAAGGCCTTCGCGTTCTGCTGAACTTCCTTCACGATCGCTACCAAAAGCCACTGTTCGTCGTAGAAAACGGCTTAGGTGCACGTGATGAAATCGATGAAAACGGTGAGATTCAAGATGATTACCGCATCGCTTACTTGAACGACCATCTTGTACAAGCACATGAAGCAATTTTGGATGGCGTTGAGCTGATGGGCTTCACCAGTTGGGGACCAATCGATTTGGTCGCGAACTCAACCGCTGAGATGAGCAAACGTTACGGCTTTATCTATGTCGATCGTCATGATGATGGGCAAGGAACGCTAGAACGTAAACGTAAGAAAAGCTTTTTCTGGTATCAAGACGTGATTCGTACTTCAGGCGGTTCATTGAAAAGCTAAGCCTGTTGTTTAGGTACAAAGTGCAACTAGGCATTCGCCTAAACCATCAAGCCCTGCAATTGCAGGGCTTGAATTTTAAGGTGTTTATTCATTTAGAGATTAAACTGCAATCTCTCCACCGTCTTCACGGCGAATAACCACTGTCGCCGCTCGTGGGCGCACAGAAACACCAGCAGGCGTTTCTTCGGCTGCATCTTCACTGTATGGCCAGTTGCCTGGGTGCTGAATATTCACAAACAATGATTTGTAATCAGGGCTGATGGTAAAGCCTGTTACTTCACAACCATTTGGTCCGACAAAGAAGCGTTTCAATTCAGCTTGATTATCCGCACCAATCACAGCTTGATCACCATTCTCATCTGTTAGCTTAGATGGCACAACAGCCAACATTTGATCATTGGTGTAAGATGTAACTTCATCTGCGCCGTTATCAGTCTGAATCCACAAAATACCACGGCCATCAAACGCTAATCCGTCTGGACTCGCAAACTGGTTTAACTCATTCAAGCCAGAACGGTTGGTATCTGCATCACCATTTGCTGGCGAACCAAACACAAAGATATCCCAATTAAAGTCAGTTGCTGAAGCACCTTCATCCCAACGAATAACATGACCAAACTTATTATTCAAACGTGGATTCGCAGGATTGGTTTCATCTGTACGGCGCGTATTGTTCGTCAATGTTAAATATACTGAACCCGTGAATGGATCAACCGTACACCACTCTGGTCGATCCATTGGTGTTGCCCCAACTAAATCCGCCGCACCCGCAGTATTGATGATAATTTCAGCCAGTGAATCAAAGTGATCCGCTAATGTACCACCAGCGGTTGTTACGCTATCAAGCGTTAATGGTAACCAAGTACCTGTGCTGTCTTCATTGAAGCGCGCCACATACAGTGTGCCTTCGTCCATGTACTTGTCACCCATCGCCAAGCGGTTATCAGGGTTAGCATCTGCTGGATCCCACGCTGCCGCAGATTCAAATTTGTATAGGTACTCAAAGCGAGAATCGTGACCAGAATAAAATACCACTGGTTTGCCTTCTTCAAGCTTACCGAAAGTACAGCCCTCGTGACGGAAACGACCTAGCGCAGTACGTTTCTTCGCACGTGAGTTTTGCGTGTAAGGGTCAATCTCGACAATGTAACCGTGACCATTGGCTTCATTACGGTAATCATCCATCGCACTTGCTCCTGTTGGAGCCACATTAAAGCGAGAGAACTCATCAAGACGCTCTTCTGCATTTCCTGCTAATGTCTCCCACAAGTAGCGTGTGCTTTGGTCATCAACACCAATGCGATCTTGCTCTTCTGTACGAGTCCCGGCGTTAACAAAGTAACCAGGCCAGTTCTCTTCACACGTTAAGTACGTGCCCCACGGCGTGTAGCCGTTGCCACAGTTGTTTAACGTACCACGCGCTTGGCTGCCATCTGGTGAGAAACGAGTGACAGTTAAAGATGTGTAGGCCACCGGGCCAGACAAATCCATGACTGTCGCACCAGTATAACGACGGTTTAGTGGGTCGGTATCAACCAACTTCCACATGTTGTCTTCCAGTTGAATGCGAACCACTGACACACCGTGCGCGTTAATCTCTTTACGCACTTCATCTACAATGGTACGTACGCCATTTTCAACCGTCGGACCATTTGGATGCAGTGCTGATGTGTCGATGTACTCGTGGTTAATACATAGCAAGCCATCTGTAGTACTATCGTTCAATGGGAAAAAATGCATGCCGTCATGGTGCATGCCTAGCGCATTTAACTGATCGGTACTGGTGTTGGTACCATCATTTTGCCATGCGCTGCCTTGCGCATTAAGTGGTGTTCCCCAAGGTACTAGTACTTGTGCGGTGTAGCCTTGTGGAATTGAAACTGCGTCAGTGAGTGAGCCAGGGATAGATTCAAAGTTAAGAACGGCTTTAGATGCGCCCGAACCACTGCTTACTGTACTCCCTGAGTCAGACGAGTTACAACCAGCCAATCCGAAAGCACCAAACGCTGTCATCGCACTGATACCTAAACCACCTTTCAGAATGCTGCGTCGAGATAGGCTCGCTTCTAATACTTCTTCAAATGGTTTGTTTTCACTTTGGTTATAACGCGTCGCGTCAAAGGTTTCCTTGCTCATTTTTACTTTCCCGATCTTATAGTTTAATTAATAAATAAGTGATTAGTTGAACGGCAAGAAGTTTGGATAAGAAAAATGACAAAAGTGCTTAAAACATATGAAACTTGTGTTTCAACAATACTGCAAACCAACCAACACAGCTAACGAAGCAATTAAATTCTGGTCACATAATCACCAACTGTATCGCTTCATTCTGATTTTACTTGGGCTAAAGTGTGATAGAAGGTATAAGGTGTACGAAATCAAATCATCTACGAGAGATAATCATGAAATTAGACAAGATCGATAACAAGAGCCGTCGTATCCGTAAAAAGCTGTTCTTAGGTGAGTTCGCAATCCTAGGTTTCGAGATCAGCTGTGAAACAGACATTAACGACTTCGACCGTTACGATGCATTCGTTGATGACTTTATCGACTACATTGACGAGCTTGGTCTTTGCTTCGGTGGCGGTGGTCTAGAACTGTTTGAAGGCTTCCTATGTTCTACTGACCGTTACGGCAGTGCGACTGAAGAACAGAAAGCGCAAGTTATTAAATGGTTAGAAGCACGTCCAGAAGTGAAAAGCGCGCAAGCGGGCGAACTAGTTGACGCCAACTACCTGTAACTAAAGGGCAACCTGTAATACGCAGAGCTCAGTAAATGGTAGAGAAAGCTGGTCTTAAGACTGGCTTTTTTATTTTTTGAAGAATGCGATAGTAAAAATAGGGGTTTGGGAAGTTGCGCGGAGTGAATGTGATTGTGGTGTTTTTGAGCTGGCAATCAACGGGAAACTGTGTTCCACAGCCAGCTCGTGCCTTTAGGTATAATTAACTATGATTTTTTAGCTGGGGCGTCTTTCGTGTCTTTCCAGTATTGAATACGCACACGATGTAGCTGAGCTCTTCTAGTCTTTTTCATAGTAAAGTCCCTCATCTTATATAAGTAACGCTCCTCATGGAGCTTATTGTCTAAGGTCGTATCCCCTTCAATCTATAAGGGAATCAATCATTTAACCGTGACATATTTCACAACATAATGATAAATACCGGTTTCTTGCAGCCTGTTTTTACTGGCAAACGGCATATTATCTATCTGACACGGTTAACTTACTCACCAGATATGACAGAAAAATGGCAATCAAGTTCCCTACTTATACTGTCATTGAATCTTAATAAGGATTAACAAGGTGGGCATTTCAGATTTACCATACTGTTTATAAAAACCGCAAGAATTTTTATTTCTTTTCAAACAAATCTCTACTCAAGATCAATTCACTTTCATCTTTATCGTCTCCCTTTTAACGCATTGTGATCCAGTTCAATCCACAGAACTCGGAACAAAAAGCGCACATTAATACATTCACCACCAAACTTGTGCGAGATCTCTTACAAGAGTTGTAAGCAAATAGATTAATCACCTCTAAGAGCAATGCCAGAAAAAACATTAAATATATGATTTAAAAGTAATATTTAAATTCACTTAAAATAATAAGTAAAAATAATTTAGAAAAGTTAATTGAGTCAAATCAGCAAAACATCAATACTCAATTTGTCGACAGGATGTTGGCGGGAACAGGAAAAAAGCCTAAAGGATTGGGTATCTTCAGGATGAAGATTTGATAGCTTAGGATGAGTTGTCAGCAAGGATGTAGTTAAGCTCTAGGATAGAGTTCGCCCGTCAGGATGATAGGCAAGAATGGACACCGCTAGGAAGGCGATGAACAAGGAACTCGGTTAAAGGACTTAGCCACAATCAAGGATAGATGCAGGGAGCACCTATTAGTAGCTGGATTGCTGCGAAAAAGAATAAGCCCCGTCTGGGAAACCAGGCGGGGTTTTATTTTGTCTGTAATGTATTGATAGCGATTCATCTTTATCGTTTAAGTCTTCTCTGTTTTCATAAAACACCGTGCTATCATTTTCTTTACGTCTCCCAACAAAGCTCTCAGAAAATCACACACTATGCTTAATCCTGTTTGGTTACATACATTTAAGACATTGATTGAAGTCGGTCATTTTACGCAAACGGCAGAAAAACTTTTTATGACTCAGCCTGGCGTCAGCCAACACATCAAAAAATTAGAGCAAAGTTGTCAGCATGCCTTGATCAAGCGCGAAAACAAAAGCTTCGAATTAACCGAGCAAGGCAGGATTGTCTACGCATATGCGCTCGAGTTAGAAGATAGAGAGAAGAAGCTGCTCGAAGAGCTCAGTTTTGATGATGCGTTTTCAGGCCACTGTAAACTGGCTTGTTCTGGTGCAATGGCGTTAATGTTGTATGGGCCCATTTTGGAGAAGCAAAAACAGCACCCGAGCTTATCGTTACATTTAGAAGCCGCGCCAAATCAATCTATTCTCAACGCCATAACGCAAGGGCACATCGATATTGGTATCGTGACTGATGTTCCCAACAAAGGTCTGTTTCACAGTGAGCGAATTGGTAAAGAGAGGTTGTGCTTGGTTCTGCCAAAGCATTATCAAAATAAGCAGATAACGCCACAACTCTTGCATGACTGTGGTGTCATTAGCCACCCTGATGCCGAGCATTACATGACGCTGTTTTTTGACCAATGTGAAGAACCACAGCTCCAAGAAATTAAGATGAGCGATTTACCATTATCCGGCTACGTAAATCAATTGAGCCAAATTTTGCTGCCTGTCAGCAAAGGACTTGGCTTCACCGTGCTGCCTCAAAGTGCGGTCGACAATTTTCCATTAAAAGACACGTTATACATTGCTCAACTGAAAAACACTGTATGTGAAGAGCTATTTCTGGTTCGTAAGCGCAGTCGTGCTCTACCTCTGCGCTATCAGACCATCAAAGAAGTGTTATTGGATGTGATCGGTGGTGCGCATCAATGATGCTAGCCACTCTTCGCTGGTAATGCGTTCCTCTTGGCAATCCACCCAATATGGTTTGCCAGATAACCAACTTTTCGACGCAACTTCTTTTATAAACACATCCACGGAATCAACGTCATCTTTGGCGTAATCCCATTTATTGCGCATGTGTTCTGCTGCTTCTTGATTAGTGTACGACTTGCCGTTGCGGATAAAGGTGCAAGAGGATTGCTCAACTCGTGTTATCAACGTCGAGATATCTTGCTCTACTCCTGCTAGTGCAAAGGTAGGCAGAATGCTTAATGTAAGTAACAACGTCCACTTTGCTTTCATCGCACCTTTATCCTTATCCCTGACCAAGTAACTACTAATAAGTGACTTAACTATTCTGATGTTTGGCTGTTTAGCTCAGCCATTATTGCCACCATGCCTTCGCAGGCTGAGGCTCCGCAATCGCCAAGCGTTGACCAATCTCAGGGCTCACTAACGTTACACCGCGCTCTTCACTGATATCTAACGCGCGTTGCATCGGCTCATTCCAATCATGCATCGATAAATCAAACGTACTGTTGTGAATTGGCATCATCACTTTGCCCTGCACATCAATGTGTGCTTGAACGCTTTGCTCTGGGAACATGTGAATGTCTGACCAAAGTTCATTGTATGCGCCGGTTTCGATCATAGTGAAGTCAAACGGACCGTACTTTTCGCCAATCTCTTTAAAGCCATTGAAGTAACCAGAGTCACCACTGAAGAACACTTTATGTTGCTGTGCATTGATAACCCAACTGCCCCACAGCGTCGTATCGCGGTCTGTCAAACCTCGACCAGAGAAATGCTGAGTCGGAGTTAGTGTATATTCAATGCCGTCAACAGAGTGTGACTCCCACCAGTCTAGTTCGATCACTTTCTCTTTGGGTACACCCCAATTCACCAGTAATTGGCCTACTTTTAACGGCACCAAGAAAGTGCCCACCTTGTCGCCTAGCACTTTAATAGAAGCTTTATCTAGGTGATCGTAATGGTCATGACTGATCACCACCACATCGATAGTTGGCAAATCTTCTATCGTGATGGGGGTTTGGTGAAAGCGTTTTGGCCCTGCCCATTGTACAGGAGACGCGCGATCACTGAATACAGGGTCGGTCATTACCAGTTTTCCATCGAGCTTCATTAATACGCTTGAATGACCCAGACGATAGATGACGTCATCTTGCTCTTCTAACAGTTGCCGCGCTGTGATCGCATGCACTGGAATTTCAATCGTTGGTGTTGGGTTAAGGCGCTCAGTCGTAAAATACGCTTTCATGATTTCGAACATGTCGCCCAAACCGCTTTTGTATTCCAACTCTGTATTTGCAAATTTGTCCGGGTATGTTGGCGCTTTTTCAGTATCAACATTAGAACAAGAAATCATTGATGTACCCATCGCGAACGCTCCTACTGTGGCTAGCAAAGTTTTTTTCATAAAAAGTTAACCCGAACAAAAGTAAACTACACGGTGCAGTTTACATTCTAATTATCAAAAGTAAACTACTTAGTGTAAAATAGATCAAGAAATGATCTTCTTAACTTAGCAAGCTTATGAATGTAAAAAGAAAAAGTCGTAGCGAAACCAAAAGAGAAGCCATCTTGTGCGCGGCAAGGCAAGCGTTCCAAGAGTTTGGGGTGCAAAACACCAGCATGGATAAGCTCTCTGCAATCGCACAAGTCTCTAAGCGCACGGTCTATAATCACTTCCCTTCTAAGGAAGCGATCGTGACGGAGTTGCTGACTGAGCTTTGGCGTTCGTCAATAATGGAAAGCGATATTAAACGCTTGGCCACTCTGCCACTCAAAGATCAATTGATTGAATTACTCTACAGCGAGATCATTGTGGTGACGGAACCAAACTATATTGAGCTGGCAAAAGTGGCATTTGGGCACTTCTTATTTAAGCCAGAAGATCTCAAAGAACAAGCAGAACAAATGTCGAAACAGGAAACCGCCCTGTACCGCTGGCTTACGGAGAAATCGAACAGTGGCGCTTTGCAAATTGATGATGTACATATAGCAAGCACTCAATTGCACAACTTACTTAAAGGCAGTGCATTCTGGCCGCAGTTAATGGGAATTCGCCCCTCTTTGTCGAATGAAGAATCTAGGCTGTTAGCTACCCAAACGGCGGAACTTTTTTTAAGTCACTATCAAAACAGCTAAAAACAGCGGTCAAATTGGCCGCTTTTTTAAGCGATAATTCGTGACAAAGCGATGAAATTTTTGCTCAATTTTATTTATCTCACCCTTGACAGTCTCATACCGCAAGGCGTGAGCGTTCGATAAAATATTTTTGTCGTGTCGACGATGCTTTTTCGTTTTCATCTCACAAAAAAACGCCCTAAGGTGCGCACCTCTGACGACGTGGTTGTTCAACCACAATTCTAAATCGTTGAAGTAAGTAGGTTATGTCATAACATGATCACCTGCCTACTGCATTCTATGCTCTATACTTATATTTTAATTTGGTACTGACTTACTAAGGAATTGCCATGCGTATTGCTATTCTCTCTCGTAATGAGAATTTATATTCAACCATGCGCCTAAAACAGGCGGGTGAAGAACGTGGGCATCAAATCGATGTGATCGACACGCTTCACTGTTATATGGACATTACGAGCAACAACCCTAAGATCCGCTACAAGGGTGAAGAATTACCGCAATACGATGCTGTTATTCCACGTATTGGGGCATCTATTACGTTTTACGGCACTGCTGTTGTACGTCAGTTTGAAATGATGGGTACATTTTGTGTCAACGAATCTGTCGCGATCAGCCGCTCTCGTGACAAGTTGCGCTCATTGCAACTGCTATCACGTAAAGGCATCGGTTTGCCACGCACTGGCTTTGCTCACCATCCTGACAACATTCAGGACGTGATCAAAAACGTTGGTGGCGCACCTCTAGTAATTAAATTGCTAGAAGGCACTCAAGGCATTGGTGTTGTACTTGCTGAAACAAATAAAGCGGCAGAAAGCGTGATTGAAGCTTTCATGGGTTTGAAAGCTAACATCATGGTGCAAGAATTTATCGAAGAAGCAAAAGGCGCGGACATCCGTTGTTTTGTTGTCGGAAATAAAGTAATCGCCGCAATGAAGCGCCAAGCAAAAGAAGGCGAGTTCCGTTCTAACCTTCACCGTGGCGGCTCTGCACAACTCGTGCGTTTGAGCAAAGAAGAGCGTGCGACCGCTGTAAATGCAGCGAAAGTGATGGGCTTGAACCTTTGTGGTGTGGATATCCTTCAATCTAAAAATGGCCCAGTGGTAATGGAAGTGAATTCTTCCCCTGGTCTAGAGGGCATCGAACTAGCAACGGGTAAAAACATTGCAGGTATGATCTTCGATTTTATCGAGAAAAACGCTAAGCCAAATTCAAACCGTACTCGCGGTAAAGGTTGATTTTTGTTTAACGCACAAGAGAGCCAAAAACCGGCTCTCTTGTTACTCGTCGCTAGGATGACACTATGAATCAGAAAATGATCATTGGGAATGCCGAAGCTATTTGCTTGCCAGAGTTAGGGATTACTCACCTTGAAGCGCGTATTGATACAGGCGCTCAAACCTCTTCATTACATGTAGACAATATTGATTGCTTTGAAAAAGATGGTCAGTCTTATGTTGCATTCGATCTGCACCCAGATGTATACCATTTAGAACAAGTGGTTCGCTGCACAGCGAAACTAAAAGCAAACCGTAAGGTTAAATCTTCTAACGGTACTTTTGAGCACCGCTGCGTGATCACAACGATGCTGCGTATGGGCGACCAACAATGGCCAATCGACATTACGTTGACTAACCGTGAAAAAATGACTTACATGATGTTGTTAGGTCGTCAGGGCATGGCAGACAAAGTGCTCGTTGATCCTAGCCAATCTCACTTATTGGCATCTTAACCCCGTAGCTTCAGATGAGTGATCGAACGTTTTTGTTGAGCATCACTCGTCTGGCTTTATCTTCGCCTATTTCCTACGAAATAACGCAAACAACAATCCCTTCGCTTTAACTTTTGTCACTCGCCAGTGCGTCATTGGCTTAGTCGGCGCTGTATTCAAAATGTGCTGATACGCTTTTTCATCCAAAGTCACCTCTCCCCCATGTGCCAAAAGCAAACATTGCGGATTCATCTCAAACACACGCTTTAATGATTGCCGATATTGATTCGGATGAAATATGGGAAACGGCGCAATCAGATGCTTTTTCACCTGCACCATTAAATCCGCCACATACAGCACATCTTGTTCAGAATGATAAACCGACAGATCTCGGTCGGTATGCCCAAGCGTTTCTAGCACCTGCCAATCATCAAATCCAGGAATAAACTCTCCATCAATAAGTTCAATATCTGGATTTAACTTGCGGGAATACCAAAGGTTTTGCTTTGGTTTACGCATCCGATTCGCCATCCAGCGTGCTAACATTAAATCGGTCAAATGCATTAGCCAACCGTCTACACCGCTATACCACTGGCTCTCTCGCTTTGCGGCCAATAGCTTACATCCTGTTAAATCACGTAGTTTGTGCGCACCACCAGCATGGTCTGGATGCATGTGGGTCACAACAACCAACTTTAGGTCAGAAAAAGGACGATGGAGTTGATGTTCAATAAAGTCTTTAAGATGAGGAATGTCTGCTCGACTGGCACCATCAAGCAACAATAATTTATCGGGATATTCGGCGAGATACATGGTCTGAATGTACCCCTGAATTCTGTGCAGCTGCAAAATATGTCCTTATTTTAGTGAGATGCTTCATGACCGAATCCTTACTGGTCAGACCAACTATAACAGCAGAATGGACGCTTCGGTAAACAAATATTCACACGTAGCGACGACAACAAATCATAATCGAGATGATAGATTTTAATCATTAGACTCAAGGGCCCTTTTATCCGTTAATGCGCGCACACGGAGTTCGTGTCAGGGTATGAGGTAAATACCTCATGATTTGCTTTTTTGTACTTTTCCTTCTAATTAATTAAGGAGTTAAGTACATTTTTGTGAGAATCGAGTTGGAAAAAGCAACTAAATTAGACCGCATCCGCGCGGACTACAACGTTCACTACTGGAGCCAAGGTTTCTACGGCATTGATGACCAAGGCGAAGTATATGTATCACCACGTAGTGATCGTGCACATCAAATCCCTTTCAGCGCTATTGTAAATGAGCTAGAAGCGAAGCAGTTAAATCTGCCTGTATTAGTACGCTTCCCGCAAATCGTGCACCAACGTGTGCATGGTATTTGCCACGCATTCAACCAAGCAATTGAAGAATACCAATATCCAAACAAATACTTGTTGGTGTACCCAATTAAAGTAAACCAACAACGTGAAGTGGTGGATGAAATTCTAGCGAGCCAAGCTCAACTAGAAACCAAGCAGCTTGGTCTTGAAGCGGGTAGCAAGCCAGAATTGTTGGCGGTACTTGCATTGGCTCAACAAGGTAGCTCCGTGATCGTGTGTAATGGCTACAAAGACCGTGAGTATGTGCGTCTTGCACTGATCGGTGAAAAGCTGGGTCACAAGGTATTCATCGTACTAGAGAAGCTTTCTGAGCTGGATCTGGTACTAGAAGAAGCGAAAAGTTTGGGCGTAAAACCGCGCCTTGGTTTACGCATTCGCCTCGCCTCTCAAGGCGCAGGGAAATGGCAAGCAAGTGGCGGTGAAAAATCGAAGTTTGGTTTATCAGCATCGCAAGTGCTTAGCGTTATTGAACGTCTTAAACGCGAAGGCAACCTAGACGCGATGCAACTGGTTCACTTCCACCTTGGTTCACAGATGGCAAACATCCGTGATGTACGCAATGGTGTGAACGAGTCTGCACGTTTCTACTGCGAACTACGCGCACTCGGTGCAAACATCGAGTACTTCGATGTGGGCGGCGGCTTGGCAGTGGATTATGACGGCACACGCAGCCAATCATCGAATTCGATGAACTACGGACTTGCAGAATACGCACGTAATATCGTCAACACAGTGGGCGATGTGTGTCTGCAATACGAACAACCAATGCCAGTGATCATTTCGGAATCGGGTCGCTCGCTAACAGCGCACCACGCTGTATTGATTTCTAACGTAATTGGTACCGAATCGTACCTACCGGAAGAAGTACATGAGCTTGATGATGACGCTCCGCTTTTGCTACAAAACATGTGGCGAAACTGGGAAAACTTACAAGATGGTACAGACGCTCGTGCGTTAATTGAGATTTACAATGATACCCAAAGTGATTTGGCAGAAGTGCACTCTCAATTTGCTACAGGCGTGCTTAACTTGGAGCAACGTGCGTGGGCAGAACAATTGTCACTGCGCATTTACTTCGAATTAAGCCGCAAGATGAGCACTAAGAATCGCTTCCACCGTCCGATTCTGGACGAGTTGAGCGAACGTCTTGCGGATAAGTTCTTCGTGAACTTCTCTCTCTTCCAATCTCTACCAGATGCTTGGGGTATTGATCAGGTGTTCCCTGTTCTGCCACTTTCTGGTCTGGGCGAGGCGGAAGAGCGTCGTGCAGTGATGTTGGACATCACATGTGACTCTGATGGCGCGATCGATCACTACGTTGATGGTCAAGGCATCGAGAGCACGCTACCTGTACCAGCTTGGAGCAAAGACAAACCGTACCTAATGGGCTTTTTTCTAGTAGGCGCATACCAAGAAATCCTTGGTGACATGCACAACCTATTTGGTGATACCCACAGTGCTGTAGTCAATGTTGATGAACACGGTCAATTTGAGATCAGTTACATCAACGAAGGTGATAGTGTAGAAGACATGATGCGCTACGTTCATATCGACGTGGATGCGATTCGTGACAATTATAAACAATTGGTTTCACAGCGAGTTGAAGCCAATGAACAAACACAAATCCTAGCAGAACTAGAACAAGGTCTAGCAGGATACACCTATTTAGAGGACTTCTGATATGAATGATTTGTTTACTAAAACTGATTATTCGCTTTACTCCAACTCTATGTCGTTTTTACGTCTGCCGTACATTCGTAACCCGGTATCGGCAGACGCAGACGTTGTGGTGTTGGGAGTCCCTCTGGACATGGCAACATCTGGTCGTCCAGGTGCGCGTATGGGTCCAGATGCAATTCGCCGTGCCTCAGTCAACTTGGCATGGGAAGGTAAGAAGTTCCCGTGGAGCTTCAACGTATTGGATAAACTGAAAGTGATCGACGCAGGTGATCTCGTGTTCGATTGCGGTGATGCGGAAGATTTTACTTACCGCCTTGAAGCGGCAACCAGTGAAATTCTAAAAAGTGGTAAAACCATGTTGGGATTGGGCGGTGACCACTTCATCACGCTACCTATCCTACGTGCCTATGCGAAGCATCATGGCCAAATGGCGTTGATTCACTTTGATGCTCATACGGACACCTATGCAAATGGCAGTTCATACGACCACGGTACGATGTTCTACCATGCGCCGAAAGAAGGTTTGATCTCAGCAAAGAACTCAATACAAATCGGCATTCGTACGGAGTACAAACAGCAAGATCACGGCTTCAATGTGATTAATGCGATGCAAGCGAATGACATGTCGGTGAACGAGATCCTAGAAGAAATTCGTCGCACCGTCGCAGACAAGCCAGTATATGTCACTTTTGACATCGACTGCTTAGACCCGGCCTTCGCACCGGGAACTGGTACACCAGTTTGTGGTGGCTTGAACTCAGACAAAGCGCTGAAAATTATTCGTGGTTTAGCCGGCATGAATATCGTGGGTATGGATGTTGTCGAAGTATCGCCTCCATACGACCACAGTGATGTTACCGCACTAGCGGGAGCAACCATCGCACTAGAAATGCTTTACGCATACGCATCTGAGCGCGAATAGACATAATCATTTCTAAGGGAGCTTCGGCTCCCTTTTCTTTCTGATGCCTTCCTCCACCTTTTATTCACTCGTTTCATCTTGAACTCAGATCAACCGAGCAGACGCTTTATTTTTGCACTTTAACCATTAAAACCAGTTACCTATAAGGCTCATTCTATTCACGAAAAGTAAAAGATTTAACTTAATTAGACAAAGAAATGCATCTCTTTTTGAAAACAAAATCGGATTAGTTTTTCTAATTGAAATCATAGATTTTTATCTTGCTCAACTTCACACTTTTCGATTGCTAATTATACAAGCAAGCACTATTATCTCGCGCAAATACCCCCGCAACACAAGAATTCAGTTGGCACTCTATAAAAGAGCGCTAAGGGTTTTTACGTCTTAAATTTTTTGGAGAGATACGCAAATGTCTGCTTCGTTTCCATTAGCGAAACTTACCTTTTTAATCGCTATATTGACTGCCGTGGGTCAAATGACCCAGACAATGTACGTGCCTTCAATCGGTCATATGGCGGGCGAGTTTTTGGTATCTGCGTCATCACTTCAAGCTGTGATGGCTTGTTACCTAATCCCATATGGCTTGTCGCAATTTGCGTATGGCACACTATCGGACCGCTTGGGACGCAAACCGATCATCATCGTCGGGCTGCTTATCTACATCGTGGGTACACTGGTAGCATTATTTGCACATCAATTTGAATGGTTCTTGATTGGTAGCTTTATCCAAGGCTTAGGTATTGGCTGCGGCGGTGCGATGTCACGCACTCTGACTCGCGATTGCTTTGAAGGCTCTGATCTACACAGAGCAAACAGCTTAATTAGCATGTGTGTGATTTTCTCACCATTAATGGCACCAGTATTAGGCGGTTACCTAACAGAAGCTTTCGGATGGCGGTCGAGCTACTTGTTCTTAGCGCTATTTGCTATCGCGGTTGTGATCACCATGATGACAAGCATGATGGAGACGCTACCAAAAGAGAAACGCAAATTCGAACCAGTAGCCAAAAGCTACAAACACGTTTTGTCTGACCGTCGCTTTCAAGGCTTTTTGATTTGCCTGGTTGCAACATTCGCTGGTGTGGGTGTATTCGAAGCGGCGGCTGGGGTGTTGTTAGGTGGGGTATTAGAATTACCAGCAACAACGGTAAGTTTGCTGTTTATATTGCCGATCCCAGGTTACTTGGTGGGTGCAGGCTTATCTAGCTACATCGCAAGACATCGCTCTGAGCGTCGTGCTCTAAATGTAGGCTTGGTCTCTATTTTTGTAGGCTCTGCTATTGTGCTCATCCCAGGCTTGTTTGGTTTAACCACGGCATTAACGCTGGTTGGAGGCGCAACCGTGTATTTTTTGGGTGCGGGTATTCTCTTCCCAGCAGCAACAACTGGAGCGATTGCGCCATTCCCATACCATGCAGGAACAGCAGGCGCGACATTGGGTGGCATGCAAAACTTGGGGGCAGGTGTCGCAACTTTGCTCGCGTCACTATTTCCAGCGCATAACCAGATGCCTTTGGGCATTTTGATGATGGTAATGTCGGTAATTGCAATGCTTGGGTTAATGTGGGTGAATCGAGCACACAATCACTCAAACGAAGTACCGCAAGTTATCTGATCATTATCAGCTTACTTTCAAAATCCAAAAGGGACACACTCAACAAGTGTGTCCCTTTTTTCATATCACACTATATCGATTTCCCGATGAGAATGATTTAACTTTCGAATTGATATTTGTTAAAAATAACAGCTGCTTACACAATGTGTTTTCAGCTTCCTTCAAATTGAGTATCCAACTCGGAAATATTGAGGATTCTCACTTTTTCGGTATACCCCATAACAAAGAATGGACAACTGAAAACCACTAACAAAATGAAAGCCCAGCCCTCAGGATGAGGCCACTTGGGTGTACAATAAGGATAAAATCAGATGCGTTTCACTTTAACTACGTTGGCCGTCTCGGTCGCGCTTGTCGCCGGATGCAGCAATCAAGGAATCCCCAGCATGACTCAATACTCCCAAACACAGATCGTTGCTCAACAAACTCAAGCTCCGGTTGCGAAAAAAGTCCCTCACTCGATGACTATTCATGGCGATACCCGCGTTGATAACTACTACTGGATGCGTGACGACGAACGTAAAGACCCTGAAATTTTACAGCACCTAGAGAAAGAAAATCAGTACGCAGAAACCGTTCTAAAGCACACTGAAACACTTCAAGATACGCTATTTGAAGAAATTAAAGGGCGCATCGCAAAAGACGACAACTCAGTACCTGTTCGTAAAAGCAACTACTTCTACTCCAGTGAAGTGACCGGAGATAACGAGTACGAAGTCCATTTGCGAGCTAAAGACTTTGCAGGCAAAGACAAACAAATCATTTTAGATGTCAATGAACTTGCAAAAGAACATGAATTTTTCAGTATCGGCGGCCTATACGTTAGTCCGAATGAAAACTTATTGGCGTATGGCGAAGACACATTAAGCCGCCGCGTGTACACCCTTAAGATCAAAGACCTGACAACAGGCAATTACCTACAAGATGAAATCGAAGGGGCCTCAAGCGCTGTCGCATGGCAGAACGATAACAACGCCTTTTACTACATCAAAAAAGATCCACAGACCTTATTGGGCTACCAAGTTTATCGTCATGTATTGGGCACACCACAAAGCAGCGATGAGCTGATTTTTGAGGAAACCGACAGCGCCTATTACACCTCACTAAGCAAAAGCAAAGATGGCGAAGATATTTATATCTGGCATTCGAGTACAGAAACCAGTGGGGTCTCTATTATTGATGCGAACAACCCTAAAGCAAAGGCGAAACCGTTCTATCCTCGTGAAGATGGCATTGAATACAGTATTTCTAAGCTAGGCGATTGGTACTACATTTATACTAACTACCAAGCCGTCAACTTCCGTTTGATGAAAGTTCATCAAAATGACATGCATGACCGCTCTAAATGGCAAGATGTGATTGCCGCAGACGACAACACTCAACTTGTCGACTTCGAGTTATTCGATGATCACATCGTCTATGAGCAGCGCTCTAACGGCCTAGCAAGCGTCACTGTACGTCAGCTTTCAACAGGAAAAGAATTCGCCCTCACATTTAATGACGATGCGTTTGCTGCCTATTTGACAGGTAACCTAGAGCTGGATAACGAGAAAGTTCGTATTTATTACAGCAGTTTAACCACTCCAGGAACCTACTACGATTTCGATCTAACAACGGGCGAGTCAGAAATCATGAAGCAAACACCTGTACTTGGTGATTTTAATCCTGACAATTACCAATCAGAACGCATCATGGTCACAGCCCGTGACGGTAAAGAAGTACCCGTTTCTTTGGTGTATCGTAAAGACTTATTTAAGAAAGATGGTACGAATCCACTCTACCAATATGGTTATGGATCTTATGGCGCAACCATTGAGCCAACTTTCCGCTCGACACGTTTGAGTCTATTGGATCGCGGCTTTGTTTACGCCATTGCTCATATTCGTGGATCTGAAATGCTTGGCCGCCCTTGGTATGAAGACGGTAAAAAACTAACCAAGCAAAACACATTCAACGACTTTATTGATGTGACTAAAGGTTTGGTTGAACAAGGCTACGGCGCGAAAGATAAAGTCTTCGCTGTTGGTGGCTCTGCAGGAGGTCTCTTAATGGGGGCTATCATCAACCAAGCACCAGAACTGTACCGCGGTATCGGTGCACATGTTCCGTTTGTAGACGTGGTAACCACTATGCTAGATGAATCAATTCCATTGACCACCAATGAGTATGATGAATGGGGTAACCCAAATAACTCAACATACTATGACTATATGTTGAGTTACTCGCCTTACGACAACATCAAGGCGCAAAACTACCCGAACATGTTGGTAACGACTGGCTTGCACGACTCTCAAGTACAGTACTTTGAACCAATGAAGTGGGTCGCCAAACTTCGTGAAATGAAGACAGACGATAACGTCTTGTTGTTCAAAACCGATATGGAAGCCGGACACGGCGGCGCATCTGGTCGATTTAAGCGATTAAAAGAAGATGCGCTAGAGTATGCCTTCTTCCTCGATTTACTCGATAAAAAATAAGCGTATTAATAAATACTGTATCTCTAACAACAAAAATGCCCGCAAGTTGCGAGCATTTTTTATAGACGCACTCTCTAAACAAGGAGTGGGGTTACCTAAGCACAGAATGACCAGCGTCTCTTATAGCCAAAGGATAGCAGAAAGAAAAACGCCTACTCACAACGAGTAGGCGTTAACACAATAAATGTGTTTAGGCAGTAGAAACTGGCCTATTTATTAGAAGTAGTAACGAGCACCTAGAGTCCAGTAGTCGTTCTCTTCATTGTTGTAGTCGTTACCTAGATCAAACTGGTAAGCTGCAAACGTTACGAAAGCAGGAGTTACAGCGTACTCTGCTTGTAGCGCAGTTTCGCTTGAAACTGTCTTGTTGTCTTCTTCGTCTTCTACGCCTTCGTAGTTAACGCTGAATGTCCAATCGTTTACGCCGTATGCCAAAAGAGCTTCAAGTTGAGAAGTGTCTTTACGCATTTGGTAGAAGTACTCGTTCATACCGTATACTACCGCTGCGTAAAGGCCTGAACCGTATTGACCGTAGTTTACAGAGAATAAGTGTGATTCAGCTGTCTTAGTACCTATAGAAGAGTTCTCAACATCACCGCCGCTGTATACGTAGCCAAGACCGAAGCCCGCAACAGAACCGCTTAGTGCGATTTGACCACGATCTTCAAATACTGTTTCAGGCTTAATTTGATCTGTTACTTTGTATTCGCTAGTTTGCTTACCCTGCCAACCTAGACCAAGGTTGAAAGCAAAACCTTCACCAAATTCAAAACCTTTACGGTAGCTAAGCATTTTATCAGCACGAGCTGAACCTAGGCTACCGTGGTTGCTGTACAAGAAATCGTTCGCAAACGCGATTGGTAGATCCGCAACGCCAGCTACATCGTAGTACGGTGACCATTGAGTACCCGCAACAAGGCGACCGTACTGCTCATGAGTTGCACCGATGTAACCTAGACGCGTAGAAAACGACTGGCTACCACCATTTAGGTAGTTAAGTGCCCATTCGCCTTTAGCATCGATAGTAATACCGTTGCCAATGTCTTTCTTACCCGCAACGTTAATACGTGGAGATACTTGGTGAACTTTTACTTCTTCTTCGAAATACTCACCCACGCCAACTGAAACGTGACCGCCGATCGATAAAGATGTACCATCGCTGTTGTAAACTTCTGCTGCGAAGGCCTGTGAACCACATGCTAGTGCCGCCACTGCAACGGCTAGAGTTTTCATTTTCATTGTTAACATCCGTATAGTTGTTTGTACCGGTTCGCTTAGAAACAGATTAAATCCGAATCAATCGCAACGAACACATAACAAAGTAGTAATGAAATAGAAATGAAACAAACACTTTCTTATGCAACCAGTGGTATTAATGCTCACGTTTTGAATTAAATCACAAAAAAATAGGGAACTTTTCATTCCCCATCATAAAATCTGTGGCTTTTTACGTGTCACATCTCCCAACGTGCGAGTGGCTTCTCAGTTTTGATACCCTTACCGCCCCAGCGGTCAATAACATCAATTTGCAGTATGCGGCTCGGTTTAATAAGCGATGTCAAGGTTTTCGACGGTCGTTTATCCGTCACTAACCACAGCGTTTTATCTTGTTCAAACTGAGCTTTTAAAGATAATTTGTCTTCTTCTGTCCACTCGAGTTCCGGCTTAAATTCGCGCCCAACCACAAACAATTGGCTGCCAGAGGCAAAATCCTCTAGTGACTCACTCATCAGTACCACTGAATCGATGCCTTTATCGAAGATCTCTGCCTGTTGTTGGTTGATCAGTTCACGCACATTGAGCATAAGAGCCTGTTGATTCGTTTGAATCGTCTTTTGGTGTTCAGGATATACACGTTGTAGATCCTCTCCAACAATGCCCGCCATTCGGATTAAGTTTGTAGGGTTAAGCCACGCGTACTTCGATGTTGACCCGTTTTCCAATGTCAGTACTGCAACTCCTTGAGCTCTAGGAGAAATGGCCTGCGATGCATCGATTTCAATCAAGTGAATGTTGCCCTGTCGAGCGTAAACATAAGTCGGGTCTTGTTTCCAAATCGCACCAAGAGTAATAGCAACCGTCGCGGCTTGACCCGCTTGCTTAACTTGCTCTGTACCTTTATTTGCGAACCAGTTTTCAAGACGCTCAACGCCGTAACGCTTTGGAGGCAGATACTGAGTCTCTATCCCTGTACCTTTCATGAGTTGCTCAGACAACATGTACGTGACGGGAGTGCTGGTTAAAATGTCTTTGGCGCTTGCCAACGATGGAAGTGTCGTCGCTATAACCAAACCAAAAGTTATCGCTAATTTTTTTATCTTCATGTTCATTACTTTATAAAAAGGGTTACGCTTTTTGGATAATTCGGTAAACCGTTGCTGTTAGGAAAAATGCCGCAGAAACAATGATGATGGATGCGCCTGATGGCACTGGTAGCTCAAGCTCCATCGGCAGTATGGTTCCTACTAAACACGCAATGGTTGCCAATAAAGAAGAAAGGAGAACAAAACTGCCCATGCGTTTAGTCAATAACCGAGCCGTTGCACCAGGAATCAGTAGCAATGCACCAACCAATACAGCGCCAATAATCTTTACCGCGGCGATGGTGACCAAGGTGATCATCATGACAAATAAGTAATCATAAAAGCTGGTATTAAAGCCGCGTACACGTGCAATATCCGGGCTAATACAAGTCAGCAAAATGCGGTTAAACGTTGGAATAAGAAGCAGTAATATGATCAAACAACTGATCGCTAAAATAAGGATATCGTTGTCCGTCACAGTCAAGATCGAGCCAAACAACACGTTCTCCAACATGTGAATGTTGATCTTGCGAGCAACGTACATTAACAGCGCAGCACCAACCGCTAACGCTAGTGCAAGAAAAACCCCAACCAGTGTGTCGTAAGGTACATTCGTACGATTACGAACAAAGTGAAGCAACAGCGCAAAAATCATACAAAAGCTAAACAATCCGATGATCGGATTCTCTGGCGGCTCACCGAGCAACACACCAATCGCGATTCCGGTAAGCGCAGCGTGCCCAACCGCTTCAGAGAAAAAAGCCAGTCGCTTGGCGATGACTAATGTCCCAAGACCACCAAGTAATGGTCCTAATATCAGCGCTGCCACAATTGCGTTCACCATGAAAGCATAAGAAAAGCTATCGCTTAACCATCCAGCTTCAACGCCGCTAACCGCTAACTCTCGTAACCAATCCATTATGCAGCCTCCACTTTTGCTGTGTAGTGCTTGAATAATGTTTCTATACGATCAGGACTTAACACATCTGAGTGGTGCCCTGACGCCACAATTTGACGATTTACGACATGGACCTGCGCGTCTAAACGGCGCACTGCGGTGACGTCATGGTGTACTGCCAGTACCGTTTTGCCCTCTCCAACGACTTCATGAATCAAACCTTCAAGATATCGAACACCTTGCTCATCCATGCCAGTTGTAGGTTCGTCTAAAACCAATAAATTGGGCTCATCCAGTAAAGCTTGCGCAAACAAAACACGCTGTTGCTCACCGCCAGAGAGTTGCCCCATACGACGGTCGCTACGCGTTGCCATACCCACGCGATCCAGCTGGGCCAGGGCATGTTGAGTTTGTTTCGTTTTACGTCGCCAAAATAGAGGGATACGAGTTTGGTTAAGCAGTACAAAATCCATCACGGTTAACGGGAGGCTTGCTTCAAACATCGCTTTTTGTGGCACATACCCTATCTTCCCCGATGCAGCTGATGGTTCTGGCCAATTGAGCGCTATGTTTCCCGAAAATGGCGTGAGTCCAAGTACCGAACGAAGCAAAGAGGTTTTACCACCGCCGTTCGGTCCCATAATCACGTGACATTTCGCGTTCTCGAATTCGGCGCTGATGTTCTGCAAAATGATATTGTCGGCGTATTTTAGGCCCACGTTACTTAAGGAAACGGAAGGTCCAGTCATTACGCCTTTTCCCCTGCTCGCTTACTCGCCACAAACTTCATGGCTTCGATTAGTGTTTCCACATTATCTCGCATCTCAACCTCGACTTTATCGGCCTCATACTCACCGTGAGTCATGTGAGAAAAGCGATAAAGCTGCACCCCAGTCGCCTCTTCGATGGTATCAACAAAGCGATTCGGCATATTGAGCTCATAAAACAGAACATCAATGCCCGATTCACGAATTTTCTCTATCGTTTCCTGTAGCTGACTTGCACTTGGTTCTACACCATGAGCAGGCTCAATGACAGCGGCAACGTCAACACCAAACTCCTGAAGGATATATCCGTAAGCATTGTGGGTTGTCGCCACCTTCATACCAGCCGTGTCCAACTCACCAAGAGACAACATTGCATCACGCTTCATCAGGCGAAATGTTTTCGCGTATTTACGAGCATTTTGGCGATAGAACGTAGCATTGTCTGGGTCCAATTGGCTTAGCTCACTCGCGATGGTGTAAACCTTTTGAATGGTTGTTGATAGACCGACAAAGGTGTGAGGGTTCACTGCTCCTTGACCAACAGACTGCCCCATAGCGGGCAATAAAGGCACTTCTTTGTTCGCTTCGATAACCACGAGATCATCACGCTGAGAAGCCTTGATCACTTTCAGTGCAAAATCGTCATGACCAATACCATTGATCACTATTACGTCCATTTCATTTAAGCGCTTAAGATCATTAGGTTGTGGCAAATAGTTGTGAGGATTAAAACCAGCATCAACCAAAGGAACGATGTCCGCCTTCTCACCAACAACGGCTTTAACATAGCTGTAATAAGGTTGAAGCGTAATACCAATACTGAGTTTATCGGCAGCAAAGCCAGTAGAAGACACCGTCAATAACGCGGTGGCTGTAAGAATACGACGTAAAAGAGAGCGTTTGATCATAGTACTTATCAATTATGTTGTCTTAATGGGCGTGAGAGTGGGAAGAAGAGTCTGACAGAATGATTTGTTTCCAGCCGAAATCGTGGCGTTTAGCTAGATCGCTTAGTCCCTCCACATTTAACGAACGGCTAGAATCATTAAACCAAATATCAGCTAGAGAACTGCGGCTATCCAACAGCATGGAAGCAGAGCCTTGGGCACTGGTCTTCACGCCAATGTAGACACCGTCATCAATTCGTTGCCACTGATGAGAACCTTTACGCTTCCAGTTTTGGTCTTTCACGAAAGGAGCAATCCAAAGAGCCTCCATATCAGATATCTCAGGCCAAGTTCCGGTATCTAACTGCAAATCACGAATCTCTTCATGAGCGAGCTTAAGTTCAGCGATCAACCCCAACTCGTTTTGATGTAAATCCGTGATTAACACTTGATGAGACTGCATGTCTGGCTTTTCAGTCGCGACCTGATGGTAGGGCATAAGTATGGCTGCTGAACTGAGAATCGCTGCGATTGTCAGTGCGACCCACTTTCCTTCTCGGTTACCATCATCAGGGCGAACTTTCTTTACACTCATTTCTCTTTCAGCTCAACGATATCCACTTCCACCGGGCTTTCATGTCCGGCATCAAATACCAAATAGAAATCTGTTTCAGGGTGAGTAAATTCTGCGATGGAACGCTTATCTGTTTTTTCTTTGGCGATCAGATTGTCGTCGTAATCGTACATTTCGACATCGTAGTCGACCGCTGTCGATCCATCCGAGTAGCCCGCTTCACAAATCACTTTATCTTGCGCCAAGTGACAGCTCATCAGAGGAAAATGTGCAGCAGCGTGAAAGGACGCAAATCCAGAAAAAAGCAAAACCGCTTTTAGAAGAGAAGTGTTATTCATGATAATTCCAAAATGGCCCAGCAATTGCTGAGCCTAATTCGATTAGTTAAGTTGAGTTTCAAACGTAAGGTGAACATTGGCACTCGCTTTATCCGCCAATGGATTATCTTTCAATTCACCTTTGTAGTTCGCTTTCATTAAGTAGCGCCCGGCGACTTCTGGCGTGAAGATCACTTTGCCATCTTTATCGCTCACCACATCGATTTGTTCTTGATGGTTTCGGTACATGGTCCCTTCACGTGTAATCTCAGCAGTAACGCCCTCTTTTGGCTCTCCGTTAAAGAAAAACTGGAAAGTCACAGGCTCACCTTCAATGATGTCCGATGGATGCGTGATCGGTTTCATCTCCAGCATTTTGCCTTCAATCTCCAACGCTTTGTCCGTTGGCATACCAACCGTAATGTAGCTTTCTGCTCGGGTGTAACTTAGTTGAGTAACCACATCACGCGCTTGCTCGGGAAGCACATCACCACGCTCAGCTTTGCTTGCTCGCGCCCATTTCACCGTATCACGACGGCCCGCTTTGTATTGTGTGTAGTAGCTCGGCTGATTATTAATCGCAACTTTGTGCGTGCCTTCTTCTGTAAAAAAGAAATCAAACATAGAGCGACGCTTGCCACGAACAACAAAGTTAGGACGCTCAGAGCGGCCATCCGGCATCACCACAAATGCCTGGTCACTACCCGCAGGCTTATCAAAAACAAACGTTCCGTGAGAGGCAGTAACATCAAATGTCAGCCAGTCACCGCCTTCTTTAGAAACCGTAAAGTGAGAGGGCAGAACCCAACGTGGATGTGCTTGTGCGGTGGTGGTTACAGCCAATCCCATTGCCATTACACTCGCCAATGCCACTGTTTTCATTTTGGTTTTCATTGTTGTGTCCTTTAATCACTTAACTTGATAATTGACGGTGATGACACCCGTCTCTTGTGTTGGTTTAAGCTCATAGCGCACGTCACTGTCCGCTAGCGTTATTTTTTGACGTAAGTAGTTTCGCCCACCGTGTTCACGAACGACCTCGACGTACAACGTGTAATTTCCTTGTTCCAAACGCTTCCCTGCGTCATTGGTTCCATCCCAGACAAAGCGGTATTGACCAGCAGGACGTGTTGCAGAAGTCACCGCATCAACAAGTTCACGATCATAACGACCCGCTTTTCTCCACCAGCTGCGTAGATCTTTTAACCATTCGTCTTTCCCTACCCATAACTGAATGGTTTTAACCGGTTTACGCTGATCGTTTTCAACCCAAACCGCCACATAAGGGCGTGCATACATTGAGGTATCTATCTTTGGAAGTTCGAGTTCGAAGTCGACCTTCGCGTTATCTGGTATAGGCGCCGCGGAAAGAGAGAAAGGAGCAAAAGCCGCGATCAAAGCGGCTTTACAAAAGTGATTACGGCGGAAAAATCTTCCTGTGTTCAACATAAGTGTTCTCTAAAAAAGCTGTTATGGAACAGCAACAAAATAAATTACGAGCGACAGTAACGTACCAAAGCTCATCCATTGCATTGACGTTCTGAGCGTCTTCTTCTTAGGCAGTAATAAGCACACGCCTGTAAGAACAAAAAACACCATCAAAAGCGCAGTGACGTCGATAAACCACTTCCAAATCCCACCACTGTTGCGTCCTTTATGTAGATCGTTCAGCAGCGCAACAATACCGTAGTGCGTCGTTTCGACGTCTGCTGCACCAGTAGTCATATCAATAAAGACCGTAGCGTTATAACCCGGGCCTTTAAAATCCATAGAAAGCTCTCCGAGTAACAACTCACCTTGCTCAACTTCGGTATACACATCTAGTGCGGAGGGAGTGCCGCGAAGCTCGGTTTCTTTAGTCAAGAAAGCCACCAGCCCTTCACGATTAGGTTGAAAGGTATCTGAATGTGAGAATAGAACTGAGTGCGGAACCGTCAGAGTATGTTGTTGAATGATAGGTTCACTGCGTTCAAACAATTCGGGGCGATTGAGGGTAATACCAGTTACTGCAAAAAACAGCGTAACTAAGAGAAGAGCCATCGAAATATAGATATGTAGGCGGCGAGCCCAAGTTTGAACACCTTTGCTTTTAAGCAACATAGAAACAATCATCACCAATAAATGTGGGGCATAATTTAGGTGATAATCATTCGTATTGGCATTTAATTTACATTGTTTACTTTAAACAAAAAAATACCCGAGACTGAGCTCGGGTATTTAATAAAAATGTTCGCTATGAGTCCTGCGTCGATTCTACTTTGCGTAGCTGAGATAGATACTTAACCCAACTTTTTGCCTGATTCGATGGCTTAATCTCATTCGCTCTTTTGGCATTAGCGAGCGCATCGTCAAACCGCTTAAGTTTGTAGTAAGCGCGAGTTTTGATAAGTGCAACATCCGCTTTACGACCTCTGACATTATCGAGCGCGGCAATGGCATCTTTATAATGGCCTTCTTGCACCAGCAGTTGAGAATAGTTCCAGTAATACTGCCTATCTAGCTGAGCTGCAATACGCCAGCTATCAATAGACTCTTCCCACTCTTTTGCCATTTGCCAATACGTTGCTTGCTGAGCTTTTAGCTTACTATTCGAGTTTACATCCTCTAGCTCGTTCATCACCAACGCAGCTCTCTCAGGAATACCTCGTTTCGCGTACAATTGTGCCAGCAGCTTTAAGTCATCTTGGCTAAGTTGTAACCCTTTCAGTTTTGCCAACGCCAAAGAGTCTAGGGCACGTTTGTTGTCATCAACCCGTAGGTATAGAGCAACAAGCTGACGCCACCATTCAATTCGCTCAGGTTCAATCACTATTAAGCGTTTGATGGTCGAGATTGCCGGCTTCCACTTTTTCAGTTCTAGCTCAGCAGAAAGCTTTATCGACAATGCGCCAAGCTTGTCTGGCTGACCAAATTTCTCATAACGAGCCATTGCTGAAAGCACTTTTTGCCACTGACTCAGTTGATAATGAGATTGGGAAATACGTAGCCATAGCTCATGCGCTTGTTGACCTTTAGGAATGTTTTGGCTCAAGGCATAGTAATGAGGTAACGCCTTAGAAAAACGTTGCTCGTTCAGCAGTATATCAGCCAACATTTTTCGGGTTTGCCATGCTTGCTCATCTTGTAGCAAACCACTATTGACTGCCAACTCAAGTTGCTTAATCGCCGCTTGAGTTTGCTCGTTCTGCCAGTAAAAAATACCCAACATTCGAGCGACATAAGCTTGGTCATATCCACGAGAAAGCTCCATAGCTTCAAGAGATGAAATCGCTTCTTTTAGTTTCTCCTCTTGAGCCAAGTTGTGTGCTCGTTGAACTCTCGCTGCGGTGTATTGGCTTAACTCACTGGCAATGGTTGAGAGTGCACTCAGGCTTAATACCGTACCGATTAAGAATTTTTTCATCATTTGGCTAACTTGAACTCCACTTTAGCGGTTTGTCCGAACTGCTCAATTGACACACCATCCTCAACTTTTGGCTGATACTTCCATTTTTTAAGCGCACGGATTGCTTCCCTTTCAAACATGCGCTCGGGCTCAGCCTCGATCACTTCAATATCTTTTGGTCGTCCAGTTGCATCGATCGTGAAACGCATAATGACATAACCTTCCACTCTACGTTTCAGCGCCTTACTTGGATAGCGAGGATCAACACGATACAACGGCAGTGCTTGCTGGTTGCCCATTGTTCCCTTCAAGTTTGGGGCACTGATCGCGATACCTTCAAGGGCAGTGTTTAAACCTAAAGCACTGACTGGCGTCATCTGACTCATTGGTTCCATTTGAGTGTCAGCTTGAGACAGATCCATTGGCTCCGGCGCTTGAGGTGGTTCTGGTTGCTCCGGCACTGAACGTTGACGACGCTGCACGTCTGCGTCATTCTCTACCATCACCATATCAAAACGAACGGCTTCTGAAGCTTCTGGTGCACGCTGGTTGCCTTTATCAACCATCCACGCCATAAAGCTAAACAAGCTCACAGAAATTAACAGTGATGCTGGTAGTGCAAGTAACAGCCTGCCCATTAAGGTTTCTCCGCCGCCAATGCAATGTTCTTCACACCCGCCGCCTTTGCAGCGTCCATCACTTTCACGACAGTGCCATTGTAAGCATGCTCGTCAGCTTGGATAACTAACGAGGCATCAGGCTGATCAAGTAACAAGTGCTCAATAGAGGCCTCAACACGCTCAATATCAACCACTCGTTTGTCGATGTACACATCATTCGCTGCCGTTACTGCGATAAAAATGCCCGCATCTTTTTGGCTTACTACATTAGAAGCCTGAGGGCGATTCACTTCTACACCGGATTCACGTACAAACGAACTGGTCACAATGAAGAAGATCAACATGATGAAGACGATATCAAGCATCGAGGTTAAATCGACTTGAGCTTCATCTTGTTGGTTAGGTCTGCGTCCGAGTCTCACTTTTGACTCCTTAAAGATTGTTCTAACTGGATAGCTTTTCGTTCACACACTTTGCTGAGGCGAGCATGAATAAACATGCCCGCAAGCGCTGCTACCATACCTGCCATGGTTGGCAGCGTAGCAAGTGAGATACCAGAAGCCATCAATTTCGGATTGCTGCTGCCTTGCGATGCCATTACGTCAAACACCGTAATCATGCCTGTCACCGTCCCTAACAACCCTAGCATTGGGCAAACCGCCACAAGTAGCTTAATAGTCGATAGGTTTTGGCGCAGTTCGATTTGCGCTTTTGCAATCCATCCTTCACGGATTTGATGCGCGTACCAAGAGTGGTGCTCTGATCTTGCTTGCCACTGCTCACAAAGCTGTTTTTTTACCCCAGGGAAAACCGTTGTGAGATAAATAACTCGCTCCATAACCAACAGCCAGCACACCGCCACGACGGCGGCCAGCCACCATAGGATTTGACCACCTTGCTGCATAAAGCTCATCAAGGTTGTGGCCCAATCCTCACTGATCAAACCCAATGTGCTGAGTAGGATCTGCTCCATTACGCTGCGTTCTCCGCTAAGGTGTTAGAATGGCTTTTGTTACTCGGCATATCACGCTCAGCTTGTTCTGCAACTAAACCGATGCCTTGTTTTTCTAAGATACTGCGAATATTTTCTGCTTGAGAGCTCAATACGTTGTGCGCTAATAGCAAAGGCATGGCTGAAACAAGGCCAAGTACGGTAGTCACAAGTGCCATTGAAATACCACCCGCCATTACTTTCGGATCACCATTACCAAATTGAGTGATGACTTGGAAGGTTTCGATCATACCCGTTACCGTGCCTAGTAGGCCAAGCATAGGAGCTAGAGCAGCAAGAAGCTTAAGCATCGACAACCCTTTTTCTAGGTGGGTTTGCTCATCAACAACAGCTTCCAAAAGACGTAGTTCTAACGCTTCTACGCTGCGATGCTTGTCTTTCTGGTATACCGCAAGCACGCGACCCAAAGGGTTGTTTCCTGGCTGCGCTGGGGTTTTCAGTTGCTTCATGATTTTCTGGCGCGAAATCATCAGTGATGCACCACGTACGAGCGCAATCAATAGGCCGATAGCCAATAAACCAAGGATTATTTTACCGACAACGCCACCCGCATTTAGGCGATCAGCCAAAGTCGGTGAGTTTGCAAGCTGTTCAAGAAGAATGCCACGTGATGGATCAATGACAAGTGCATCAATGTCACCAGAGGAAATAGTATTCGCTGTTGGACCGTTCTCAGGCTGACGAAGATAGTTTACCGCGTCTCCGCGTTGACCATTCCACTTAACGTAGCCAGTCTCATCCAGCAGCGCCATAGAACCAAGACGAACACCATTAACCGTTTGTTCACGACCTTCGCCATTTAGCAGTGTGAAAGAGACGTTTGCCATTTCACCGCTTGCTTTGATTTGTTCTTCCATGCTGTGCCACATCGCCTGAAGTTGGGTCAACGTTGGCAGTGATTTAGCCGCAACAATAGCATCGATATCTTTCTGATATGAGTTTGCATCTACACCCGTTACTGAGCTCTTGAGCTCTGACTCTAGCTCTTTTGCGTTCTGGCGAACGACGCCAAATAGCTCACCTAAGCTCCCGGTTTCTAGACGTAGCTTTTCTTCTAGCTGCGCCAGTTCCGCTTCGTTTTCACCGAAAGTAACACTTAATGAATCCGCTTCTGCTTGAAGAGCAGCTCGCTCTGCGGCCAATTTATTCTTTATAGCCTGTAGCTCTTGCTCTGTTTTCTTAAAACCTGATTCACGCGTGACATTGTGCGATTGCTGTTGACGATTTTCTTGCTGCGCCTTTTGTAACAACGCATCACTAGCAACAGTTGTATGAGGCATTAATGCGGCTGTCGAGATTAGTGCAACCGATAACCATTTTTTCATCATTTATTTGCCCTCCGCAGCGGTTAACGACACTGGCAGAGTTAACATACTCGGCGCGATCTGTTTATTCGCCATAGCGAACGCTTTATCTAGCTCTGATTTTTGCTCAGAACCCACTTGTTGCCATGCTTGTTGTTGCTGTGACCAGCTCCAGAATGTCTCACCAGATAAGCTACGTGCTACCAAAGACAAACGCCCTAAATAGAGAATGTCCGCCTCCACAGCTTCATTGTCACCCAGGTTAATCTTGCCTTGGTAAACGCCAAGCTTGGTGCCGTAATCCATTTCAATTTGGTACGCTTCTAAAATACGACGAAACTTCTCTGCATCCGCAACGTCTGCACGCGTCATCATGGAATCCAGCTTTGCAATTCGTTCCTCACGTTGCGCTTTGCGTATAGGTTTGTCGTTAGCAACGAGCGCTTTTAAGCCTTCAAGCATGTGATACATCAAAGGCACGACACCTTGACGAGTTTGAGCAATCTGCTCAATTTGCTCGTTCAAGCTATCAACTTCTTGATTTTGGCTCTCAACAAGGCTTGCAAGATGATCGCGATAAATCTTCAAGTTACCGACTTCCTCTTGCAGCTGCTCAATTTCAGCTTCTAGAGTAAGTGATTTTTCTGCGCTTGCATCAATACGTTTTTGGCTTACCGCCGACGACTGGTTTGTTTTACTCTGCACAGCTTGTGCATCGTTTAAGTTCGCCGCGTGAGCGGGAATCAAAACCGATGATATCAACAGAGCGATACTTGATTTCATTAGATTCATACGAGTTATATTTCTGTGTTCCAAAAACGACCAAAGGGGAAGACTACCCTTCCCCTTTAATAATCAAATTGTTATCAGTACTTGAACTGGATTGTTGCCATGTAGTTGCGGCTTTCTCCAACCACAACCCCACTCGCACCTTTTTGCTCGCCATTCGTGCTACCACCACCTGCGAAGTAGTCGGTATCGAATAAATTCTCGACATTGAATCGAGCGATGATATCCAAGTTTTCATCGTACTTATGTTTGTATGACACGCCCATATCAACGCGAGCGTAGCCATCTTTCTTGAAGGTGTTTTTTGCATCACCGTAGCGATCACCTTCATAAATCAAACCAAGGTTTAAGTTAGTGTTGTCTTGAACCTTGTAGCTAGACCATAGGCTTGCCGAGAACTCTGGCACGTCTACAGGGCGGTTGCCCTCATATCTTTCTGCCTTCTTAAGCTCTGCATCCAAATACATTGCAGAAGCGGTTAGCGACAACTCTGGGGTCACAAAACCTTGAGCCATTAACTCAGCGCCTTTGTGAACTTGCTCACCACCTTGCGTTTTCTTGTGTAGGAGATTGCCGCCCGCGTCTTTGCCGCTTTCAACATCCAGCGAGATGTTCTCTAACGTGATATCAAACACAGCACCAGATACAAATAAACGCTGATCAAACAGTTCCCACTTCGTACCGATTTCATAAGAGATACCACGCTCAGCGTCGAGTTTCTCACCTTCATTGATGTAGGTACGACTACCGTTGCTGACTTCACCTTGAGGCATGAAGCTTTCAGAATACTGAACGTAAACCGAGCCATTCGTCGATGGGTGGAAAATGACACCAAATTTTGGAGAAACCTGGTTTTCGGTCAGTTCATCATCACGCTTTTCGTCATAACGAACACCTGCAAGCACTTGCCAGTAATCATTAATCGTCATCATATTTTGCGCGTAGATACCCCAAGTATCGTACTCAGCAGTTGGTGATTTCTTCGAACTACGATAGCTAGGCTTAGGCACCGTTTCTCCTGGCGCAATACTCGCCTCATTATGAAATGCCATAAAGCGATCATAACTGTAATCTAAGTAGTTAGCGCCCACTAACAACGTGTTTTCCGTACCGAACAAAGTAAAGTCCGTCGTCACATCTATATATGCAGTATCAAATACCCAATTATCGGAGCGATCGTTGCCTCGATGCTTAATCGTATTTAACTCTTCATACTGATCAAACTTAGGGTAAGACTCTACATCAAAACGCTTAAAGTCTTGGCGGTTGTAACCTGCTTTTACGTTCACGTTATCCGTGACTTGCGCATTAATATCGACACCGTAGTTTTCTACTTCGTTATCAATTTCAGACCACTGCGCATCCCAAATGTACTTATCACCGCGAACCGCTTTGCCATCAACAATGTATGCGCCAGAGTCCACGCTACCATCGTCTTTCGTGCGATCGTAATGCGCTGACACCATAAAGTTGTCGGTGATGTCGTACTCAACCACTAGGCCTGCTACCGTACGATCCGTTTCTGGCTCAGTGCCATCACCGTATCTGCGCCAAGAGCCGTAGCTTTCTTTGGCAAAAATTGCGCGCGCGCGCAGTGTCTCTGCATCATTTAGCGCGCCACTCACATCAAGCACAGTACGTGAGTGATCATTCGAACCTAGATCTTGACTCAAACTAGCTTGTGTTTGAGTTGTTGGTTTTTTCGAAACCATGTTTACTAAGCCACCCGGCTCAGATTTACCGTATAGCAGGCCTGATGGACCTTTAAGCACTTCAACACGCTCTAAAAGCTCAATTGGCTGACGGTAGTGTGACCAGTGTTGACGGCCATCACGAAGAAAACCGTCTGAACTGCTAAGCTCAAAACCACGTAGAGAGAAACGTTCGCGGTTACGGCTTGTACCACCCGCGCTAACACTTGCATCGTTACGTAGCACTTCACCAAGTGTACTTGCACGCTGCTCATCAATTACCGTTTCATCGATAACCGCTACTTGTCCTGGCGTTTCCAGCTGCGTCATTTCCATGCGCATTGCTGTACTGTTTGTATCCGCCTTGTAGCCGAACTCTCGACCTTCTACAACTACATGTTCGTCTGTTTGAACGTCCGCCACTGCAGGTGTTGCTAACACCGCACCGATCACTAGCGCCAAATGGCTCTTAGTAAACATATCCTTTCACTCCGATTATTATTTTTCGGGTCACATGCTTGTTGAATGCGATTCCCTCTTAATTATTTCGCGGGTGAATATAAGTGATAAGTATTACCATTTGCATTAAATTTACATTCTTTGCATTTGCAAACTTTTGTAAAGTACTCTCTGATGACGAGCCACAATAACGTGATCAACATCACGGTTAATAAGACTTAACCATACTTACTGCTTGAACACCAAAGTAACACTCAGACCTCCTTGTTCACGATTTTTCGCCGTAACGGATCCACCCATAATACGCATGGATTCTTTGACAATCGCAAGACCTAAACCGTAGCCACCAAGCTTTTTATCTCTAGAAGCATCTAAGCGTGTAAACGGATCAAAAATATCGACCAGCTTGTTCTCTGGAATACCAGGCCCATTATCAGATACTGACATGGTGGTGAATTGCTGCCCTTCTTTGACATAATTTTCCAGAGAAACTTCTATCTGAGATGCTTGTCCTGAATATTTAATGGCATTACCAATAAGATTGTTCAAACAACGAATGACCAGCGTTTCTTCACAAATGGCTTTAGCACATACAGCTTCTGAGCGGAAAGACAACGTCTGTTCTGACTTCAAATCTATTTTGCAACGTTCTACTTGCGGGGAGAGCAAAACTTCTAAATCACAGCGTTTCGTGGCTTTGTCGAAGCGCGCATTTTCCAAGCGACTGAACTCCAATATATCGCTGATCAAATGGTTTAGCTCTTTTGCTTCATCTTCTAGCCTTGTCACTAGGCTTTGCTCACTTTCTCCAACACGCTTTCGCAAAAGATGCAGAACCAAGTTCTGCCTCGCTAACGGCGTTCTCAATTCGTGAGAGACATCTCTTATAAGCAGTCGCTGCTTTTCAGCGAGAGAATGAATCTGTTGCGTCATGTGATCGAAGTCTTGCGCTAACTCGTTAAACTCACGCGTGCTCGACTTCAGCTCTTTCACGACACTAACATTAAAATCGCCATTAGATAGCTTTTTGCTTGCTTCTCTCAATCGATCCAATGGTTGCTGTAAGTTACGTGCCATTAGCAGCGAAAAGAGCGCCAAAATAACCACTGCAATCACGACTTTGAGAATAGAGAAATACAGAATGAAGTCATTTGCAGGGTGCAGTCGATGTGGCAATTGAATCACTAAAGTATTGCCATGAACTAAAGGAATATTGATGATGGGGCGATTCACTTTCCCCTCAAGTTGATCATCAATGCTTCTCTTAAATTGAAGTTTGAACTCGAAGTGCGGATGCATCAGACGGTGCGTAACTGGTTGCTGATGTTCATTCAACACAAATAAATAAAAGTTTTGCGCATTTGCCCAGTCAGCAAGTTCGTCCATGTCTCCGTGCTCAATCAATACATTGGCTTGATGTGCAAGGTCTAGCATTTCTTCTCGCACACTATCGGGCACTTTCAACATGGCTTTCACCAGAGCTTGTTCCGCTAAGGATTGCACGACCAAAATGCTAATGACAATTGCGGTCATACAACTAAATAACTTGAACGCTAAGCTGTCTTTACGTTTTGCAATAAAAGGTGGACACCGGAGCTTCATTAACGGTTTACAGCCTCTAAATAACTGTAACCTTTGCCACGGAAGGTTTTGATATGTTGCTTGGAAAGCCCCGCTTCAACTAACTTGCGACGTATGTTACTGATGTGCATATCAAGGTTGCGATCAAAAGGACTCAGCTCTTTCTTTAACACTTCGGTTTGAAGCTCTGCTTTTGAAATCACGACTCCTTGGTTTTTTACCAAGTAGCTCAATAGTTCAGCTTCCGTACTTGTGAGGGGTAAGCTATTAAGCTGGTCACTGATCGTTTGAACGGTACTACACATCGTCTGACGCTGACGTTCTAAGCCAACACGACGAAGAATCGCTTTGATGCGCATTAGAAGCTCAGCGACATTAAAAGGCTTTCCGATATACTGATCGGCCCCCGCTTGGTAACCATCAAGCATCGAGTTTTCATCGTTGAGAGCGGTAAGCATTAGAATAGGTGTCGCGAAGCGCTGACAGATCCTACGAGCAACTTGCATGCCGTTAAGGTTTGGTAACATGACATCAAGCAATACAAGATCTACAGGCGTTTTTTCCATATATTGCAGCGCACTTTCACCGCAATGCACAGAAGAGACGATGTAGCCCTCCTCTTGCAAAACCGCTTCTAACAGCTCACACAAAGGAACGTCATCATCGACTATCAAAACTCGTGACATTACCACTCACCATTCAAATAAAAATGGTTCGCATTTTATTACTCATTTACCAATTAAACAACTACACACTCTAAGGCTTTAAGTCCACAGGACTCAGTCCAAGAAGCAGCAACGTACTATTAGGGTTTAATGTTCACTTTTACTAAAAGTTCCTAACAATATGCACCTAGATATATCTTCATAGAAAAAACGAGTACAATCTGGCAACCGCAAAGCAAAAGATAAAGCGAATGGAAACGTTATTAATTGGTCACCGTGGCGTGGCAGGTTCATACCCTGAGAATACAAAAATAAGCATTCAGGCAGCCATTGACCTGGGGTTGAAGTGGGTGGAAGTGGATATACAACCTACCAAAGATAATGTTTTAGTGGTTTGCCATGATCATACCGTCAATCGATGCAGCAATGGACAAGGGCGTGTTGATGAGCTCACCCTGGAAGAGTTAAAAGCATTAGATTTCGGTAGTTGGTTTAGCACAGACTTTTCAGGCGAGAAGATCGTGACACTAGATGAACTGCTCACTTTAGCTACTGAGAATAAGCTTAACTTGAATATCGAAGTTAAAGTAGACAACCATCCAGCGGAAGAAGTGGCGCAGACTCTCGCCAATGCGTTAACAAAAAGTCCAATGCCGCAAGAGAATGTACTCCTATCGAGCTTTAGTCATGACGTCATTAGAGCGATGCACAAATACTGCAGTGGCTACCGATTGGGTGTGTTAAGTGAATTCTTTACGAGAAAAGATAAACGCCTTTTGGAGGAAGTTAGTGCCTATAGCTGCAACCTAAACATTAACTGGGTTCGTACTCGCCAGATAAACAAACTCCAACAAGCCGGTTACAAAGTGATGTGCTATACGGTAAACAATCCAAATAAACTGAAATACCTACCTCAATTAGACGGTATTTTTAGTGATCATCCACAGCGCTTTATGCCATAGCCTATAAGAGCCAGAACATTAAAGGGGACCTTTTATTACCACTCAATCTGAATTGGTGTCCCCATCTCGACAAGCTGGATAAATTCGTCCATCTCCTCGTTGGTAATCGCAATACACCCATTAGTCCAATCAAAACTTTGGATATAAATCGGCAACTGACTCTCACCGTTTTTTAAGCCATGAATTTTGATGTTCCCTCCAGGGGACACACCTCGGCGCTTCGCTTCCAACGTATCAATCGCATCAGGGTAACTGATATGCACAGAACGATAAAAAGCAGAGTCCTCTATAACATAATCTAGAGTGTATTCGCCCTCTGGCGTGCGATTGTCTCCCTCTTCTTGTTTATGTCCTTGCGGGTTCGCTCCTAAAGCAATTCGGTATTCTTTTAGCACTGCTCCTTGTTCCATCAAATACATTCGACGCTTAGACTTGTCGACTTTAACAAGGTCAACAGCTGCGTGAGTGCCCGAAGCAAACACACAACACAAGAACATAGAGAACCATTTTACTGACATTGTCGTAACGCCTAAGCTAATAAAGTGAACAAGAAAAGAGCGATAATGCTAGTCAGTTAAGGCTCGTAAAGCAAACAGTATCTAATGCGGAACCGTAAGATAGCACTCGCTGAAAGGCGTACTTCTTATCGTTATTTGATACAACAAAGTCAAAGAGAAGATTTCTCTATTCATTGCGGCTAAGTTGCATTACTTTATAAGCATATTTATTTATAAAGTCCGTACTTTTTGAGAGGGAACCATGATTAACATTGCTTTTTTTAGTGCAAAATCCTACGACGAAGCCTCTTTTAATAAAATTAAAAATAACCGCGATTTTGAATTTCACTATCACGACTTCCGACTAACCGAAAAAACAGCCAAGATGGCGCACGGCAGTGATGTTGTATGTGCGTTTGTTAATGATGATCTTTCAGCTCCTGTCCTTAAACAGCTTTCTCTGGGCGGGACCAAGCTTATTGCTATGCGCTGCGCGGGATATGATAAAGTTGATCAACAAGCAGCCAAAGAACTAGGCTTACAAGTGGTTCGAGTTCCTGCTTACTCACCAGAAGCAGTGGCAGAGCACACGGTTGGTTTAATGATGTGCCTAAACCGCCGTCTTCACAAGGCCTACCAACGCACACGTGACGCCAACTTCTCGCTAGAAGGTCTTGTTGGCTTTAACTTTTTCGGAAAAACCGTTGGTGTTATTGGTACGGGTAAGATTGGTATCGCGACGATGCGTATCTTCAAAGGGCTTGGCATGGAACTGCTTTGCTACGACCCCTACGAAAACCCATTAGCGCTAGAAATGGGAGCCCGTTACTGTTCGCTTGAAGAAATCTACGCTAATGCGGATATTATCTCTCTCCATTGTCCAATGAGTGAAGAAAACTATCACTTATTGAACGAAAAAGCCTTCGCGCAAATGAAAGATGGTGTAATGATCATTAACACCAGTCGAGGCGAGTTGCTAGATTCACTAGCGGCGATAGAAGCGTTGAAACAAGGTAAGATTGGTGCGCTTGGCCTAGACGTGTATGACAATGAAAAAGACTTATTCTTCCAAGATAAATCTAACGATGTCATTGTAGATGATGTTTTCCGCCGTTTATCGGCTTGTCATAACGTGCTGTTTACTGGCCACCAAGCATTCTTGACTCACGAAGCACTGAATAATATTGCCTCTGTGACGCTTGATAACGTCGAAGCCTTTTTCTCTGGTAACGTATCGGGCAATGAACTGATTAACTAAAGCCAGACAATCGAGAAGTATAGTAGAGCGTGTGATCTCAGCTATGCTATACTCCTCGACTATTTAAAATTTGAGCCAAATTACCATGAGCATAAAAACTGATATTCAAAAGCTGCACAACCGTTTAGATACATGCCAACGTAAACTTGATGCGGCACGTTCTCGTGGTGATCACGAAATGATTACAAAGTTCACGGATGAAGTAGAACAGCTTACCAAAAAGCTTAACCAGTTAAAGCACAAGCAAAACTATGAGCTGAACAAAGAACGTAAAAGCTTACTTGATATGCCTTTCTCTCGTGAAATCACCAAAGCAGAACAAGCGGACATCGGCAAACTGAAAAAACGCGTACGCGGCTTAGTAATCGTTCACCCATTAACAAAAGTTGGTAAAGAACTTCGCCTTGATGTGATGACAGGCTTTGCGCCAAAAGAGTTTTAAAACTCGCATTAACATTTATTGAGCCTAAGCATTTGCTTGGGCTTTTTATTTTGTACTGCTTCATTAGATTTCATCGAAATATCAATCCATAAGCTATTAAAAAGGCCAGCGACAAAAGCCACTGACCTATTTCGACCAATATCGTCCGCATTACATCTCAACGTTACGACAGTTGCTGCAACTTGTGCTCCACAACGGGATCATTCGGAACCAACTGCTGAGCGACTTCCAAAAGCTGTACTGCATCTTGCGGGTTGTCATACTCATGCTTAAGTGCAATATCAACAAGTGGCTGAATATCGATTTGTGCTTGATGCTCCTTCACATGTTCTTTCTTTTCTTCAATTAGTACATTATGAGCGGTACTCAGTAAGTTTAAACGATGCTGTGAGCTCGCATTCGCCTTGTTAAGGCACTGATAGTAATCTTCTTTTAAGCGCAGCGTTTTGGTCTGATGACGAAACTGCGCTATATCTATCTTCTGATAACGTATAAAGTCTACGGCCACTTGCTTATAAAAACCGAATTTATTCAAATACGTCGCGTGGGTACCATGCCCCATCCCGAAGACTCTTAAGTGAGTGAGCTCTGGGTAGCGTTTGGCGTGAAGGCGGTCGATTTCATTAGTTGGATCATAAATGATATAGCCTTTTGCATCGCCAAGGTCAAGGTCGTGATACTTTCCTTCCCAATCAAATTGTTGGGCTAGTTCAGTACTTGGCCTATCATCCCATGGCACCAAAACTTTGTTTTTTGTGCTGACCGGGTGAAACATCAATACTTGATCCAACTTTAATAGATTGGAAAAGGCACCAATAGCAAAACCACCGCGGCTAAGTCCATAGCCTAAACGACATTCAAAGGGCTCAAGTAAAGTCGACAGTTGCTCTAGAAAGAAAATTAAATTACGGCTACGAAACCAGTTACTTTTCCCAAGGTGCTGAAATGAAATAATATTTACTTTTTGTTTCTGGGCTAAGCGATAGCCCCAAGGCGCAAAGTCTGAGTGTAAGTCCTGTACTTGTAGATTCGTACCAGCAGGGGAAAAGGTGAACAACAACGGTTTATTGCGGTCGACAAACTCATACTTAACAAATACATCATCAAGTAAGTCCTCCCCGGACATCGGTAGCCTGGTTTGCTGTTCTTCACGAGAAAGAGCCAGCCATTCATCCAACCAGTACAGTAACTTCATTAATCCTCCATCTAAATTGCGCCTAGCAATTGTGTTAAAAATCTAGTTTTTAGTGTGTGATCATCTCCCCCTGGTTACAGGGGACTCTGATATCAGTCCTCTTTTAAAACAAAGCGTGAATTTGCTTATTAAATTGGTCAATATCTAAGGTTTGATGGCGAACAAACTCCTGCGCCACCAGATTAAAAAATTCTAATTTATCTAATTGTGTGGATTGAGTGCCGTGTCCCATACCGACGACTTTTAAATGGGTAAGCTCTGGATAACGTTCAGCATGAAGACAATCAATGCGATTGGATGGGTCATAAATAATATAACCTTTGGCATTGCCCAAATCTCGATCATGGTAGCCGCTTTCCCAAGCAAACTGCTGAGCAAGCTCAGTACTCGGCCGATCATCCCAAGGCACCAACGCTTTATTTTTTGTGCTAACAGGATAAAACAACAAAAGATGTTCTAGTTTCAGCAAGTTAGCAAACGCGCTAATTGCAAAGCCACCTCGACTTTGCCCATAACCCAAACGACATTTGAAGGGGTGAAGCAACTCAGATAGCTGCTCCAGAAAGAAAATCAAATTCCGACTACGGAACCAATTACTTTGTCCTAAATGTTGAAAGGCAATAATGTTTACTTGTTGTTGTATTCCGAGCTCGTAGCCCCAAGGAGAAAAATCCGGAGTTAAATCTTGTACCTGCACATCAGTACCGGAAGGAGAAAATGTGAACAACAATGGCTTGTTAAGATCGACGAGTTCATACTTCACAAACACATCATCAAGTAAATCGTAGCCAGAGATAGGTAAAGCCATCTCTTGTTCTTGTTGAGTAAGAGCTTGCCATTCATCTAACCAGTAAAGTAGCTTCATTTTTTTCTCCAAGTGCATCCGCAGTATTTAGACTGGAACTCTATCAAAATGCGTTTAAGCATCCCACGTTGAGACTTAACAAAGCTCTATTTGAAGCCCAAATGAGACGTATGGAAATGTCTTCGATTGAAGGTATTACTGCGTAAACTAAACCCAAAGTAGGTACGCAAAAACTTGGAGAAAGAGCTAGAGAAAAACCAATTAGAAGTTTCGATAACAGCGGTTAAAAAACAGCAGATAAAAAAAACCGCAGATAAAAAAAACCGCTGTAAGAACAGCGGTTTTTTTTAAAAGTGGCGGAGAGATAGGGATTTGAACCCTAGATACGCTATTAACGTATGCCGGTTTTCAAGACCGGTGCTTTC
>NZ_JAWOVC010000019.1:0-76901 GCF_033339735.1 Vibrio sp. 2033
TTAAAATACAAAACGCCCGATGAAGTACATCGAGCGTTTTAGTTAAAAAGTGTCAACCCATATCAGGACGGGTCAGGGGTTGCGTTAGTCTTCGCTTTCTTCGGCCATAAAGGCTTCGAGCAAATCATTAAGGAAGAGCTTCCCTTTTTCAGTAATTTGCCAATGGGTAGCCGTTTCACTCAGGTAGCCCATTTCTATCGCCCAGTCGATGGTTTCTTGAACCGTACTGAGCGGTAAGCCCGTGGTGTCCACATAATCTTGCTTCGGACAGGCTTCGATTAAGCGGAATCGGTTCATAAAAAACTCGAATGGACGATCTTCATCCGCGACGACATGTTCTGTATGCAGATAAGGTTTGACCATATTTTGATAAGCCGCTAAATAGCCTCGCGGGTGTTTTACCTTTGTCGTTCGAATAATACGTCCGTCGGTAAAACTGAGTTTGCCATGAGAGCCACAACCGATACCAAGGTAATCACCAAAGCGCCAGTAGTTGAGGTTGTGCTGACACTGATAGCCCGGCTTGCTGTAACCGGAGATTTCATATTGCACATAACCCGCAGCTGCAAGTTTTTGGTGTCCGAGCTCGAAAATATCCCACAAGTCATCATCGTCAGGTAGCGTTGGTGGCTTGTAGTAAAACATGGTGTTTGGTTCGATGGTCAGCTGATACCAAGACAAGTGCGGCGGTGCCAACTCAATCGCTTTGTCCAAATCTGCCAAGGCTTGTTCGATGCTTTGATCAGGTAAGCCGTGCATGAGATCGAGGTTAAAGCTGTTCAAACCGATTTGGTGCGCCAGCTGAGCAGCGTTGACGGCTTCGTCTTGGCCGTGAATACGCCCCAAACGCTCAAGCTTTTGTTGCTCAAAGCTTTGCACGCCGATAGAGATACGCGTTACACCAGCTTTGCGGTAGCCAACAAAACGCTCTGCTTCGATGGTGCCTGGATTCGCTTCCATGGTGATTTCGATTTCAGGCTTGAACGGAATACGCGCTTCAATGCCCTTAAGTAGACGCTCGATGCCTTCTGCCGAAATCAAACTCGGCGTACCACCACCAATGAAGATTGAATGCAGTGGACGTGGCGCTTCGTTAAGTCGGTATTTCTCAATGTCGGTATCCAAATCTTCTAAAAGGGCACTGATGTACTCTTCTTCTGGAATCTCGGTTTTGAGCGCGTGAGAGTTAAAGTCGCAATACGGGCACTTTTGCACACACCACGGGATGTGTACATACAAGCTGAGTGCTGGGGGCGTTAACATGGTCTAATTCGCTCGTGATTACTGAGACACTTGCTCAGACAGTTGAGCAAACAACGACTTGAGCGCTTTACCGCGGTGAGACAGTTGTTTCTTACGTGCAGGTTCAAGTTCGGCTGACGCACAGTTGTCTTCAGGAACAAAGAAGATTGGGTCGTAGCCAAAGCCATTTTTACCGTGTGCTTCAGTTAGAATTCGGCCTTCCCATTTACCGTGACAGACGATAGGCGTTGGGTCGTTCTCGTGACGCATGAGGACTAATACGCAGTGGAAACGTGCTGTACGCTCTGCTTCTGGTACGCCTTCCATTGCCGCTAGCAATTTTACTAGATTCTCTTGATCAGATGCGCTCTCGCCTGCGTAACGTGCAGAGTAAATGCCCGGAGCGCCTTTTAAGAAATCGACTTCTAATCCAGAGTCGTCTGCAATGGCAGGAAGCCCTGTTTCTTGTGCGGCATGGCGAGCTTTAATGATTGCGTTTTCAATGAAAGTTGTACCCGTTTCAGCTACTTCCGATACATTGAATTCACTTTGCGCTAATACTTCAAAGCCGAAGTCAGACAACAAATCTGCCATTTCACGAACTTTGCCTTGGTTACCAGTTGCTAGCACAATTTTTTTCATGGGAATCTCTTTTAATAGTGATAGAGGAGAACAAATCGTTCTCCTCTAGATATTCTTTAACTAATAAGTGGTTTTTAGCCTGCTTAGATCCAAAAGCTTTTGGAACATCACAACCCAATTACTCTTCAACATAAAACTTCTGGGTGAATTTAAGCTTACCTGAGCCTTTGTTTCCAGCTTTTACGTCAATATCGAAAGTAAAAGTTTCTTCGTGGGTAATTGGCAGTTCGGCTAAATAGTATATCGCATTGCCTTCTTTGACTTCACGAAAGGTCAAGGTCTGAGTTTGGCCGATAAGGTTCTTCGCGCGTCCAGCAATTTTTGCTTCTAATGCTGGCTTACCCAATGAAGCTCTATCTAACACGCTAATATTAACCACAGCGAGGTATCCATTACGTTTGATATCGTAGCTACGTGCGACTTTGGGTGTTAGGAATGTTGAGTTAAACGCGACATAGTGTACTTCGATATCTTTCATATTTTTAAACTGATCGGCGAAGCTTGGTAACGACAACAGGCTAATCAGTAATGCGGTAATCCATTTGCTCATTGTTACTTCCTCAAAGCACTTGTTATAAAACAACCATAGCTGCAATTTTACCTTGGTCAGGAGGTAAAAAATGCGTACTCAGTCGTTGGTATTAGTAAGTGTGGTACAAAATCGTAAATAAAAAGCCATCATATGATGGCTTTAATTTCTGTCGGTATCTGGGTAGGCGATTCTATCCGAATTTGTTTGTGCCGTCCTAATTCACCTTTTTCTATGTGAACCAAGCCCTTAGCGATTTTAAACTGCTTGGCTAAGAACTTAGTTAGGTGTGCATTAGCTTTGCCATCGACAGGTGGAGCAGTAATGGCGATTTTTAGCTCTTCACCATGCAAGCCAACGATTTTATCGCGGCTAGCTTTAGGTTGAATATAGAGCTTCAGGATGATGTCCTCACCATCTTGCCAAACTGCAGCTGACATTATAGCTGGAACCAAATTGGACCAATGATATCGCCCATTAAGAAGTTCGCGAACTGCAAGCCGATAAATAACACCAGTACGCTTAAATCAAGACCACCAATAGCCGGAAGAATACGACGGATTGGAGCGCACATTGGCTCGGTCAGTTGATGGAATACGTACTCGATAGGGCTGCGGCCTTGGCTTACCCAGCTCAAAATTGCACGGATCAATAGTACCCAGAACAATAGGCCACCAGCGGCTTTGATTAATGATAGTAAGCCCAAGAATAAGAAGTCAGCGCTGAAAGAGACGGAACCGTTCGAAGCTATTAGGATAAGCACGACAAATTTAAGCACACACAACACGTAGGCAAACAACACGGTTGCTAGGTCAATATTCCCCACGGAAGGGATAACGCGGCGCAGTGGACCAATGACCGGCTGAGTCGCTTTTACTATAAATTGCGAGAATGGGTTGTAGAAGTCTGCGCGCGCAGCTTGCAACCAAATTCGCAAAATTACGACCATGATGTACAGGTCAAATAGGGTTGAGATGAGAAAACTCATTGAATTCATAAGGTACCCTTAACAAGTGATGGATGATACTAAACGGAGTTCATCCAAATAATTAAAACAGTTTTTCCATTTCTTCCGCGCGAGCCACAGCAGCTTGCATGGCTTTAGCGACAATATCTGAAAGTTGATGTTCGTTGAATGTACGCAGTGCTTCTGCCGTTGTCCCACCTTTCGAAGTTACGTTCTCACGCAGGGTCGATAGCTCAGTTTCTGGGTTGCTAACCACCATACTGGCCGCGCCCAATGCAGCTTGCTGAACCAATAGTCGAGCGGTCTCTTTATCAAAGCCTTGCGCAATCGCTTCTGCTTGCATCGCTTCCATAAACAGGAAGAAGTATGCTGGAGCACTGCCCGCAGCGGCAATCACATTATTGATACCTGACTCTTGCTCAACCCAACATACTTTACCGACCGCTTCCATTAACTCTGCGGCAAAAGCTTTGTCGTGCTCGGTTACATGAATTGGTGCGAATAATCCACTCATACCCAACCCAAGTTGCGATGGCGTATTTGGCATAACACGAACCAAGTTCAATTTGGTGGCTAGCATATCATCCAATCGAGAACAGTTGATGCCTGCGGCAATAGAAATCACCAGTTTATTAGTGAAATCGATCGATTGCAGTGGTTTACAGACATCCGCCATCATTTGCGGTTTCACAGACAATACCACCACATCCGCCTCGGTCGCAGCTTGGATGTTATCGCTGGTGGTACGGATGCCAAAATCTTGTTCTAGCAGAAGGCGACGAGCCTCTGAAGGAGCCGTTGCGGTAATGTTTTGCGCTGGGTATCCGTTAACAACCAAGCCGGAAACAATGGCTCTCACCATGTTGCCAGCACCAATGAAGGCGATTTTTTTATGTTCCATTTGTCTGATTTCCATCATGATATTTAGAATTTGTTGTGCGCTCAGGTGTATAATGGCACCGCTGTTACTTACTGCTCCTATTGGCGAGTAAGATGATTGCGCATTTACGCTCTAACGATTGGCGACATAACTTATGTCGCGAGTGAGCGTTTTGTTGATTTAGCTGTAGTCTCGTGCGCCGAAAATAGCGGTTCCAATACGAACCATTGTACTACCAGCTTCGATTGCAGCGGTCATATCACCACTCATTCCCATTGATAATGTATCGATTTCTGGGAACTGTGCTTCGAGTGTTTGCTTCAACGTAGCCAACTTCTGAAATTCACGGAGTTGTGATTCGTAGTCAGACACGTTGGCAGGAATCGACATTAACCCTCTTAAAGTGAGGTTGGGTAGGCGAGAAATCAACTCCGCCAGCTCGAATACTTCCGCTTCAGTGACACCAGACTTAGATGCCTCACCACTGGTGTTAACCTGAATCAGAACTTGTAGCGGTTTAAGTTCGCTTGGCCGCTGATCATTCAGGCGTTGAGCAATCTTGGTTCGATCGATGGTGTGAACCCAATCGAAATGTTCAGCAACAAGTCGCGATTTATTGGATTGAATCGGGCCAATGAAGTGCCATTCGATTCGATTATCTGGATAATGCTCGGCAAAGTGCTGAACTTTACTGACGCCCTCTTGAACGTAGTTTTCACCAAAGGCGGTTTGTCCCGCTCGGTAGGCTTCGAGAATTGCCTCGACAGGTTTAGTTTTGCTTACCGCTAGAAGTTGCACTGACTCTGGAGTTCGACCACATTTTTGCTCGTCATATCGAATTTGAGAGGTGATATGTTCAATATTTTGTTGAATACTACTCATAGCTGTACTTTAGACTTAAGGATTTTAAATGGATATCACTGAGTTACTGGATTTTAGTGTAAAACATAATGCCTCGGATCTACATCTTTCTGCAGGTGTCCCACCAATGGTTCGTATTGATGGGGATGTGAGAAAACTAGGCATTCCAGCGTTTACACACCAAGAAGTGCATCGTTTGGTTTTCGAAATCATGAACGATGCCCAACGCAGTGAGTTCGAAGAAAAACTCGAAGTCGATTTCTCTTTTGAGTTGCATAACGTTGGCCGTTTCCGTGTCAACGCTTTCAACCAATCTCGCGGTTGTGCGGCAGTATTCCGTACCATTCCAAGTAGCATTCCAACTCTGGAAGAGCTAGAAGCGCCAGAGATCTTCAAAAAAATTGCGAACGCTGAAAAAGGCTTAGTTCTGGTCACTGGCCCAACAGGTTCAGGTAAATCGACGACCTTAGCAGCCATTGTTGACTACATTAACCGTAATCACAACAAGCACGTACTCACAATTGAAGATCCGATTGAATTTGTTCACAACAACAATAAATGTTTGATCAACCAGCGTGAAGTTCACCGTGACACCCATAGTTTCCAAAATGCTTTGCGTAGTGCATTGCGCGAAGACCCAGACGTTATTCTGGTTGGTGAGATGCGTGACAAAGAAACCATCAGCCTTGCCTTAACGGCGGCAGAAACGGGTCACTTAGTTTTCGGGACGTTGCACACCAGCTCGGCGGCAAAAACCATTGACCGTATTATCGATGTGTTTCCTGGTAGTGATAAAGATATGGTTCGCTCGATGCTATCTGAGTCCCTTCGTTCGGTTATCGCGCAAAAGCTTCTGAAGCGTAATGGTGGTGGCCGTATTGCATGCCATGAAATTATGATGGCAACGCCTGCGATTCGCAACTTGATCCGCGAAGACAAAGTCGCGCAGATGTATTCGATCATTCAAACAGGTGCGGCTCACGGCATGCAAACCATGGAGCAAAATGCTCGTCAGTTAATGGCGCAAGGCATGGTTGCTCGTGAAGAGGTCGATAGCAAGATCGGATTAGAAGTGCAGCAATTCTCGTAACGTTCATACAGATAATGGTGAATACGGAAGATGGATCTAGATAAATTTCTCGAAGGCATGCTGGCGCTGAAAGCGTCGGATCTTTACATCACGGTTGGAGCGCCAATTCTATTTCGTGTGGATGGCGAATTGCGTCCGCAAGGGGAAAAACTCACCGAGAGTGATGTGGCTGCATTACTCGATAGCGCTATGGAACCAGATCGGCGTCAGGACTTTCGTAAAAGTCGCGAGTCGAATTTTGCCATTGTGAGAGATTGTGGTCGCTTCCGTGTGAGTGCCTTTTTTCAACGCGAGTTACCAGGCGCAGTGATTCGTCGTATTGAAACCAATATTCCTACTTTTGAGCAGTTAAAGTTACCGTTAGTGTTGCAAGATTTGGCGATAGCTAAGCGTGGTTTGGTGCTGGTGGTCGGTGCTACTGGATCGGGTAAATCGACCACCATGGCGGCGATGACAGGCTATCGAAACAGCAATAAAACCGGGCACATTTTGACGGTCGAAGATCCGATCGAATTCGTGCATGAACACAAGCGCTGTATCGTGACTCAACGCGAAGTTGGGTTAGATACGGAAAGCTATGAAGTTGCGCTTAAAAACTCGCTGCGCCAAGCACCAGATATGATTTTGATTGGTGAGATCCGTAGCCGTGAAACAATGGAATACGCGATGACCTTCGCCGAAACGGGTCACCTGTGTATGGCAACGTTGCACGCCAATAATGCCAACCAAGCTTTAGAGCGCATTCTTCACTTGGTACCGAAAGATCAAAAAGAACAATTCTTGTTCGATTTGTCGATGAACCTAAAAGGCGTGGTTGGTCAGCAGTTGATCCGAGATAAAAATGGGCAGGGACGTCATGGTGTATTTGAGATCTTGCTAAATAGCCCACGTGTGTCGGATTTGATTCGTCGCGGAGATTTACATGAGTTGAAGTCAACCATGGCTCGCTCAAATGAGTTTGGTATGCTGACGTTCGATCAATCTCTCTATAAGTTAGTGATGCAAGGTAAGATCAGCGAAGAGGATGCACTACATAGTGCCGACTCGGCAAATGATCTGCGCTTGATGTTGAAAACGCAGCGTGGTGAAGCATTCTCTACGGGCAGTTTGGCGAACGTTAAGATCGATATGGATTAATCCAATCCAGAAACAAAAAAGGTTGGCAGGAGCCAACCTTTTTTCATTGTGCTTGAAGTGTTTACTCATCCCAAAGGGCTTCAAACCAGCTTTCTAGAATCACCACTGCTGACTGGCAGTCAACATTACCTTTCGATAGGGCTTTATAGCCGCCCATGCTGAACAACTCCGCACGAGCTTCTGCAGTAGATAAACGCTCATCATGCAGTTCAACAGGCAATCCGTATCGGCCTTGCAGACGCTTAGCAAATTTTCGTGCACGAGGGGTTATGGTCTCAAGGTCTTTACCATGCAGATCGGTCGGTAAACCGACCACTAGCAAATCTGGTTGCCACTCTTTGATTTGCTTTTCTATATCGTCCCAGTTTGGAATACCGTCATTGGCTTTAAAGGCTTTTAATGGGGAAGCTGTACCAGTAATTTCTTGGCCAATAGCGCTACCAATGCTTTTGGTTCCAAAGTCAAAAGCCATAATTGTGCGTGACATAAGGTGTCTCTATCTAATGTAACTGTATATTTGGACTAAGCATGTCCAGAGTCTGCTGAAAGGTGACTTGGGTCGATGCCCAGCTTTTCGACCGCTTTCTTCCAACGCTCGTTGATTGGTGTATTAAAGATAATTTCAGGCGTCGCTTCAATGGTGAGCCAAGAGTTTTCGACCAGCTCACTTTCTAATTGGCCTGCACTCCAACCGGAGTAGCCAAGTGCCACTAGGTAATCACTTGGTTCTGCTTCTGTTCCTAACACCGAAAGAATATCTCGCGAAGTGGTTACCGCGAGGTCGTCGGTCATTTGGACGCTGGACTCGTAGTAATCTTTGGGTTTATGCAAAATAAAACCACGATCTTCCGAGATTGGGCCGCCATTGTAGACTGGTCTATCTAGACTGGCTTCAAATAGGCGCGGGTGTACTGGCTGAACTTCCACCTGCTTGAGCATGTTGCCGACGGTGATATCAACAGGAGCATTGATCATCAGCCCCATAGCGCCGTCTTCGTTGTGCTCACAAACGTAGATCACGCTGTTTTGAAAGTACGGATCTTTCATCCCAGGCATGGCAACCAAAAAGTGATTTGTGAGATTCATACTCATACTGACCCTTAACTCTCGTAAATGCCCTTAAGCAAACATCATACAGTTTACCATCTAGGTATGTGCATGAGTTTGCTTAAGTTAATGTACTACGCTCTCTATTAACTGTAATACAGTTTGAGTTATTCGCCTTTTACTCGACGCTCAATCGCATCCATCAGCTTGCCTGTGATTGAGATATCAAAAGCTGCTTCAATTTCGCGAATACAGGTTGGGCTGGTGACGTTGATTTCTGTTAGCTTGTCGCCAATTACGTCAAGGCCAACAAAGATAAGGCCTTTTTCTTTCAATGTCGGAGCAACGGTTTGCGCAATTTTGAGGTCGGTTTCGCTTAGCGGACGAGCTTCACCAGTACCACCAGCGGCTAGGTTGCCGCGCGTTTCGCCTTTAGCAGGAATGCGTGCTAGACAGTAAGGCATAGGTTCGCCATCTACCACTAAGATACGTTTGTCACCGTTGCTGATATCTGGCACGAAGGTTTGCGCCATTGCGTAGTTTTGACCGTGGTTAGTCAATGTCTCGATGATCACAGAGACGTTTGGATCGTTTTCTTTCACACGGAAGATGGACGCGCCACCCATACCATCAAGCGGTTTCAGGATGACATCACCATGTTTTTCACGAAATTCTTTAATTTTTTCTGCTTTTCGCGTCACGATCGTTGTAGGTGTCAGCTCTGGGAACCATGCTGTAAACAGCTTTTCGTTACAATCACGTAAGCTTTGAGGCTTGTTAACGATCAGTGCACCTTGTTCTTCTGCACGCTCAAGGATGTAAGTCGCGTAGATGTATTCAGTATCAAACGGAGGATCTTTACGCATTAGCACCGCGTCTAGCTCAGACAGTTCGATAGTTTGCTCTGATTTGAACTCGTACCAACCGTTTGGATCTTCTTTTAGTTCCACCACTTTAGTATCTGCAATGGCAACGCCTTGATCGAGATGCAGATCATTCATTTCCATGTAGTGGATTTCATAGCCGCGTCGTTGCGCTTCAAGCATCATGGCAAAGCTAGAGTCTTTTTTGATGTTAATGGACGAGATTGGGTCCATTACGATACCGAGTTTGATCATTATTTTTCTCCGTTTAACCAAGATCGCCGAAACGAACTTGTAAGGCTGTAATTGCTGTCAGAGCCGCTGTTTCGGTGCGCAGAACGCGAGGGCCGAGTAGCGTTTCTTCAAATTGGTATTCTCGAGTCATCTCGATCTCTTCAGACGATAAACCGCCTTCAGGACCGATCAGTAGGCGCACTTTTTCAACCGGGGTTGGCAAAGTGTTGATTGAGTATTTAGCACGAGGGTGAAGGTTAAGCTTTAAACCATCGTACTCTTCTTGACACCACTCTTCCAAGCTCATAATTGGACGAATTTCGGGCACGACATTACGCCCACATTGCTCACAGGCACTGATGGCGATTTTCTGCCATTGCGCGAGTTTTTTCTCAAAACGCTTTTGGTCAAGCTTGACGCCACAACGTTCAGAAATCAGAGGAGTGATGGTATTGACGCCAAGTTCAACAGACTTTTGGATGGTGAACTCCATCTTATCGCCACGTGAAATGACTTGACCAAGGTGCAGATCTAAAGGGGATTCAATACTGCTTTCTACACGCTCGGTGATGTTAACCAAAACTGATTTCTTGCTGACTTCACTGATAACCGCTGGGAACTCTGCGCCACTGCCGTCAAAAAGGAGAACGTCTTGGCCTTCTTTCATGCGCAAAACACGACCGATATGGCCTGCTGCGTCGTCACTTAAAGCAAGTGAGCCAAGTTGATGAATGGTTTCTGGATGATAAATTCGAGGGGTACGCATGAGATTTCCAGCAAGAGAATAAACTTAAACCCTAACATGGATGCTTTGCACCGAAAAAACAAGGGGCAAGAAGCGTTTCAATATCAGTAATTGAAACGCTTCGAGGTCGGAGGTTACAGTGCGCGGCAGGCTTCTTGAACAAATGGGTTGTGATTGCCCTGTACTTTTGCAATGCGCTCGTCACGCTCACATTCCCATTTATCGACAGGATAGGTTTTGTTCCAAGCACTCATTAATTGCGTTTGCTGCTTCGACAGTTTGAAACCGTACTCTTTGCTCATGTATAGATAGGTGCGAGCAATTGAGCCACGCGCACGGTCTGGTGGCATGACTTTACGCTGCTTAAAGTTCACTTGCATCTCACAGCGACCATAACTCACGCCATCCATACCGTTCCATTGGCTGAAGTTGTAGTTCGAACGGTCACCGTTTACTTCACCAATAGCAGGAGTTAGGTTGTGTAAGTCTGCTTCCATCAAACGAAAAGTTTTGTCTTTTTTCTTACAGTTTTTACGTCCGCCATCTTGCCAGCATTGACGCTGGTGGCCAAATTGCCACGCAGGAACAACGTGCTCCCATTCGATTCGTGCAGCCCGTTTTTCTTGTTTACGGACTTGGTAACCGCAAGAGGCTAAATCGGGTAAGCCTTTCTTGCCTTGCCATTGAATGTTACAGCCACAGTAGAAGCTTGTTGGGTGGTCTTGATAAATTTTGACCGCCTCACGTTTGGCTGCAGAGAATGAGCTCGGTGGCGCGGCAATCGCAGTGCTAGAAAGCGCGATAAGCAACAGAGAGAATAAGTATTTCATGATAAAAGTCTTTATAAAGTATGACTTTATTCATGATAACACGCATAAAATAGCTTTAGTGATGAGTAAGTTAACAATAAGTGGCGAAGGGAAGGTTTTGATCAACTCGATCTTTATTTTGGGAACGCAAGTAACACTATGAGGTAAGGGCTACGATAACTGAATGCCGGTGAAGTTAAGTGGTTGGCGGCATTTTTGACAAGAGTACGTCGCCTCTTTGCGCAGTACTTTATTATGACGGCGAATCGATAGAGGGTAGGTCATACAACCACAACGATACTCAAAGGTTTTACCTTGAACGGATTTTACTTCAAAGTTGTGAGTGGTTTTGGCTGGTACGTTAAATACGGCTTCCATGACGCCTTTCCATTCTTTGCCGTGAGGCCTAACTCGCCCGTAAACCTGATAAGTAATCAGGTGTGCTACTTCATGAGGAATGACTTCATCTAAGAATGCTTGGGTGTTTTCGCGAAATAAAACAGGGTTTAGGCGTACTTGATTTAATTGAAGGTAGGCCTTTCCTGCCGCTTTCCCACGGACGTCGAAGGTGATTGTTGGAATCGGGAAAGAACGTTTGAAAGCTTGTTCTGCCATCGCGATACAGCCCGCCATCACTTGCTTGGCTTTATAGCTGAGTTCTATATCCACAATTCACCTCGATAAATCAAATAAAAAAGCCCCCGCATTTGCGAGGGCCAGATCATAGCATCAGTTAATTATGGTGTGTGTTTTTTCTTGATGGTGGCATGGTAAGCGTGCCATGTACCGTAGCCTAGAATTGGCATGGTAAACAACATTCCGATCCCGTAGGTCGCAAAGCCGATAAGAATACCGCCACAGATGATCGCTGCCCAAACAATCATTGCTGGAATGTTGGATTTCACTGCATTAAAGCTGGTAAATACAGCGGTCATCATGTCTACGCGACGCTCCATCATGAGAGGAATAGAAAAGGCTGAAATGCTAAACACCACACAAGCCAAAACAAAGCCAACTAAAGAGCCGATGACAAGGAAGGGTAGGAACTCACTTAAAGGTGCCCCTTGAACAGAAGGGTAGAGTGCATGAAGTAGAGCGGCAATGCGCATCCAAAATATCATACACACTGCGAGTAACACGGCGAACGCCCATTGAGATGTTGAGTTACGACCGATCGCTTTCATTGAATGGAACAAGCTTGCTTTGTGTCCGCGCTCTCTCTCCCAACTGGCATCATACAAGCCCAGCGCGAGAAACGGACCGATTAACATGTAAACAATCAAACTGGGCATGACGACTAAGTGTGTGCCTTGCCACTGTACGAGCAAAACAATGCCTATCGCAGCAGCCATAAAACAGATGCCATAGAAAGCACTAATAAGCGGCATTCGCACGAAGTCATGCAGACCTAATGCGAGCCAATGAAAAGGTGCAGAAAGATTGACCGTATTGCACGGTATGGTTCTGGCGTATTCGTTGTCTGGCACTTCCTTTCGTTTGTTGTGGAAGTCCGATGGATTAACAGTTCGAGGCATAACTCCTCCTTGATTTATTCCCACATTATCCGCTTATACCAACTGACAGCGGTTTTTGTTCAGTCAAACTTGAAGCGACTTTTTCAAGTTTACATCTGAGCATTGGCTTAGTTTGGTATCGGCCATAAAGATGCCTGACTCATGTCTTTACTTAAGTGTTGCTTCCACAGTCGCCAGCATCCGACGTCTCTATTTAAATTGGAGTTAACAATATTTTAACTATTGGCGGAGATGGGATAATTTACAAATAATTGCTTAAAATTTATTCGGTATAAAAATGAGGGAGAAACAGGACTGCTTTGTGGGGCAGGGCGGTATGAGCCGAAATGGCTGGATAAAAGTTGCTGAAAATAAAAAGCCCCCGCCATAGGCGAGGGCTTGATTGATTCTTGCTTGGCTTGATTATTTGATGCCAGCGAAATCGCGTAGAAGTGCAGCTTTGTCTGTCGCTTCCCACGGGAATTCTTCACGACCGAAGTGACCGTAAGCCGCTGTCTTCTTGTAGATAGGTTGAAGAAGGTTAAGCATTTCTTGTAGACCGTATGGACGTAGGTCGAAGAATTGACGAACCGCTTCAATGATGATGTCGTGAGATACTTTCTCAGTACCGAACGTTTCCACCATGATAGACGTTGGATCAGCAACACCGATTGCGTAAGAAAGTTGGATCTCACAACGGTCAGCCATGCCTGCGGCTACGATGTTTTTCGCTACGTAGCGTGCTGCGTATGCTGCACTACGGTCAACTTTTGATGGATCTTTACCAGAAAACGCACCGCCACCGTGACGAGCTGCGCCGCCGTAGGTATCTACGATGATCTTACGACCAGTTAGACCACAGTCACCCATAGGACCACCGATTACGAAGCGACCGGTTGGATTAATGAAGAAGTTTGTTTCTTTGTTGATCCACTCAGAAGGTAGCACTGGCTTAATGATCTCTTCCATTACCGCTTCACGCAGGTCTGAAGTTGAGATTGAGTCACAGTGTTGAGTTGAAAGAACAACCGCGTCGATACCAACGATGTTACCTTGATCGTATTGGAATGTTACCTGAGATTTTGCATCAGGACGCAACCAAGGTAGTGTGCCGTTTTTACGAACTTCTGCTTGCTTTTGAACAAGACGGTGAGAGTAAGTAATTGGCGCTGGCATTAGTACTTCAGTTTCGTTACAAGCGTAACCAAACATGATGCCTTGGTCGCCTGCACCTTGTTCTTTAGGGTCAGCTTTATCAACACCTTGGTTGATATCTGGCGACTGTTTACCGATTGTGTTTAGTACCGCACAAGAATCTGCGTCAAAGCCCATATCTGAATGTACGTAGCCGATTTCACGAACGGTTTCACGAGTTAACTCTTCGATGTCTACCCATGCTGAAGTCGTGATTTCACCACCCACCATTACCATACCGGTTTTAACGTAAGTCTCACATGCAACACGAGCCTTTGGATCTTGCTCTAGAATCGCGTCAAGAACCGCATCAGAAATCTGGTCTGCAATTTTATCTGGATGACCTTCTGATACTGACTCAGAAGTAAACAGGTGCTTAGCCATGTTAGCTCCACTATATCTGGTTTAAAACTGGGGAATGATAAACTCTCCAGCGCAAATTAATACTAATTTTTGTAGGTGTATCTACATCTAGACGTCTATTCTAAATTTGATTGCTCGAATTACAAGCTCTTTTTTGGTTTTTGTTATAACCAAACGTTTGCCTGATTTATTGATAATTTTAAGAACTTCGAACGATTTGGCGCGAAAGGTGCAATATTTGTGAGGTTTTGGACTGGAAAACGTTTGCACACCCAACAGGGCTTTGAGAGAATTATGACCTACTTTTCGTTTCGCTTAATGTACTCAGGAGCAGACATGTCGTCTCGTAAACATCTTGCCAATGCAATTCGTGCTCTAAGCATGGATGGTGTTCAACAAGCTAACTCAGGCCACCCAGGCGCACCAATGGGTATGGCTGATATCGCTGAAGTTCTTTGGCGCTCTCACCTAAACCATAACCCTTCAAACCCAGAGTGGGCCGACCGCGATCGCTTTGTGCTGTCAAACGGTCATGGGTCAATGCTTATTTACTCTCTACTGCACTTAAGCGGTTACGAGCTATCTATTGACGATCTGAAAAACTTCCGTCAATTGCACTCAAAAACCCCAGGTCACCCAGAGTACGGCTACGCGCCTGGTATCGAGACAACAACGGGTCCTCTAGGTCAAGGCATCACTAACGCTGTTGGTATGGCGATCGCAGAGAAAGCACTAGCGGCACAGTTCAACAAAGAAGGTCACGATATCGTTGACCACTTTACGTATGTGTTCATGGGTGACGGCTGTCTAATGGAAGGTATCTCGCATGAAGCATGCTCTCTTGCTGGGACGTTAGGTCTAGGCAAACTGATCGCGTTTTGGGATGACAACGGCATTTCTATCGACGGTCACGTTGAAGGCTGGTTCTCTGACGATACACCTAAGCGTTTTGAAGCGTACGGCTGGCATGTAATCCCAGCAGTCGATGGTCACGACTCAGACGCGATCAACGCAGCAATTGAAGCAGCAAAAGCGGACCCACGTCCTACGCTTATCTGTACCAAAACAATTATCGGTTTCGGTTCTCCTAACAAGTCTGGTTCGCACGACTGTCACGGTGCACCACTAGGTCACGATGAAATCCAAGCGGCTCGCGAATACCTAGGTTGGGAGTACGGCCCATTTGAGATCCCGGCAGATGTTTACGCTGAGTGGGATGCAAAAGAAGCGGGCGCCGCGAAAGAAGCAGCTTGGAATGAAAAATTCGAAGCATACGCTGCAGCTTACCCTGCTGAAGCGGCAGAGCTTAAACGTCGTCTAAACGGCGAACTTCCTGCACAGTGGGAAGAAAAAGCGAACCAAATCATTGCTGATCTCCAAGCAAACCCAGCGAACATTGCATCACGTAAAGCATCGCAAAATGCACTAGAAGCGTTTGGTCAAATGCTTCCTGAGTTTATGGGTGGTTCTGCTGACCTAGCGCCTTCTAACCTGACCATGTGGTCTGGTTCTAAGTCTCTAGAAACGGAGGACTTCTCTGGCAACTACATCCACTATGGTGTACGTGAATTCGGTATGACTGCTATCATCAACGGTATCGCATTGCACGGTGGTTTCGTTCCTTACGGCGCAACATTCCTAATGTTCATGGAATACGCTCGTAACGCAATGCGTATGGCTGCGCTGATGAAAATTCAGAACATCCAAGTTTACACGCATGATTCGATCGGTCTTGGCGAAGATGGCCCAACTCACCAACCTGTTGAGCAAATGGCGTCTCTACGTGTAACTCCAAACATGAGCACATGGCGCCCATGTGACCAAGTTGAGTCTGCAGTTGCATGGAAACTAGCGATTGAACGTAAAGATGCACCAACTGCACTTATCTTCTCTCGTCAAAACCTAGCGCAACAAGAGCGTACTGCTGAACAAGTCGCAGACATCGCGAAAGGTGCTTACATCCTGAAAGATAGCGAAGGTAAGCCTGAGCTAATCCTTATCGCAACAGGTTCTGAGGTTGAGCTTGCAGTGAAAGCCGCTGAGCAACTAACTTCAGAAGGCAAGAAAGTACGCGTTGTTTCAATGCCATCAACAGATGCATTCGACAAACAAGACGCCGCTTACCGTGAAGCTGTACTGCCATCAGACGTAACGGCACGTATCGCTATTGAAGCGGGCATTGCTGATTTCTGGTACAAGTACGTTGGCTTCGACGGTCGCATCATCGGTATGACAACATTCGGTGAATCTGCACCTGCTGGTCAGCTATTCGAGATGTTTGGCTTCACGACTGAAAACGTAGTGAACACAGCAAAAGAATTGCTAGCGTAATTGCAGGACCGTCTAAACAGTCGAACGTAAACGACAACTGTTAGATGCTAAAGTTAGAAAGGCCATCATTATGATGGCCTTTTTATTTTTGTCAGGTTTTCCAACCTTGTGGAATGCTTTGGTGAATGCAGTCTAAAAGTACGGATAAGCGCAGTGGTGGTCGTCCTGCTGGTGTATAGCAGTTAATGGAAATAGGCTCAGAAAGCCAACCTTCTAAGCAAGGTGCGATTCGCCCTGGGTGATGTTTCTCATAGCCGCATGCTGTCCAAGTCGGCAGCAGTCCAATACCATGACCATTCGCGATACTGTCTATTTGCATTGCTATGTTGTCGCTGTATAAGCGACTAACAAAGGGTTCTAAAAAGAACTCACCGTGTTGAGGGTGTGCTAGCATCAATCCATTTTCTTGCACTGAACCAAAATCGATCCATGGATGTGCTTCAAGTTCTTTGGGGTGCGGTATAGGCCCATGTTGTTTTAGATAATTTGGAGAGGCAAAAGGCGTATAGCGAAATACCCCCAGCACTTCTTTTCGCCAGTCTAGCTCTTTACGTTCGCCGAGCCAGATGAACAAATCTGGGTCATGATGCGCCTCAGAAAAGTCACTGGTAAGTTGAACTCTAACATCGGGATTATCAGCAAGAAAACGATTGAGTACGCCGCCGAGCCAGCTTCTAACTAAGGCAGTGTGACAAACAATATGCAGTGGCCCTGAAACTTGGTTCGTTAAACCTTGAAGTGCATCATAACTCTCTTCACTTAACTCAAGAATCTGGCGGCTGTAGTGGGCAAAGATTTCTCCAGCTCTTGTCAGAACTAATCGATTACCTTGTCTGGCGGTTAGAGCCTGACCGAAGTCTTCTTCTAATTGTGCCAAGCGACGACTTAGCGTTGATTTTGGCTGATTAAGGGCTTTAGCAGCGGCTGTCAAACTTTTATGCTGATTGAGCGCATCAAAGGCTCTAATTGATGCTAAGTCGTGCATATTTATTTTACTCCTTACTGCGTTATGTACGAGTTCCATAAATGGAAAGAACCGTTCCATAACTCTCACTATGCATCTCATTCTATTTGTGAATAATTCACTTTCGAAAATAATAATCATTATCAATTATGGAGATGTAGATGTCTACTCTTAGACTGCCAGTTATTACCGCAACTGGTATTTTAGCCTTCGTCAGTGTCCCTCATGTTTTTGCCAATGATGCAGTTTCTAAAATGGAAACAGTGGTTGTAACTGCATCAAGCTACGAGCAATCTCAAGCGGACGCGCCTGCAAGTATTAGTGTGATTTCACGTGAGGAGTTGGACTCCCGTTATTACCGCGATGTGACTGATGCACTAAAAAGTGTGCCAGGTGTTGTCGTGACAGGTGGTGGTGATACCACCGACATTAGTATCCGTGGTATGGGTTCTAAATACACTTTGATACTGGTCGATGGTAAACGTCAAAGCACGCGTGAAACTCGTCCAAATAGTGACGGTCCTGGTATCGAACAAGGTTGGTTACCTCCTCTTCAAGCGATTGAGCGAATCGAAGTTATTCGCGGTCCAATGTCGACGCTTTACGGTTCTGATGCGATTGGTGGCGTGATTAACGTCATCACACGAAAAGATGCGTTAGAGTGGACGGGTAATGTTCAACTGGGCACGGTACTACAAGAGAATAGCCGCTCAGGTGGAGAGCAGAGCGCGAACTTTTTCGTTAATGGTCCGTTGGCTGAAAATTTATCTCTCCAAGTATATGGTCAGTACACAACCAGAGAAGAAGATGACATCGAATACGGTTATGAAGATAAAGATATGCAGAGTATCTCTTCAAAACTGACTTACCAGATTAATGATCGCCACTCGGTGCAATTAGAGGGCGGCACGTCGGCACAAAGTCGTCGTGGCAATGTGGGCCTTTCAGTGCCGACCACAGGGTGTCGTGGTGGGTGTGAAGATTCACTGAATGAATATCGTCGTAATTACGTAACGGTAAGCCACAACGGTGATTGGGATTCGGTGGGAATTTCAGATACTTACTTACAGCGAGAAGAGAGCGAGAACAAATCTCGTGAGATGACGATCACCAACACCACGTTCAAATCGAGCTTGGTGACTGGTATTGGAAACCATACGTTGACGACGGGTGTGGACGCTACTCATGCAGAGCTTGAGGATTTCACCTCCAACAAAGCGTCATCGAAGACTGAAACATCGAATACGCAGTGGGCTGTTTTCATTGAAGATGAATGGAGAATTGCTGATCCGTTTAGCGTTACGCTTGGCGGCCGTCTAGATCATGACGAAAACTATGGCGCGCACTTTAGTCCGCGTGTCTATGGTGTATGGCGAGTTGACCCGTCTTGGACTGTGAAAGGTGGCGTGGCAACAGGTTTCCGTTCTCCGCAATTACGTGAAATTACTCCTGGTTGGGCGCAAGTCAGTGGCGGCGGTAATATCTACGGTAACCCAGACCTTGACCCTGAAACGTCGCTAAACAAAGAAATCAGTGTCTTGTATCAAGGTGACTCTGCTTTAGATGTCTCTTTGACTGCGTTCCATAATGAGTTCAAAGACAAGATCACACGTGTTGTTTGTCCAGATACCATCTGTACAGATGGACCAAACCAATGGGGTGCAGATCCAACGTACCGCATTAACGTGGACGAAGCGGTCACACAAGGTATTGAAGCGACCTTAGCATCGCCATTAACGGAAACCATTTACCTCAGCTCGAGCTACACATTTACCGACTCAGAGCAAAAAACAGGTGAATACAAAGGCATGCCGCTGCAGCAGTTACCAAAGCATCTGTTTAATGTGGATGTGACTTGGCAAACGACAACAGATCTAGAGAGCTGGGCGAAAGTCACGTACCGAGGTAAAGAAATGGATCCGGTTACTGGCCCATCAAGAAACAGTATTGTAGAACCAGCTTATACCTTTGTGGACGCCGGTGTGACATACCAGTTAACCGACAATACTCGTATTAAAGGCGCTATCTATAACTTGCTGGACGAGGAAATCAGTTACGAAGAATACGGATATATTGAAGATGGTCGTCGCTACTGGTTAGGTTTAGACGTCGCATTTTAATTATCTATCGTTGTAATAAGGTCGAGCATAGTCTCGACCTTTTTTAATCCTGCTTTACTTTGATTCAACAGGTGCGTTTGTCAGCCTGATCAGGTAGTATCTGTGACACGAAATTTTTGGTAGGGCGAAGGATAAATGCTAAAGGTTGCGATCAATGGATTTGGACGTATAGGTCGTAATGTTCTGCGAGCGGTGTATGAAAGCGGAAAACACCAGCAGATCAAGGTTGTGGCGGTAAACGAACTAGCACAGCCAGAGGCGATGGCACACCTACTGCAATATGACACCAGTCATGGTCGCTTTGGTAAAAAAATTTCCCATGACCAAGAACATTTGCATGTTCATCATGACAGCGGTGAATATGATTCCATTCGCATTCTCCATCTCTCCGAAATCGAATTACTTCCTTGGCGTGATTTAGAAGTTGATATCGTCTTGGATTGCACTGGCGTATTTGGTTCGCAAGCGGATGGGCAAGCGCATATAGAAGCAGGCGCGAAGAAAGTACTGTTTTCGCACCCGGGCGCAAACGACCTAGATAATACGATTATCTATGGCGTGAACCACGAAACTCTGAAAGACGAGCACCGTGTTGTCTCCAATGGCTCTTGCACCACCAACTGTATCGTTCCCATCATTAAAGTATTAGACGAAGCCTTCGGCATAGAGTCTGGCACCATTACCACAATTCATTCGTCCATGAACGATCAACAAGTAATTGATGCGTATCATAACGACTTACGCCGTACCCGTGCTGCAAGCCAATCTATTATTCCGGTGGACACTAAGTTGCATAAGGGGATTGAAAGGATCTTCCCGAAATTTTCCAACAAATTCGAAGCAATTTCTGTTCGTGTTCCAACGGTTAACGTCACTGCAATGGATTTAAGTGTCACAATTAGTACAAATGTGAAAGTTAATGACGTAAATCAAACCATTGTTAACGCATCTCAGTGTACATTACGTAACATTGTTGACTATACTGAATCGCCACTCGTTTCCATCGACTTTAACCACGACCCCCATAGTGCGATTGTGGATGGAAGCCAGACTAGAGTGAGTAACGGGCAACTCGTAAAAATGCTCGTTTGGTGCGACAACGAATGGGGCTTTGCTAACCGGATGCTGGATACTGCCTTAGCAATGCAAGCTTCTTCGCAAGTGGAACAGTAATGACGAAGAAGTGATGGAGAATTTTTATTTCTAGCCTTGAAATAAATCCATAATATCTCCATATCTATAACCAGTTTGAAGAATTAACAGGCTTGGCAGGGTTGCCGAGTTTTCAAAAACTTTAATTATTAAATATTTGAGAGGACACATCATGTCTGTAATCAAGATGACTGACCTGGATCTTGCAGGTAAACGTGTATTTATCCGTGCTGACCTAAACGTGCCAGTAAAAGACGGTAAAGTAACTTCGGATGCACGTATCATCGCATCTCTTCCAACTATTAAGCACTGCCTAGAAGCAGGCGCTAAAGTAATGGTTACGTCTCACCTAGGTCGCCCAACTGAAGGTGAATACGCTGAAGAGTTCTCTCTACAACCAGTTGTTAACTACCTAAACGACGCACTAGATTGCGAAGTGAAGCTAGCAAAAGACTACCTAGATGGCCTAGAGCTAAATGCGGGTGAACTTGTTGTTCTTGAAAACGTTCGCTTCAACAAAGGCGAAAAGAAAAACGACGAAGAGCTATCTAAGAAATACGCAGCACTATGTGACGTATTCGTAATGGACGCATTCGGTACGGCTCACCGTGCTCAAGCATCTACTCACGGCGTTGGTATGCACGCAGACGTAGCATGTGCTGGTCCTCTACTAGCGAACGAACTAGAAGCGCTAGGCAAAGCAATGGACAAGCCAGCTCGTCCAATGGTTGCTATCGTAGGTGGTTCAAAAGTTTCTACTAAGCTAACGGTTCTTGAGTCTCTATCTAAAATCGCTGACCAACTCGTTGTTGGTGGTGGTATTGCTAACACATTCATCGCAGCTGCTGGCCACAACGTTGGTAAGTCTCTATACGAAGCAGACCTAGTTGAAACAGCTAAGAAGCTAATGGACGAGTGTGCAATTCCAGTAGCAACTGACGTTGCATGTGCGAAAGCATTTGACGAGAACGCAGAAGCTGAAATCAAGCACGTTTCTGAAGTACAAGACGACGACATGATCTTCGACCTTGGTCCAGATTCAACTGCTGAACTAGCTGAAATCCTTAAAAACGCTAAGACTATCCTATGGAATGGTCCAGTAGGCGTATTCGAATTCAAGAACTTCGAAGCAGGTACTAAAGGTATCTCTGAAGCTATCGCAGCTTCTGAAGGCTTCTCTGTTGCTGGTGGTGGTGACACGCTAGCGGCTATCGACAAGTTCGGTATCAAAGCGGATGTATCTTACATCTCTACTGGCGGCGGCGCTTTCCTTGAGTTCGTAGAAGGTAAAGTTCTTCCAGCAGTAGAAATGCTAGAAGCACGCGCTAAGTAATTAAAGCAAAGCGGGGGAGTGATTCTCCCGCTTTCTTGTTTGCTGCAACGTGTGAGGAACTCTGCTAGAATAGCCTCAGTTGTGAGCAAACGTTTGCAAGATTTTCAACTTAACAAGTTTTGTTTAAAAACGACAGATAAATAGGATTACATCCATGTCTAAGATCTTCGACTTCGTAAAACCAGGTGTTATCTCTGGCGATGACGTTCAGAAAGTATTTGAAGTTGCAAAAGAAAACAGCTTTGCACTTCCAGCAGTAAACTGTGTGGGTACTGACTCTGTAAACGCAGTACTTGAAGCAGCTGCAAAAGTTAAAGCTCCAGTTATCGTTCAGTTCTCTAACGGTGGCGCTGCTTTCTTTGCTGGTAAAGGTCTAAAACTTGAAGGTCAAGAAGCTCAAATCCTAGGTGCTGTTGCTGGTGCGAAATACGTTCACGCTGTAGCTGAAGCTTACGGTGTTCCAGTAATCCTACACACTGACCACGCAGCTAAGAAACTACTTCCTTGGATCGACGGTCTACTAGACGCTGGTGAAGAGTACTTCGCGCAAACTGGTAAGCCACTATTCTCTTCTCACATGATCGACCTTTCTGAAGAGTCTCTAGAAGAGAACATCGAAATTTCTGCTAAGTACCTAGAGCGCATGGCTAAAATGAACATGACTCTAGAAATCGAACTAGGTTGTACTGGTGGTGAAGAAGACGGCGTTGACAACTCTGATATGGATGCGTCTGAGCTATACACTTCTCCAGAAGACGTTGCATACGCATACGAGAAACTAAGCGCAATCAGCCACCGTTTCACTATCGCAGCATCTTTCGGTAACGTACACGGCGTATACAAGCCAGGTAACGTTGTACTAACTCCAACTATCCTACGTGATTCTCAAGCGCACGTTTCTGAGAAATTCGGTCTTCCAGCGAACTCTCTAAACTTCGTATTCCACGGCGGTTCAGGTTCTTCTCTAGAAGAAATCCGTGAATCTATCGGCTACGGTGTAATCAAAATGAACATCGATACTGATACACAGTGGGCTACTTGGGATGGTATCCGTAAGTTCGAAGCTGAAAACCACGATTACCTACAAGGTCAGATCGGTAACCCAACTGGTGAAGATGCACCAAACAAGAAGTACTACGATCCACGCGTATGGCTACGTGCAGGCCAAGCTTCAATGGTTACTCGTCTAGAGCAAGCATTTGCTGACCTTAACGCAGTTGACGTACTATAATCGTTACTGATTAAGTTACTTAAAAACCCGCTCTTTGAGCGGGTTTTTTTATGTCTATCACTTTCTTCCCCGCTGCTTTCTCCCGATATTTTTATGCGTTAGGTTGTATTTGCTAGTGAGATATCTCACCTTTAACGTTTTTTTAAAGAAAACATGGGAATATCAGTCTTAAGAGTGGCGAAATCAGAGTGCATTGCGTAACCTGTAACAAGTCAGTGTCAGAAAGCTCTGATAAAGTCTTGTTTTGCATATCTTTGCGAAACTCTGACTTTGAAAAAAGTCAGAGTTGGGATATTGTGCCAAAAATCTGACACTGTTCAGTGGAGCAATAGGGATGTTGTTTTAGAAAAGAGCCTTTAAAAAACAAGGTTCATAAATTAACGGCAATTGGATTTATATCTCTTTATTTTTGAGGATAAGAATTATGGCAGGTGAATCGGTGGGTATCGATACCACTTTAACGGATGGTCTAACTCAGGCTGAAACTTGGCTGACAAACAATTCAGATCTACTGGTTCAGTACGGTGTGAACATTATCTCTGCGCTGCTTATTCTGTTTATCGGTAATCTTATCGTTAAGGCAGTCGCTGGTAGTGTTTCTAAAGTACTAGAAAAGAAAAACATGGATAAGGCCGTCGTTGAATTTATTCACGGTCTTGTTCGTTACTTGCTATTTGTAATCGTGCTAATCGCGGCTCTTGGTCGATTAGGAGTTCAAACCGCTTCTGTTGTTGCTGTGATTGGTGCGGCAGGTCTTGCTGTTGGTCTTGCACTACAAGGTTCACTATCAAACTTTGCAGCAGGCGTACTTATTGTTGCGTTCCGTCCATTCAAATCAGGCGACTACGTAGAAATCGGTGGTGTAGCGGGTAGTGTTGAAGCAATTCAAATCTTCCAAACCGTTCTAAAAACACCAGACAACAAAATGGTTGTTGTGCCTAACTCTTCAGTTATCGGCGGTGCCATTACTAACTACTCTCGCCATGCGACACGACGTGTCGACCTAGTGATTGGTGTTTCATACAAAGCAGACCTTAAACTAACGAAGAAAGTGATTCGTGAGACGCTAGAGAAAGATCCACGTATCTTGAAAGACCCAGATATCACAATTGGTGTACTTACGTTAGCGGACTCTTCAGTTAACTTTGTGGTTCGTCCATGGGTGAAAACTGCAGATTACTGGGGCGTATACTTTGATGCAATGCAAGGTATTAAAGAAGCATTGGATGAAAATGGTATCGAGATTCCATTCCCACAAATGGATGTTCACCTGAACAAAGTCGACGCTTAATCAAAAGCAGTCGATATTCAAAAGCGAGGCCAATAGGCCTCGCTTTTTTATATTTCGTAAAGGGTGTGATGACCAGCAAGTAAGAGGCGTTTTAGATGTTTACCTGCAAATCCAAATGTGAACTCAGGTAAGCCAGGCGTATACAGCAACTCTTGATGTTGATAGAGATTGGTATCAACAATGATAGTGATGTCTTCCGGTAAGCCTATTGGGCAAACCGCGCCGGGTACGCAACCTAACACTTCGACCATTTCATCGTCATTACAAATAGAGGGACGTTTACCTGTAATCGCTTTAATCTGCTTGGCATCGAGGCGCGAGTCCTTATCTGTCAGATAAACCGCGTAACCTTGTCCTTTGAGTGTTAAAAAGAGGCTTTTGGTATGCGTACCCGTCCAACCAAGCTCTCTCGCAATGCGTATATCTGTCTCAAAGTCTAAAATGGCTTCGTGCTGCCATTCCCGAAAAGGAATAGAGAGCGCGTTGAATCGCTCTCTATTGTTGTTATAAATACGTTTTAGTGACTCCATGTCTTTGCTGCCTTACTACCTGGTGATTACCAATGCTTATCAATAAGCTCATTCGCTAAGATATACGCTATTGTGAACATCATCATTGCGATTGCAATGTCGATGGTTTTTTTCACTTTTGGTTTAGAGAGTGTTGGACCTAGTTTGGCTGCTCCTATCGATAAAGTGTAGAACCAAACAAAGGAAGCCATAATCGTACCTAGTGCAAAAGCAATGCGATCATGGCCTTCAAATTGTCCACCGATCGAACCTAGAATAACGACTGTATCTAAATATAAGTGCGGATTAAGCACAGTGACAGCTAACGCACCTAGAATAACCGTTCGACGACCTCGAGCTACGATCTCCCCTTTTGATTCCGATTCACTCTCTGGCTTAAAAGCACTTTTAAGCGAGAGCAGTCCATAGAAGCTTAAGAAAGCAATACCACCAAGTGTCACCGACGTCAGTAAGATTTCATTTTGAGACAGAATTGCACCACCACCAAAGATACCTAGAGAGATGAAAATCATATCTAGCACGCTACAAATAGTGGCGGTTGTTAGGTGGTGGTTACGCTTTATGCCTTGATTCAAAACATACGCATTTTGCGCGCCGATCGGAATGATCATTGATGCTCCTAAACCAAAACCTTGCAATAGAACCCACAAGCTCACACTTCACCTCACTTCAAAATAACAAATACATTTACAGAAAAGGGAAAGATAAAGCGTTTATCTAAATAAGTATAATTAATGATTTTAATCTTACATTAGATAGACTAATTTAACGGGAGGCGTTTGATCAGGAGTGAGAGGAAAGGTATGCGAGGGTTAGATTACAAATGGATTGAGGCATTAGACGCTATAGTTTATCAGGGTAGCTTTGAGCGTGCTGCCGAGCATTTATTTGTTTCTCAATCCGCCATTTCTCAACGTATCAAGCAGTTAGAGAAGTTTCTCGCGCAGCCTGTTTTAATTCGAAGCCAGCCACCTAAGCCAACGCCAATTGGTAAAAAATTGTTGGGTCTTTATCGGCGAGTACGCTTGCTAGAGCATGAAATTCTCCCCGAACTAAAAAATGATACCAGTACGCGACCTGTGCAACTCTCTTTAGCGACTAATGCAGATAGCCTTGCAACATGGCTACTGCCAGCGCTGCAAAATGTTATGAAGCAGCGTCAAGTTGAACTAAAACTGACTATCTTTGGTGAATACCGCTCTATTGAAAAACTCAAAAGTGGCGAAGTGACAGGAGCGATCAGCTTGGAGTCCCAGCCAATCCCCGGATGCAGAGCAGACTATTTAGGTCGCATCGATTATGTTTGTGTCGCGAGCCCAGAGTTCTATCAGCGTTATTTTTCTAAAGGCGTAAATAATCAGACATTGGCAAAAGCACCGGCCGTTTCATATGACCAATATGATGATCTACATAAAACATTTCTTACCGAGCATTTTAACGTCAATCCTGACAGCGTTATTCATCACAACATCAGTAGTTCTGAAGCGTTTCTAAAAGTGGCGTTAGCTGGTGTTGCTTATTGCTTGATCCCCCGCTTGCAAATTACCGACGAATTAGACAGAGGTGTGTTGGTTGATGTGACTCCAGGTTTTTTAATGTCCCATCGGATTTATTGGCACCACTGGCAGTTAGAAACTGGGGTATTACAAGAAATCTCACACGCGATAGTGGGGTATGCGCAGCAGCATCTACCTCAATAAGTTTGTCAGAGCTGCATATCGTTAACTTAGTGTGTTTTGTTTAAAAATTACGCCAATGTTACATAGTCAAAGTTGTGTTAGAAGTCACTATGGGTGCTTGGATAATCGGCGGAAGTTTCTATTATGAAACCACACGCTTTCTCAGCCATGATAGTGATGTTGGAATCTGAGATTAAGTACTTAATTTTGTATGGATGGATTTATTGAATGAAATTGTATTCATTTTTGCTGGCTTCAGCACTCAGCCTTACCAGTGCTTCAGTTTTGGCGAATACGCCAGAGTTTGCTCATGTTACGACAACGGGGTATGGCGAAGTGACGGCCACACCTGATATGGCTACGTTTTCTGTAAAAGTAGTCGATACGACAATGACGGCCGAACAAGCGAAATTGTCCGTAGATAAAACCGTTGAAGAGTTTCTAAAAAGCTTATCGGATGCCGGCTTATCAAAAGACAATATTACTAGCTCGAATTTATACCTTGCTCCTCAGTACCATTACCCTAAATCAGGGAAAGCAGAACTTGTTGGGTATCGAGCATCTCGCAGTATTGATGTCACGGTGACGGATCTGAAAAACCTTAACCAATACCTAGATATGGCGTTAGAAGCGGGAATTAATCAGGTTGATAATATTCAACTTAAGGTAAGCAACCAAGCCGAGTATCAGCAAAAGGCACGAATGGCTGCGATTAAGGACGCAAGAGAAAAAGCAGGGTCATTAGCGACTGGTTTTGAGAAAAAGTTGGGCGATGTATGGCAGATCAATTACAGACAGATGCACGTTCAGCCTGTGTTAATGCGTTCAATGGCGATGGATAGTAAAGAAGGAGCGAATAGCTACCAAGATTCAACTATGATCATTCGCGATCAAGTCGATGTCATTTATAAGCTAAAGTAAGGCTTAGCAAACAGTAAAAAGCAAAAGGCAGGGAGTCATAACCCCTGCCTTTGTCGTTTCTGTTTCACTGTTTAGTGAAGGATACGGGCACGGATTGTGCCTTCAATGTTTTTGAGCTTTGTTAGAGCTTCTTCTGAGCGCTCAGTTTCAACGTCGATCACTACGTAGCCTATTTCAGCGGCTGTTTGTAGGTACTGCGCGGCAATGTTAATGCCTTCTTCAGCAAAGATGGTGTTGATCTGAGTTAGGATACCAGGACGGTTCTTGTGGATATGAAGCAGACGAGAACACTCACCACTGTGTTCTGGCAATGACACTTCAGGGAAGTTTACGCTTGAAAGTGTCGAGCCGTTATCAGAGTACTTAGCCAGTTTACCCGCCACTTCTAAGCCGATATTCTCTTGTGCTTCTTGCGTTGAACCACCAACGTGTGGAGTGAGAATGACGTTATCGAATTTTTGTAAAGGAGACTCGAAAGGGTCAGCATTTGTTTTTGGTTCAGTTGGGAATACATCAATTGCAGCTCCGGCAAGGTGACCAGCTTCTAAGCTATGGCAAAGTGCAGGAATATCCACAACGGTGCCACGTGCAGCGTTGATAAAGATGGAACCTGGTTTCATTCGAGCAAATTCAGCTTCACCCATCATGTTTTTCGTTTCCGGTGTTTCGGGAACGTGCAAAGAAATCACATCACATTTGTTCAATAGTTCACTCATGGTATGTACTTGCGTCGCATTACCAAGGGACAGTTTGTTCTCAATATCGTAGTAGTAAACGCGCATACCTAAGTTTTCGGCAATAATACCAAGCTGCGTACCAATGTGACCGTATCCGATAATGCCAAGGCACTTACCACGAGCTTCGTAAGAGTTGTCTGCACTTTTCTTCCAAATACCGCGATGTGCAAGTGCATTCTTTTCAGGAATCCCACGCACTAGTAAAAGGATTTGCCCAAGTACAAGCTCTGCCACGCTTCGAGTGTTAGAGAATGGTGCATTAAAGACAGGAATACCGCGTTTTGCTGCTGCGTCTAGGTTTACTTGGTTAGTACCAATACAAAAACAGCCAATTGCAACCAGCTTGTTCGCCGCATTGATTACCTCTTCGGATAGGTTCGTACGGGAGCGGATACCAATGAAGTGTACGTCTTTTACCGCTTCAATTAGTTCTTCTTCCGGAAGGGAACCTTTATGGTATTCAATGTTGGTATAACCAGCTGCTTGAAGAACTTCAACTGAAGAAGGGTGGAGTCCCTCTAACAAGAGGATCTTAATCTTTTCTTTTTCCAGTGAAACTTTGGCCATTTTTTCTCGTCCTTAAAATGGAAAGGTGGGCTAATGTGGCGCACATTGGACAAAACTATTAAAAAGGGGATAATTAACAGTTTTGTAGGAAGACAAACGTTTCCCTGTGCGTCTTCTGTTCAATAAAGTAACAAAAAAAAATTGCTTTGGGTAAGAAAATTACGGAATAAGAGATAATTTTCTTATAGAAAGGAATAAAAAACGGTGCCTTGCAGCACCGTATGTAATGAAATAACAGAAAAGTGAACCAGATAGGTTCATTTTGGGCTGTTACTTATTCTTCAATTTTTGCACCTTCTGGTGTGCCAGTGATCACTACGTCTGCACCACGATGAGCGAAAAGACCCACAGTCACCACACCAGCGATGCCGTTTATTTTGTCTTCCATTTCTTTCGGGTTGGTAATTTGCATATTGTGCACATCCAGAATCACGTTGCCGTTGTCAGTCACAACGCCTTCACGGTAAGCTGGATCACCACCTAGTTTTACCAATTCACGAGCCACGTAAGAGCGTGCCATTGGGATTACTTCAACAGGCAATGGGAACTGGCCAAGTACGTCAACTGCTTTAGTGCCGTCAACGATACATACGAACTTATCAGAGATTGCTGCGACAATTTTCTCACGAGTCAGAGCCGCGCCGCCGCCTTTGATCATTTCACGTGCTGGGTTGATCTCATCTGCGCCATCAACATACACATCCAGCTTCATTACATCGTTACACTCGTATACTTCAATACCAAGCTCTTTAAGGCGCTCAGTTGAAGCGACAGAGCTAGACACTGCACCTTTAATATCATCTTTGATAGTGCCTAGTGCATCGATGAAGTGATTCACGGTAGAGCCAGTACCAACACCGACAATGCTGCCTTTCTCAACATATTTTAGTGCTGCCCAACCAGCCGCTTTTTTCATTTCATCTTGAGTCATGCCAATCTCCTGAATAGATGTTCGTTAACGTTTGCGGGCGTGATTATAGCGGCTTACTTGTCACTTTCCCATTGCCATATTTGGCTTGGGGTCACGATCTTAGGTAATGGAATGTCCCAGCTTTCAATTGGTAAGCGTTCTACATGTTGGCAGTCATGAGCGATACCAACAGGTTTAGCTCCCTCTCCAGTTATAAACCAACGTGACAGAGTACGATCGTAGTACCCTCCGCCCATGCCTAAGCGGTGTCCGATACTGTCGAACCCAACTAAAGGCGTGCAGATTAAATCAAGCTGGCGAACGGGTTTGAGGTGTCTGATATCGAGCTTGGGCTCTAAGATGCCGTACTTGTTGTAGACGAGCTGTTCATCACTTATATACTGAAGAAACAGTAACTGACCTTTAGAAAAGGGGTGGATGACGGGCAGATAAACCGATTTTCCCTGTTGCCATAACCATTCAATGAGCGGTTTAGTATCAAGCTCACCGTCTGCAGAAAGGTAGATGGCAATATGTTGCGCCTGATCGATTTCAGGAAGTTGGGAAAATTGAGTAATAAGGTCGATTCCCGCTTGGTATTGTGTATCACTGCACAGAGCGTTGCGCTTTTCACGAATCAGTTTGCGGAAGTCTTGTCGAGAGAGGTCTGACATAGAGAGAATACCCCAGGGTGCCGTTGAGGATTGTGGCCCTTGAACCAGCTGGTTCAAGGCGGATCAGCAATGACAACCGTAGGCTTCTCGGTGCATGCCGAGCTTGCTCAATAGTTACCAAATACTAACCCTTAGGTATTGCTTATCGGCTCAGGGACTTAAATCCTGCTGACGCACACCCCAGGGTAAATTTTGTATTTACTGCTGTCCTTGCGTAACTTTGCTTAGTGCGTTCTCTAAAGACGCGGTGAGCTTTTCCATTCGCTCAGTAATTTCTTGCTGTTGACCATTGGATTCGTATGACTTGGTGTGCAACTCATAGCAAATATTCAATGCAGCAAAGGTCAGCAGTTGGATTTCATTGGTTACCTTAGTACGTTCGCTCATTTCTTTCAATCGGCGATCCAGATCTTTTGCCGCTGCAACAAGAGACTCTTCTTGTCCTGTCGGACAATTCACTCGTGTAAGTTTGCCTAATATTTCAACGTCGATCGCTTGATTGCTCATGATGAATAAACTCTATATTCGCGCTATCTAAGGTGTTGCTTCATACAACTACCGAGGAGCAAACTATAGGAAAACCGCTATTAAGATTCAAGCATTTCCCATCACAGAAAGAGAAATGATGACGAGATCACACAGGAATTGGGCAAATTGAACAAATGCTGTCCAAAATTGAATTTGATAGCCGTTTCAGACCACTAACCTTGATGGTAGGATATACCAATACATTATTACGCAAGAATGAGCCAAGTTATGAGTGAAATCACCCTTCCTGAATACCAATCTATTGCTGCTGAACTGCAATCGGCAAGCCTGGCTGTGACACCGGCGGAGTTACATGGCTTATTTGTTGGCATGTTAAGTGGTGGATTGGCGATCAATGATCAAACTTGGCAGCCGATTCTTTTTGACTACACCAATGATGGGATGGGGTGGCCCTCGACAGCACTCACTTTTGCTCAGAGCATATTCAACGTTACTGTTAATGAGCTTACTGGCACATCAATGGAGCTGTCTTTACTATTGCCAGATGAGCCGGGCGAAGAAGGCTTATTCGCATTAGCCGACAGTGTGTCCGACTTTGTAAACCACTTTATTTCTGGGCTAGGTCTAGCAGGCGTTGCGCTTAACAAAGCATCTGATGACGCTAAAGAAGCACTGGCTGATCTAGAAGAGATTGCCAAATTAGGCATTGATGAAGATGACGATCTTGGTGAACAAGCGCAATTGCTAGAGCAAGTGATTGAGCACATCAAAGCTTGCGTACTAACGATTCATGCTGAATTTGGTGTTCGTCCTGAAAGCAGCGACAAAAAACCTACTATTCACTAATCGTAGACCGTCCAGAGGTTAGTATGAAGCAATATGATGTAGTCATTGCTGGTGGTGCCATGGCTGGTGCAACGTTAGCATTGGCGATTGACCATTTGTCTCAGGGAAAGCTCCGCATTGCCGTCGTTGAGCCTTTTAAAGCACAATCAGATATGCACCCTGGTTTTGACTCTCGCTCAATCGCATTGTCTTACGGTACTGTCAATCTGTTGCGTCAACTACAGCTCTGGACGTCAGTAGAACCGTTTGTCACACCCATTGAACATATCCACGTTTCTGACCGTTCTCATGCTGGGATGACGGAGATTACCAAGCAAGAGGTTGGGGTTGAAGCTCTAGGGTATGTTGTAGAATTAGCCGATGTTGGGCGTGTATATCAAGAATTATTAGACAGTAGCGAGTCAATTACGCTGTTTTGTCCTGACTCCGTTACCGATATCGAGCGCGAGCAAAACTGTACCCATGTGACGTTGAAAAGTGGTGAGCAACTTGAAGCAAAACTGCTGGTGGCTGCAGATGGTGCTGTTTCGACCTGTTGTCAGAAAATTGGTCTAGAACTTTCTGAGCAAGATTTTGAACAAGTGGCTGTCATTGCCAATATTGTGACTCAAGAACCTCATCAAGGTAGAGCCTTTGAACGTTTTACTGAGAATGGCCCTGTTGCTTTATTGCCAATGAGTGACAATCGAATGTCCTTAGTTTGGTGTTTGCACCCTGAAGAAGCCCAAGCCGTTCTTGAGTTATCTGATCAAGCATTTCTCCAGCGTTTACAGAACGATTTTGGTTGGCGTTTAGGCGCGATGAAAAAAGTGGGGCGCCGTGCAAGTTACCCATTGCTTCTTCGCCATCGAAAGCAAAATATTTCACATCGCTTTGCGATTGTTGGAAATGCGGCGCAAACGCTGCACCCGATAGCTGGACAAGGCTTTAATCTCGGTATTCGCGATGTAGTCTCACTAGCAGAAGAAATTGTGCAGCAAAGTGAGGATGTGGGTCTTTATCAAGGCCTGATGCGCTTTAGTCAACGTAGAGAAGCAGATCGAAGCGAAACTATTTGGCTAACCAGTGCCTTAGTACATGTTTTTTCAAATGATTTACCCGCGATGCGAATTGGCCGAAATACTGCCTTAGCAGCGATGGATAACCTTTCTATTTTTAAGCAGCCGCTACTACGCCATACACTTGGCTTGGTAAAACGATGAACGGCCGCACTGAATTAGGTAATAAAAAGCAATGATGCAAAGTGTAGATATCGCCATCATCGGCGGAGGGATGGTTGGGTTGGCACTTGCTGCCGCGTTCAAAGACAGTGATCTGCGTGTCGCCGTTATTGAAGGTAAAGTGCCAGATGATTCGTTGAAAGAATTGCCCGATGTTCGTGTGTCTGCGCTGAGCCGCTCTAGTGAGACGATTTTGCGTAAACTTGGTGCTTGGCAGGGCATAGAACAGCGCCGAGCTTCACCTTACCATGGCATGGAAGTATGGGAACAAGATAGCTTTGCCAGTATTGAATTTAATGCACAAAGTATGGCACAACCTGATTTAGGGCACATTGTTGAGAATCGTGTGATTCAACTTGCGCTGCTTGAACAAGTCCAAAAGCTCGATAACGTCACTATGTTTATGCCTGCACGTTGCGCGACTCTCGCGGTCGGTGAGCAAGAAAGCTGGCTGACGCTCGATAATGGCCAAGCCATGACCGCTAAATTAGTGGTCGGAGCCGATGGGGCGAATTCGTGGCTTCGCCATCAAATGGATATTCCATTAACGCATTGGGACTATGGTCATCATGCTTTGGTCGCGAATGTCAAAACTGCTATGCCACACAACAGCATTGCGCGCCAGATATTTACTCCTCACGGACCGTTGGCATTTTTGCCAATGTCGCAACCAGATATGTGCTCTATTGTTTGGTCCACGGAGCCAAATCGAGCAGAGCAGTTAGTGGCGATGAGTGAACATGATTTCAATAAAGCGTTGACGAGTGAGTTTGATGCTCGACTTGGTCTATGTGAAGTAGTGGGAGAGCGTGCTGCGTTTCCTTTGAAAATGCGCTATGCGCGAGATTTTGTCGTCGAGCGAGTCGCGCTGGTTGGTGATGCGGCCCATACCATTCACCCATTAGCGGGGCAGGGTGTGAATTTGGGTTTATTAGATGCGGCCAGTCTTGCTCAAGAGGTGTTAGCACTTTGGAAGCAGGGACAAGATATCGGTAGTAAACGCAACCTAAGAAGCTACGAGCGTTGGCGAAAAGCGGAAGCGGCAAAGATGATCGCTACTATGCAAGGGTTTCGAGATTTGTTCTCTGGCGAGAACCCAGCTAAGAAGCTCGTTCGTGGCATTGGCTTAAGTTTAGCGGGGCAACTGCCGGGAGCGAAAGATGAGATCATGAAGCGCGCGCTTGGTTTAAAGGGACACTTGCCGGATCTGGCGCGTCAGTAAGTGCAAAGCGAACTTCAAATACACAAAAGGCTGGTTAATCCAGCCTTTGTTTTATCAACATTTCGCTAAGCATATGCGCATCGGAGTTTCATTATTTCTTGATTGATCTCTTTGACCGCTCGGAAATGGCGTTGCTCTGCTTTCTCCGGCAGTATTAACTTACCGTTATCAAACTCGAATCTACCGACCCCGTAAATATAAATTCTTCCTTTAAAAAGACGACTTATATGTTTAGCAATCATACTTGGTGTATAGCGCTTAAACAGTCTCATATTTACTTTCCTTTTATCTAACCTAGCCTAGGTATTCTACGTTCTGGACGCGAAAATTATTGTGACAGCAATAGTATTAAATACAGATGTAGGGTGTTGCGTCAGAGAATTGTGTTGTCTTAGACAATTTGACAGTGTCATCTCTTAAATAGCGTGAGGATTACCTCAAAAATAACCTCTCTAAAGGAACCCTTACGCCAATACACTCCTTTTTACGTGACGCATTAAGCAATAGTTTTGTTACAGAATTAAGAATAGAACGAAAACGGTTGTTTGCTAGTTGTTTCTATTAAGGTCGTGCCTCGCGCAACACACTTTACGTTCTAACGATTAGAGGAAATGAAAGAGAAAAAGTTCCACGTAAAAAAAAGCCCGCTTCAGCGGGCGAATAGTCACAGATGCATTACACAAAAGTGGATAACTAACTGCATGAATGCTGTCACTCAGCTAGCTGACTCACTTTATATCGGTTAAGTGCTTGTTTGAAACTTAACCAACAAATTCAGCATATACGAGTTTTATCTTTGTGACTATTTATGTTTTATATGTGATTAAAAATTCTCATGTCTATTTTTGTAGATATGAGCGAGATCACGCAGTGATAGAAACACTACGTGTCATTACATTGTTTTTAGACGATTAACGACAGATCTCAGCTACGGTCGGCTGGCACAATTGGATAAGATCTTGAATAGAAAGCGCCAGCCCAGCCATTCGATCGCCACTGCTGATCGTGACTTCCTGTTCTTCTAGTAAGCTGGGGTCGAACACGATTGGCATATGACGTTTGAGTAACAGAGGAGTGACAGTACCAACTTTGTAACCAGTGATGGACTCAACATCGGCTTGATCAACACAAGTCATCCGGCGACATTTCAGTAACGAGCGCACTTTTTTGGGATCAACGCTACGATCACCTGGTGCACAGGCTAGTGCATATTGATTACCCATGTCTCGTAGCAAGATTGCTTTCACCATTTGAGAAGGGCGAATGCCGCGTTGGTGCGCGGCATCCTCAATGGTGGTTGCTGGTCTTTGATGCGGTAACAGACGAAACGGAATGTGTTGGTCTGTGAGAAATTGCATCAAAGGAGTATTGATTGTATTACTCATCATCAAGACTGTAAGGCATTGATTCGATTGTCCATTCACATTCTGGTTGCGCAACCAAACGAAGACGAGTGTCTTCATCGAGATTATTAGGCAGTACGATCAGGCCAATCGCGTGATTGTCACTGAACTGGTAGTGATTTAACAAAGCACCTACTGAACGCCAGTTTTCACCTACGCTGCGTTCGAGCTCAATTGGTTCGTCACTGAATGGAGCAGAAGTTGCACCTTTTACGATATACATCGCACGTTTATTGGTACCGCGATACTTCGCTCGTGCTACCGTTTCTTGTCCCGTGTAGCAGCCCTTTGTGAAGCTTATGCCTCCTAAAGCTTGCACGTTAAGTGCTTGTGGAATGTGAGCATTCTGCGCGGATGCAGAGACAAATGGTAAACCTGCCTCAATATCGAAACGATTCCAAAGCTCATTTGTCGTAAAGACAGCGTCGGTAGTTTCAACGATTTGCTGTGCTTCTGGCGCACTTAATATCAGTAACCAGCGATCTTGGGCAACTTGCACTGCTGTGCCACCGTCAACTGGGCGAACGCTGCCAGTTGTCTTGCTCATTGTTGAAATGAATTCATCGGCTTTGACGCCAGCGACACCTAAGATAACGTCATCAGAAGCTTCAATCGTTACTTTAGAGAAAATGGCGTATTTCTTTATTTCACTAAGTTCTACGTCAATCGCCGATTTTGGTTGGATCATGCCGTAGCCATCATGATGATGGAAAAGGCGGAACACGCTCCACACTTTGCCTTTCGCATCACAATGTGCGCCCAGTGTTGATTGGTCTTTTTCTAAAGAAACAACATCGCAGGTAACCTGACCTTGTAAGTATGATTTTTTATCGTCACCGATCATGGTGATCATGCCGAAGTTATCCAGCAGTGAGATAGATAACTCTGGAAGTGCGTCTTGAGTTGAGAGAGGTAATGCTGAAAAACGAGTTTGCCATTCCATAATTACAATGCCTTTTGAAGATATTTTTCCGCTATGTTATACCCAAATAACCTTGAGATACTAGGGGAGCGATTTACGAATCAACATTTGTCTGCTTTCACTATCGTATTGTGACCCGCACACTAGTGACGTAGCACATCACTTGTTACACTCCGCACTAACAACAAGACATCTATGAAGGAATAGTGAATGTACACTCCGGAAGAAAAAGCGCGTATTAAATGGGCTTGTCGTCGAGGCATGCTTGAGCTTGACGTAGTAATTATGCCGTTTTTTGAAGAGTGCTTTGATACTCTGAGTGAACAAGAGCAGCGTGACTTTGTTTCTTTACTTGAATGCGATGATCCTGATCTGTTTACTTGGGTAATGGGGCATGGCCGTAGCGAAAATTTAGGTCATGCAGCAATGGTTGATAAAATTGTCGCCCATAACCTCAGCAAAGTTCGTTAATTTTACTGCTTCTCCCTCTCTGACTGCCCGAGTCTTCAATGTTGTACTTTTCTTATTGATGACTTGGGCTGTTATCTTCTCTAGTGTTCCGCTCGTATTATCGACTTATTTGTTATTACTGATTGTTAAGGCTCTCTCAAGCCAAGGCCTTGTTCAACCTACAAGTCATGGGCATTGGTATGTGCACTGCGATGGCTCGGTTAGGTTTGATGCCCTTGAGTATGGCGAATGCTCGGAAGATATTGAGTCCGAAAAGGGTCATTTACAGCGAGTCGATACATCGGCATCACCATTCAAGATAACATTCCAATTGCAATCTGGCCGTAGTGTTACGATTTGGCGTGATAGCTGTGACGATGAGCAGTATCGTCAACTATCTTTGGTATTACGCCAATGGGAAATGAAACAGGGAGCTAATGCTCCCTGCTGATGTAATAGTTTACTTGGTAAAGTTAAAGCTGTTTAGCTGGAACCAAAATCGTTGGGCCGCTGTTTTCCAGTTGGTTCGGATAGTCAAGCGTGTAGTGCAAACCTCGACTCTCTTTACGCTGCATCGCACAACGAACCATCAACTCTGCGACTTGTAAAAGGTTACGCAGTTCTAATAAGTTGTTCGACACACGGAAATTGCTGTAGTACTCGTGTGTTTCTTGTTGCAACAGTTGGATACGGCGTAAGGCGCGCTCTAAACGTTTGTCAGTTCGCACAATGCCCATGTAGTCCCACATAAACAGACGAAGCTCGTGCCAGTTGTGCTGAATGATCACTTCTTCATCACTATTGGTTACTTTGCTTTCATCCCAACATGGCACCTGTGAGGGTAGCTCAACGTTAGTGTGATGTTTTAGAATATCTTTTGCCGCAGACCAAGCATAAACCACACATTCGAGAAGTGAGTTTGATGCCATGCGGTTAGCACCATGCAGCCCGGTGTAGCTAACTTCACCAATCGCATACAAATTTTTCAGATCGGTGCAGCCATTTCTATCCACCATGACACCGCCACAAGTGTAGTGTGCAGCAGGTACGATTGGGATTGGCTCTTTAGTCATGTCGATGCCCAAATCCATCAAACGTGAATAAATGGTTGGGAAGTGTTTCGTAATAAAGTCAGCAGGCTTATGACTGATGTCGAGATACATACAGTCGGCGCCTAAACGCTTCATTTCGAAGTCGATAGCACGAGCCACCACGTCACGCGGAGCAAGCTCTTTACGTTCATCGAAATCTGGCATAAAGCGAGAGCCATCTGGACGACGCAGGTAAGCACCTTCGCCACGCAACGCTTCAGTCAGCAAGAAGTTACGTGCTTCTGGGTGATATAAACACGTCGGATGGAACTGGTTAAATTCCATATTCGCCACACGACACCCTGCACGCCAAGCAATCGCAATACCATCACCAGACGACACATCTGGGTTAGAGGTGTATTGATAAACCTTTGAAGCACCACCTGTAGCGAGAACCACAAATTTGGCTCGCACGGTTTCGACATGCTCTTCGTTGCGGTTCCAAATATAAGCACCGATAACTTTGTTTTTATCACCGCCAATTTTGTCTTCGGTGATTAAGTCCAGAGCATTGTGACGTTCGAGAACATGAATGTTTGGATGGTTATGAGCGTTATCTTGCAGGGAGGTTTGCATCGCCATACCTGTCGCATCTGCCGCGTGAAGAATACGACGACGGCTATGACCACCTTCACGAGTTAAGTGGTAGCGAGGTTCATCGTCAGAGTCATCTTCTTCACGATCAAATGGGACACCACCGTCAATCAACCACTGTACGCACTCTTTTGAATGCTCAGCAATGAACCTTACGGTCTCCTCATCGCAAATACCATTCCCGGCGATTTGCGTGTCTTCAACGTGTGAATCAATGGTGTCTGACTCATCAAATACGGCAGCGATACCGCCTTGAGCATAGTATGTCGCCCCTTCGCTGCGTGGTCCTTTACTCAGCACCATCACCTTACAGTGGTTAGCAACGCGCAAAGCCAACGACAAACCTGCCGCGCCACTCCCTACCACTAATACATCACACTCATGTTCACGATTTGTGTTCATATAACTTTTATAATCCCAAGCTAAGGTAACAAGGCTACCTTGTGTATTATTTGCACACCATGTGCATTCCATTATCGCGACATCTGTCGCTAAGGGCTAAGTTGGGAGACCTATCGACGTCCGTGTTACGGCGGTGACTGAGCCACTCTTCTTTTTCATGCAGAGCATGAGCATGCTTCCTAAGTTATAATTTGTAACGCGGTGTTCAGATAGCCATTAGCCATGCAAATGAAAAGTAATAGTTTGTCAATGCCATTGCTTTTCCATGCTCGACCCAGCACAATCTGGGACAGAGATCATTCATTATACCCATTTCCCTCCAAGATGCTCGCTTGTCAAACTTAGACTAAAGTCAGGCAGCGGTGGTCATTTGGGTACAGACATCACACTGTGAAAAAACAATGACAAAAAACTTGAGAAACCATGGAACTTTCTCATTCACGTTAGGGTCACAATAGTGCTCAAGTAAGCAGTGGTGTCAATACTACGTTTTGCATAATTAGTACCCATATCTGAGAAGAGTAGGGGCATAACAAATAGGAGTATCCGCTCGAATGAACGAGCAGCTGACCGATCAAGTATTGATTGAGCGAGTTCAGAATGGCGATAAGCAAGCATTCAACCTGTTGGTAACAAAGTACCAGAATAAGGTATGTAATCTTATTTCCAGATACGTTAGTAATCCTGGCGATGTACCAGATGTAGCACAAGAAGCGTTTATTAAAGCTTACCGAGCTATCCCTAGCTTTCGTGGGGAAAGTGCGTTTTATACGTGGCTGTATCGCATTGCAGTGAATACTGCGAAAAATCACATTGTTGCTCAAGGGCGTAGACCTCCAGCGACAGATGTCGATGCTGAAGATGCTGAATTTTACGAAACAGGTAGTGCACTTAAAGAAATATCGAACCCTGAGAACTTAACGTTGTCCAAAGAATTGCAACGGGTGGTGTTCAGTGCAATCGAAGCTTTACCTGAAGATTTAAAAACCGCAATGACATTACGAGAGCTCGATGGCTTGAGTTATGAAGAAATTGCAGAAGTGATGGATTGCCCGGTAGGAACGGTACGATCGCGTATCTTCCGTGCTCGTGAGGCGGTGGAAAAGAAAATCAGACCTCTTTTGCAACGCTAGTACAAGTAATAACTATGGTGAAAATAATGGCTGACAAAGAAAAACTTTCAGCTCTCATGGATGGAGAATTGGTCGATAAGGCTTTAATTCAAGAGTTAGAGCAAGACCAAGAGAGCCGTGATGCTTGGCAGAACTATCACCTGATTGGTGATGTGATGCGAGGCGAAGCGCCAGCAAAACCTGAGTGGAATATTGCTGAAAGCGTGGCGTTAGCGTTAGAAGATGAACCTGCACACCGTGCGTTTGATTCGCACAGTGCAAATGTTATCTCAATTGCGGATACGCCAAAAGAGTCGCAACCAGAACCGCAAAAAGCAAAACGTCAGTTGCCAGGTTGGTTGACGCAGTTTGGTCAAGTTGCTGTTGCTGCATGTGTATCGCTTGTTGTTATTTTAGGTGTACAGCAGTACGGTGGTAGCGATTCAATGTCGCCGCAAACAGATCAATTACCTGTATTGCAGACGGTTCCGTTTGCTGGCAGCGCAGAACCAGTGAGTTTGACTCGTGAGTCTGTAGAACGTTCTGTAGGCGAGGCAAATATGCAAGAGCAGCGCAAGCGTGTTCATGCTATGCTGCGAGACTACGAATTGCAGTTACGAATTAACAGTGATGCATCTCAACAAGATGCAAATCTGAATCCGGATATTGAATGAAAAAATTTCTGATCAGCGCTTGCGCTCTGTTCAGTATGATGTCTTCTCAAGCCTTTGCTGGTGATAAGCCAGCGGAGGCTTTATTGCATCAAATGAGCGAGGCGAGTAAGAATTTAAGTTACGAACTCTCTTATATCCTTATCAAAAAGAACAGCATTGAGCCGTTGCTGTATCGTCATGCCACGCATGGTGACGATCAATATGCTCATCTTGTCTACTTAAGTGGCCCTGTGCGTGAAGTGATTCGTCGCGGAACTGAAGTAAGTTATATCGAAACGGGTTTAGAACCATTCACCATCGAGTCAGGTAAAATGGTCGCTCCGACTATGCCTATGCTCAACACCAATATCGATGAGCTAAACTTGTATTACGACTATGTAAAAGTGGGTAGAGCTCGTGAAGCTGGTGTGGCAACACAAGTGCTGCGTATTGTTCCTAAAGACGGTCTGCGCTATTCATACGTACTATGGATCGATGAGAAGAGTAAATTGCCGTTACGTGCCGACCTTGTGGACCGCGATGGTGAGATGCTTGAACAATATCGCACTATTTCTTACACGGTAAACCCAAAAATCGCAGAGTTAATGAGTGGCCTGCAAGATGTTCAATTACCTGCTGTTCTCACCATGCCAAAAGGCGATATTGGGACCAGTAATTGGCAGGTTGGTTGGATCCCTGAGGGTTTCGAGCCGAACGAGCTCAACCGCTATCGAATGGCCGTTACTAATCAAATGGTGGAGAGCCAGCTGTATTCTGATGGTCTGTTTAGCTTCTCTGTTTACGTAGCAAACAAAGATGAGCATTCGTTAAAAGGGCAGTTGGTTCGCCAAGGCAGAAGAACGCTACACAGTTTTGTGAGCGGTCAACATGAAATCTCTGTTGTAGGAGACATTCCACCGACCACAGCACAGCGTATAGCCCAATCTGTCACATTTAATGTAACAAAGAGTAAATAACAATGATGACCGCGTTGGCTACCGTGACAGACGTGCATCGTCGCGGCAAGCAATACGAAATTGATTTAAGTTGCGAACAGCAGACCAGTTGCAGTAGTTGCTCTTCACAGAAAAGCTGTGGAACGGGCGTTGTTACTAAAGCCATTGGTAACAAGAGTTTATCTTGGCACCTGCGCACGGATAAATCGGTGAAAATAGGTCAAGTCGTCGAGATTGGTTTTCCTGAGTCGAGCCTAATAAAATCAGCAATGGCGGTTTATTTACTGCCATTGTTTGGTTTGATTATCGGTGCGATGTTTGGTCACTTCCTATTAGCGCCGCTGACAGCCGGCGGGGAAGGCATCATCATATTGGCATCGGTATTGTTTGCCGCTGGTGGAATGTGGATCGCAAAACGTGTTTCTCGTCCGTTAGAAGATGAATCTAAGCGCCAAGTTACCCTCGTTCGGGTACTTGGAGAGCCAATCCAGTAAGTGCTGTCCCCCTCCACTAAAGGTTATTTGGGTATGTACTTTAAATTACGTGCGCCCGTTAACGAAATTCGGTAGAATCTGCCAACTTGATTGAAATGCCGTCAGTAGATGGCGTTTCTTACTGTCCCTATTTGTAAAGAGTTAGTCACCCTAAATCTATGAAGCACATTCGTAACTTTTCGATTATCGCCCACATCGACCATGGTAAGTCGACCCTATCAGACCGTCTAATCCAAGTTTGTGGCGGGTTAACCGATCGTGAAATGGCCGCACAGGTTCTGGATTCAATGGATCTTGAACGTGAGCGTGGCATCACCATCAAATCTCAGAGTGTGACGCTAAACTACACCGCTAAAGACGGTGAGACGTATCAGCTGAACTTCATCGATACTCCGGGGCACGTTGACTTTGCATATGAAGTATCACGTTCTCTAGCGGCTTGTGAAGGTGCGCTATTGGTTGTGGATGCGGGTCAAGGTGTTGAGGCTCAAACACTGGCTAACTGTTACACCGCGATCGAAATGGATCTAGAGGTTGTGCCAATCTTAAACAAGATTGACCTACCTGCAGCTGATCCTGAGCGTGTAGCGGAAGAAATTGAAGAAATCGTTGGTATCGATGCAATGGAAGCAACCCGCTGTTCTGCGAAGACAGGCATCGGTGTTGATGACGTTCTAGAGAACATTGTGTCAGCGATTCCAGCACCGGAAGGTGATCCAGATGCGCCACTACAAGCGCTGATCATTGACTCATGGTTTGATAACTACCTTGGCGTTGTTTCTTTAGTGCGTATTAAAAACGGCGAACTGAAGAAGAACGATAAGATCAAAGTGATGAGTACGGGCCAAGTTTGGGGTGTAGATCGTCTTGGTATCTTTACGCCAAAACAAGTGGATACCGATATCCTTCGTACTGGTGAAGTAGGTTGGGTTGTTTGTGGTATCAAAGACATTCTTGGTGCCCCTGTTGGTGATACGCTGACTCTAGCGAAGAATGGTTGTGATAAACCGCTACCAGGCTTTAAGAAAGTTAAACCTCAGGTTTACGCAGGTCTGTTCCCTGTATCTTCTGACGATTACGAGAACTTCCGTGACGCACTAGGCAAACTAAGCCTTAACGACGCATCGCTATTCTACGAGCCAGAAAACTCTGCGGCACTTGGCTTTGGTTTCCGTTGTGGTTTCCTTGGCATGTTGCACATGGAAATCATCCAAGAGCGTCTAGAGCGTGAATACGACTTGGATCTTATCACCACAGCACCAACGGTAGTTTACGAAGTTGAGAAGACGGATGGCGATCTGCTGTATGTTGATAGCCCAGCAAAACTACCAGCGATCAATGACATTGAAGAAATTCGTGAACCGATTGCGCGTTGTAATATCCTTGTGCCTTCAGAGTACCTAGGTAACGTAATCACTCTGTGTGTTGAAAAGCGAGGCAGTCAAGTTGATATGGTTTACCACGGTAACCAAGTCGCTGTGACTTACGATATTCCAATGGCCGAAGTGGTACTGGATTTCTTCGACCGTCTGAAATCAACATCACGCGGTTACGCATCTTTGGATTACAACTTCCAACGTTTTGAAGCTTCGAACATGGTACGTGTAGACGTTCTTCTTAACGGTGATACTGTTGATGCATTGGCGATGATTACACACAAAGATCAGTCTCAGACTCGCGGTCGTCAGTTGGTAGAGAAGATGAAAGAATTCATCCCTCGCCAAATGTTTGATATCGCAATCCAAGCGGCAATTGGTAACCACATTATCGCTCGTTCAACGGTAAAACAGTTGCGTAAGAACGTTATTGCGAAATGTTACGGCGGTGACGTAAGTCGTAAGAAGAAACTTCTGAAGAAACAGAAAGAAGGTAAGAAACGCATGAAGCAGATCGGTAACGTTGAGCTGCCTCAAGAAGCGTTCCTAGCCATCCTTCACGTAGGTAAAGACTAAAGTTGAACTTTGTCTCACACTTGTCGGTCTTAAGACGTTAGATATTAAAATAAGTGAAAGGGTTTCGGCTCTTTCACTTTCGTATTTTTAGATAAGGGAATTTAATGGCGAATACATTCTCACTGATGTTGGTTATTGCGACTTTGGTAACTGGCGTGGTTTGGCTATTGGAAAAGCTGGTTTTCGCGAAAAAGCGTCAGGAAAAACTGGCTGAGATTCAAGCTCAGACGTCTAATGGTTTGGATGCAGTGACCTTGCAAAAAGTAGAGCGTCAGCCTTGGTGGGTTGAAAATAGCGTCTCTATTTTTCCTGTGATCGCGTTCGTTTTAGTATTACGTTCTTTTATCTACGAACCATTTCAAATCCCATCAGGCTCAATGATGCCTACCTTGCTAGTTGGCGATTTCATTTTAGTTGAGAAGTACGCGTACGGTCTAAAAGACCCAGTATGGCGTACTCAGCTAGTGGAAACTGGTAAGCCTGAGCGTGGTGATATCGTGGTATTCAAATACCCACCACAACCAAGTGTGGACTACATTAAGCGTGTAGTTGGTTTACCTGGTGATATCGTGCGTTATTCAAGTGATAAGCAGCTTTGCGTGCAAAGCCAAGGCGAATCGGCATGTAAGCCAGTTAAACTGAGCAATGTTGAAGAAAGTCAGTTTAGCTCGAACGGTATTCCAATGATCCAACTGGATGAAAAATTGGGTAACGTTGAGCACAATATTTTGGTTAACCCTCTTGTGCGTAACCGCGTGGAGCAATATTTCCCACGCAGCGGCACGACAGAGTGGGTTGTACCACAAGGTCAGTATTTTGTGATGGGTGATAACCGTGACAACAGTGCTGACAGCCGTTACTGGGGCTTTGTTCCAGAAGCAAACTTAGTCGGTAAAGCTGTCGCGATCTGGATCAGCTTCGAGTTTGATCGTGGCGCAGATAGTGTTCTACCTTCATGGATTCCAACTGGTGTGCGTTTTAACCGCATCGGTGGCATTCACTAACCATTCAAATATCGAGAGAGTATGAATTCTCCAATTGATAAACTAGAGAGAAAGCTCGGCTACCAGTTTCAAGATGCCGGGCTTATCAATTTGGCGCTGACGCACCGCAGCGCCAACAGTAAGCACAATGAACGTCTTGAGTTTCTGGGCGATTCAATTTTAAGTTTTGTCATCGCTGATGATCTGTACCATCGTTTCCCAAAAGTGAACGAAGGTGACATGAGCCGCATGCGTGCTACTTTGGTTCGCGGACATACATTGGCGGAACTGGGTCGTGAATTCGATCTAGGAGATTATTTAAAATTAGGTCCAGGTGAATTGAAGAGTGGCGGTTTTCGCCGAGACTCTATTTTAGCCGATGCGGTTGAAGCCATTATTGGCGCAATTTACCTAGACAGTGATCTTGAAGTTGTGCGAGGCATTGTACTGAGTTGGTATCAGTCACGCCTTGAAGCCATTAAACCTGGCGTCTCACAAAAAGATCCGAAAACTCGCCTACAAGAGTTCCTACAAGGCAGAAGAAAACCGCTGCCTGTGTACACAGTGACTAATATTAAAGGTGAAGCGCACAACCAAGAGTTTACGGTTGAGTGTGAAGTAGCAGGTGTGGATAAGCCTGTAATCGGTAAAGGCACCAGCCGCCGCAAGGCAGAACAAGCGGCTGCTGAAACAGCACTTGAGCAATTAACAAATGGCTGATAACGAATTCGATATCGATGCGTTTTTCGCATCACAAGGTGAGCCAAGCTCGCCAGAAAACCAACACTGTGGCTTTATTGCTATTGTTGGTCGTCCAAACGTAGGTAAGTCGACACTTTTGAACAAGATTTTGGGTCAGAAGATTTCGATCACCTCTCGTAAGCCGCAAACGACACGCCACCGTATTATGGGTGTGGATACGGACGGCGATTACCAAGCGATTTACGTCGACACGCCTGGACTTCACATTGAAGAAAAGCGTGCGATCAACCGTTTGATGAACCGTGCAGCTAACTCGTCATTGAGTGATGTAAACCTTGTGTTCTTCTTAGTCGATGGTACGCATTGGACTAAAGACGATGAGATGGTGCTGACCAAACTTCAAAAATCGAACTTCCCAGTTGTGCTTTGTGTAAACAAGGTCGACAACGTACAAGATCGTAACGACGTGATGCTACACATGGCGGAGATGTCGAAGAAGATGGACTTCGTGGATGTTGTGCCAATCTCTGCCAAGCAAGGTAAGAACATTGACGTACTGCGTAAGCACGTGCGTAATCACTTACCTAAAGCAACGCATCACTTCCCAGAAGAATACGTGACTGACCGTTCTCAGCGTTTTATGGCGTCTGAGATTGTGCGTGAAAAGCTGATGCGCTTTACTGGTGAAGAGCTGCCATACTCAGTAACGGTTGAGATTGAACGTTTTGATTACAACCCAGAAACCGACGGTTTCCACATCAATGCATTGATTCTTGTTGAGCGTAATGGCCAGAAGAAAATGGTGATTGGCAAAGGCGGCGAGAAGATTAAAACCATTGGTCGCGAAGCGCGTTTAGATATGGAAGAATTGTTCGGTCGTAAGGTTTACCTAGAAACTTGGGTAAAAGTGAAATCTGGCTGGGCAGACGACGAACGAGCGTTGCGATCGTTGGGTTATATAGACGATTTATAATCTTGGCTGCGAAGGTGCTTCGCTCCAACATCGATGAAAAATCAGTATCGATTAAAATAAGGAGCCGCTCGGCTCCTTATTTTTTATTTCACACTTTTTAGGCACAATGACTTAGATGAGTAATCTGTCTTCCGAAGGTTTACAGCGCTGTTTTGTATTGCACCGACGCCCTTACAGTGAATCGAGCTTAATCCTTGATGTATTTAGTGAGGAATATGGCCGAATGACTTTAATGGCCAAAGGCGCGCGCAGTAAGCGTTCGAACTTAAAAGGCGCATTGCAACCTTTTACCCCGCTATTACTTAAATGGTCGGGGAAAGGCTCAATGAAAACTTTGCGTCAAGCCGAGCCGATAAGTCTAGGTTTGCCGTTAACGGGCATTAATCTCTACTCAGCCATGTACGTCAATGAACTGATTGGCCGTATTTTGATGGCTGAAGTGCCGATGCCAGCACTATTTCATGATTATTTGCATGCGTTAACCGAGTTGGCGCACAACGAGAACCCTGAGCCTGCACTGCGTCGTTTTGAGTTAGCCTTGCTGTCTGCGATGGGGTATGGCGTGGATTTTTTGCATTGTGCAGGTACCGGCGAGCCCGTCGATCCAGAAATGACCTATCGTTACCGGGAACAGAAAGGGTTTATTGCTTCGGTTAGGCGCGATAACCTCACGTTTTTAGGGAATGAACTGATTGCTATCAGTGAGCGGCGGTTCGTCACTAAAGAGCAGCTAAAAGCGGCAAAACGCTTTACACGTATAGCCTTAAAGCCGTATCTTGGCGGCAAACCTTTAAAAAGTCGTGAATTTTTCATTCAGACCCCCAGAGCACGGAGTAACGGAAAATGAGCTCAATTTATTTAGGCGTCAATATCGACCATATTGCCACTCTACGTAATGCACGTGGTACAAAATACCCAGATCCTGTTCACGCTGCTGAAATTGCAGAGCGTGCAGGCGCGGACGGTATCACTATCCACTTACGTGAAGACCGTCGCCATATTTTGGATCGTGATGTACGTATTCTGCGTGAAACCATTCAAACGCGTATGAATCTAGAGATGGCAGTGACGGACGAAATGGTTGAGATTGCGCTGCAAACTAAACCAGAGTTTGTGTGTCTAGTGCCTGAAAAGCGTGAAGAACTGACGACGGAAGGTGGCTTAGATGTTGTAGGGCAGCTTGAAAAAATTAAAGCTGCGACGAAAAAGCTGACAGATGCCGGCATTAAAGTTTCGCTCTTTATTGATGCTGACCGTCAACAGATTGAAGCTGCGAAAAAGTGTGGCGCTCCGTTTATTGAGCTACATACTGGCCACTATGCAGATGCGACGACAGAAGACGAACAGCAAGCTGAACTGAAGAAGATTGCTGCTGGTGCGAGTTATGCACATGACCTAGGTATTATTGTTAATGCCGGGCATGGCCTGACTTATCACAATGTCGCACCAATTGCTGCATTACCAGAAATTTACGAACTCAACATTGGTCACTCAATCATTGGTCGCGCAGTATTTGATGGTTTAAATAAAGCGGTTGCTGACATGAAAGCACTGATGATTGAGGCTCGCCAGTCATAGGGCTATCTAGATGGCGATTATAGGGTTAGGGACCGACATTGCAGAAATTGAGCGTATTGAAAAAGCGTTAGCTCGTAGTGGTGAACCTTTTGCTCAGCGGATTCTTTCAGAAGAAGAAATGGCCAAATTCTCACAGCTTAAGCTGCAAGGTCGTTATCTTGCTAAGCGCTTTGCAGTTAAAGAAGCGGCCTCAAAAGCATTGGGAACAGGGATCGCAAAAGGGGTCACGTTTCACGACTTTTCCATCTCGAACGATGAGCTTGGAAAACCAGTGCTCGCATTGACGGGCACAGCCAAGCAAATAGCGGATGCGATGGGTGTTAACCACATTCACCTGTCCATTTCCGATGAGCGTCATTACGCTGTGGCGACGGTCATTTTTGAATCCTAGCTTGTAAGTCTTAAACAAAATACTAAAAAGCCAGAGCATTTGCTCTGGCTTTTGTTTCTCTTCAATAGATCACTGTTCAAGGTATAACTTTGCGGTTGTTGTTACTTTAATCATTTCATCTTGCAGCTCGAACATTTCAGGCTCAACCTCCTCAAGACTGATCCCTGAGCGCAGTGCTTGCTCAAGCGTCGCACAGAGTGACTTCAGTCTTGGAACGCCACAATATGAACTACTGCCGTGCAGCTTATGGATGACATGAATTAGGTCATCACGAGAGATATCTTCTTGCTCTAGAGCTTGGTCAACAACCGCTTCTACTTCAGGGATGAACTCAATCAACATGCGCAGCATATCTTTGGCGAGATCCTCTTTATTCGCGCTCTGTTTCAAGGCCGCTTGCCAATCAATAATCACATCCTGTTGAGGTGAAGAAACGGATTGTGGTGCGCTTCCTTCAGGTTCATCAACGTATGAAGGGGCGACTTTGCCAATGCTCTCTGTACAAGCATTGGGGTTCCAGTGAACCAAAACCTGTTGTAGCACATGCTCTTCAATAGGTTTGGTCAAGTAGTCATCCATTCCTGCCGAGAGCAAGCGGTCTCGTTCCCCTGCCATGGCATGCGCCGTTACCGCAATCACTGGCGTGTCTTTATTTAGCTCCAACTCTTTAATGTGCTTACAAGCGGTCACCCCATCCATTTGTGGCATTTGGATATCCATGAAGATTAAATCGTACTTTTTCTCTGTCGCCAGGTTCACCGCTTGCTGGCCATTGCTACAGGCGGTGACGGTTTCTACTCGTTCGCGGAGCAGTGCAGAGATCAGCTTCAAGTTTGCAGGGTTGTCATCCACTGCTAGTACAGTCAGAGGTAAACGGTCCCCTTCGCTTGGCGTAATTGGAGCGCTTAATACCGGTGGCGATTCTACATGTTCGCTAATCAGGCTTTGTAGCAATTTACGGCGAGACAATGGCTTGGTCAGGCACTGGACATGATGCTCAGTCATTATATGGTCCGCAAGCGCCAATTCGGTACTCGGTGTCCCTAGGAGAACACTTGGAGCCATGCGTTTTGCTTGTTCTATCCAAGGTGTAATAACTTCCGCATCGTGAGTCTGGTTGGCCGCTAAATTCAACAGTACATAATCATATTGTTCTTCGTTGTTTGGTAGCGAAGAGCGGTAGGTTACTAAAATACCCTCCTGACTTAGAATCTGTTGGGTTACGGATGCGGCTTGCATGTTTGGTTCAATCAGCAGTAACTGCTTCCCAGTCAGAAGTTCCACTTCAATCAGTTCGCTCATTGGCATCTCGGTTGAGTGCAAGCGCACCGTAAACCAGAAGGTTGAACCTTGGTGTAGACGGCTGGTTAAACTGATTTCGCCGCCCATCTGGCTCACCAGTTTCTGAGTGATAACCAGACCAAGGCCAGTACCACCGTAACGACGTGAAATACTGGCATCCGCTTGGCTAAAGGCTTGGAACAACTGCGCTTGCTGACGCTCAGAGATACCAATACCGGTATCACGCACCATGAATTGTAGTTCGACGGAGTCTCCTGATTGAGAGCGCATTTCTACGCTAACATCAATGTTGCCTCGCTCGGTAAACTTGATTGAGTTACCGACTAAGTTCGTCAAAATTTGCTGGATACGTAGTGGATCCCCAACTAAACCTGGTGGAATTTTAGGGTCCACTTTTAGGGTGATTTCTAACCCTTTCTCATGTGCACTTGTGGCTTGTAGGTTAATTACCTCTTCTAAACTTTCTCGGAAATCAAAAGGAATGTTTTCCAGCGCCAGCTTACCCGCTTCAAGTTTCGAGAAGTCGAGAATGTCATTGATGATATTCAGCAAGTTGTTCGCCGATTTCTCAATCGTCTGTAGGTAATCCGTTTGGCTGTTAGAAAGCTGCGTTTTAAGCATTTGACGAGTAAAGCCAATCACCCCATTGAGCGGAGTACGCAGCTCGTGCGACATGTTCGCCAAGAACTCTGACTTAACCCTGGCCGCTTCTTGCGCGCGTTTCTTCGCGATATCCAGCTCAACGTTCTGAATTTCTAGCTGCTCAAGCGTTTCACGTAAGTCGGACGTGGCTTGGTCTATACTGTGCTGCATCTCTACGTGATATTCTGATAACGATACCGCCATGGCGTTGATGCCATTTTTTAGCTGGTCTAACTCACCGTGCATTTTGCCTTCGATACGCACATCCAGATGACCACGGCGAATGCGGTCAACGACATTCTTCATGTGGGTGATAGGTTGGGTCACATCGTGCATTAGACGTGAAGCAAACACACTTGCTAAGCCAAGACCGAGAACCAGAACTAAAAACGCAGAGAAGACTTCTTGATACTGTTGCAGCCTCAAGGAGGATAGATCTAACTCGACGGCGATGTAACCAATCGCTTTTGTGCCTTGGCTTTCGTTCGACAACTCCGCTAAGTAGTGACCTTCTGACAAAATGGGGACACGCAATATCAGTGAGTTTTCGTAGATTTCCGAATTACCCAGTTGCGGGATCGGTTTATCTTTGGGAAACATCAAGGCTTCAAAATTAGGATGAAAGTTAGAGGTTACAAAGAGCTCATGATGTTCATCAAATACCGCGATACTACGAACCAGTTTGGAGTTTTTACGGTGCGCGTAGCTTATCAAGCGACGTACCGCCTCTCGGCTTTCTGATAGTAGATGAGTTTCACTGGCAATCGCCAGCGGCTCAATAATGCTGTTACCAGTGGTGATAACTTGTTTCTCAAGGTCTTGGTAGCGGTTAAATGAGAAAAAGCCGCTCAGTAATAAACCAATAATGAGAGTGGGAGCGAGAGTTAGTGTAATTACACGTGCTCGTAAGCCATATCTGGTCATGTTATCTAATTACATCGGAGTCTGGATATGGGAAAATAACGCATTATTTCTCAAGCGCACGATAAAGCCTTGAGCAAAGAAGTGACGTCACCGAATAAACGGTAAGCATAATCAAGTCACTCGAATCACACAACGGCTGCAATCAAGAATAGTGAAGCCGAAGAGCAATTACACATAAATCAGGCATAGAGCATGGCACGCATCTTTCAACCGAAAAAGAAAACCCAACTCAATACTCGGCACCAAGCAGTGCAAGTAGAGCGTTTAGATCACCACGGCGCAGGCATTGCTTACCTCAAAAAGAAGCCATTGTTTATTGATGGAGCACTGCCGGGTGAGGAGGTGGTCACTCAATTGGTGGAAGAAAAGAGCAAATACGCTCGCGGTAAGTTGATTAAAATCCTTAAGCCGAGTGAAGCTCGTGTGGAGCCATTTTGCCCACATTATCATGAGTGCGGTGGCTGTGATTTGCAGCATCTAGATTATGACCAACAATTGACGTACAAACAGCAAACGTTGCGTCAGCTAATGCGAAAATTTTCAGGCAGTGACATTGAACTAGATGCCCCGTTATTGGGATATTCGCAGGCCTACCGTCGCCGTGCGAGAGTGAGCTTGTTTGTTGATAAAAAAACACGTCAGCTACATTTTGGTTTCCGTAAAAAGCAGAGTAAGCAAATTGCGCAAGTGACCGATTGCCCAGTGCTGGCACCGGAACTGAATGTTTTGCTGCCAGAGATTTACTCAGCGCTAAAAGCGTTCAAAAAGCCTGAACAATTGGGTCATATAGAGCTGGTACTTGGTGATAATGGGCCGTGTATTACGCTGCGCCACTTGAGCGCTCTGACAACGAGTGAAGCTCAATCTCTAACGGAGTTGGCAAAACGTCATGGCGCATCGTTGTACTTAATGCCATCGACAGAACAATTAGACCTTATCGAAGGCGATATGCCTTTTTATCAAGAAGTTGGAGTGAAAATCCCTTTTGCACCAAATAACTTTATTCAAGTAAACCAAGGTGTAAACCAACAAATGGTCAAACAAGCGGTTGAGTGGTTAGACCCACAAAAGAGTGACCGAGTGTTAGATTTGTTCTGTGGCTTAGGCAACTTTAGTTTACCAGTTGCGAAATTAGCTAAGTACGTGGTTGGAGTAGAGGGTGTTGCAGAGATGGTAGAAAAAGCCACAAACAATGCATCTTTGAACCAAATCAATAACGCGCAATTTTATCACGCTAACCTTGAGCAAGATTTTGAAGGCCAAGCCTGGGCCGCAGAGCGGTTTGATAAAGTATTATTAGACCCAGCACGCGCGGGAGCGAGTGGGATCATCGATCAAGTTTCTGAGCTTGGCGCACAGCGTGTAGTTTATGTTTCTTGTAATCCTGCTACCCTTGCTAGGGATAGTCAAAGCTTGATAGAGCAAGGCTATAAATTAACGAAATTAGGTATGCTGGATATGTTCCCTCATACCAGTCATCTAGAATCGATGGCATTGTTTGAAAAGTCCTAACTTTAGGACTTTGACCCCTTATTTGTGGTGGGTGGTCATAAAGCCAGCGTGTACGCGCGGTAAAAAGAACTAACCTGGACGGTGTTAGTCAAACCACACGAATATAATAATTAGGATGATGAGATGGTTGCGGTAAGAAGCGCGCATTTAAACCAAGATGAACAGTTTGAACTCGAAAACTGGGTGGCTAGCCTAGGACAAGAGAAAAACACAGCCTCACGCTTAATCGAAGTATATCGAGATTGCCAGACGGTATTGGCTGATAACGAGCAAGCGGAGCTGTTGTTGTGGCGTGGACGAGAAATGATCGAAATTTTGATCACCTTGTCTATGGATCAAGCCACTTTAGTGGCTGCTCAACTGTTTCCTTTGGTTTCAAGTGGTGCTTTTAACAGAGAAATTCTGGAAGAGAAATACAGCAAAGAAATCATAAAATTAATCGACGGCGTTGAAGAAATGGCTGCTATTGGCCAACTCAACGTCAACATGGAAGGCAGTGCAGCGTCATCTCAGGTAGATAACGTACGCCGCATGCTGCTTGCCATGGTGGATGACTTCCGCTGCGTGGTTATCAAGCTTGCGGAGCGAATTTGTAACCTTATTGAAGTTAAAAAAGCGCCTGATGAAGTTCGACGTGCGGCGGCAAAAGAGTGTGCCAACATCTATGCGCCGCTAGCAAACCGATTAGGCATCGGTCAGCTGAAATGGGAAATTGAAGATTACGCTTTCCGCTACCAACAGCCGGAAACTTACAAACAAATTGCCAAGCAGCTTTCTGAGCGACGCATCGTTCGTGAACAGTACATCAAAGACTTTGTTGAAGACCTCACGCACGAAATGGAAGTGTCGGGCATCAATGCCGAAGTGAGTGGTCGACCTAAGCACATCTACAGCATTTGGCGAAAAATGCAGAAAAAGAGTTTGGCCTTTGATGAGCTGTTTGATGTGCGAGCAGTGCGTATCATCGCAGACAAACTGCAAGATTGTTACGCGGCTTTAGGCGTAGTTCACACCAAATACAAGCATCTACCGAGCGAGTTTGATGACTACGTTGCTAACCCTAAACCAAACGGTTATCAATCGATCCATACAGTAATTCTAGGGCCAGAAGGCAAAACCATCGAGATCCAGATTCGTACCAAGCAAATGCATGAAGAGTCGGAACTGGGTGTTGCAGCGCACTGGAAATATAAAGAAGGGGCAAGCAGCCGAAGCGGTTATGATGAGAAGATCACGTGGCTGCGTAAGCTACTGGATTGGCAAGAAGAAATGTCTGACTCTGGCGAAATGCTCGATGAGCTGCGTAGCCAAGTCTTTGATGACCGTGTTTATGCCTTTACACCACGTGGTGATGTTGTCGATTTGCCAATGGGGGCAACGCCGCTAGATTTTGCCTATCACATTCACTCCGAAGTGGGACACCGTTGTATCGGTGCCAAAGTCGGAGGTCGTATTGTGCCATTCACGCATAAATTACATATGGGTGACCAAGTCGAGATTATCACTCAGAAAGAACCTAACCCATCACGTGACTGGTTAAACCCATCATTAGGCTTCGTTCATTCTGGTCGTGCGCGTGCCAAAATTAACGCCTGGTTCCGAAAACAAAGCCGTGAGAAGAACCTTGAAGCAGGTCGTGAAATCCTTGAGCATGAGTTAGCCAAAATTGGCGCAACGTTAAAAGATGCAGAGCATTACGCCCTCAAGCGGTTTAACGTCAAAACACCAGATGAATTGTATGTTGGGGTAGGTAGCGGTGATTTGCGTATCAACCAAATAATTAACCATATCAACGCGTTAGTTAACAAGCCAACGGCAGAGGAAGAAGATCAGCAAGCACTGGAAAAACTGCAAGAAGCTGAGCATAAATCACCCGCGCAAAGCCGACCGAAAAAAGACGCAGTTGTAGTAGAAGGCGTCGATAACCTAATGACACATCTAGCACGTTGCTGTCAGCCAATTCCAGGTGACGATATCTCTGGTTACATAACGCAAGGTCGTGGGATTTCAGTACACCGTAGTGACTGTGAACAGCTAGAAGAACTGCGCCATCATGCGCCAGAGCGCATCATCGATACAGTCTGGGGCAGCGGCTTTGTGGGGTCATACATCCTCACCGTGCGTGTTGAAGCGATGGAGCGAGGTGGTCTACTCAAAGACATTACGACACTGTTCGCCAACGAAAAGATCAAAGTGACCAGTATGAAGAACCGAGTCGACTACAGACGTCAACTTGCCATCATGGACTTTGACCTAGAAGTCACCAATATTGAGGTGCTTTCGCGGGTTTCGAAGCGTGTGGAACAGATCAAGGATGTCATGACGGTGAAACGCCTCGGCTAAAACTCTCGTCATAGTTATCGTTGTAGCGTTGTTGACTGCACGCACTCGCTCCATCACATGGTGAACCATGTGATGGAGTCTCGTTTGTTTGTCGCCTAGCTACAACTTCAACTATTTACAGAGTTACACTTGCGTCATATTTGGCTTTTTATCTGCGTTAGCTGCACTTATTCCGACGTGCCGGCTCAAGGGCATCACATAGTAGGCTATGCTCAGGAGTCGCGAAAATTTGTTGCCTTGTCAAAGTAACAATTACTTAGTGAAAGCTGCTGAGAAAATATAATGTAGAAGGTGAGTGGTTTTGGCTGCTCACCTTTTTCTTTAATAGAAAGGTTTAAAGGAACAAAAAATGAGTCATCCAATTGAACAGTTAGAACAAATCATGGCGAAGCTGCGTGACCCAGAAAACGGTTGCCCTTGGGACTTAAAACAAACCTTTGACACCATCGTTCCGCATACTATAGAAGAAACCTACGAAGTGGTGGACGCGATTCAAAATCGAGATTGGCCCAATCTAAAAGAAGAGCTAGGGGATTTGTTGTTTCAGGTGATTTTTTACAGTCAGCTAGCGAAAGAGCAAGAGCTGTTTGACTTTTCGGATGTCGTTGAAACCGTGAACGAAAAACTGACTCGTCGCCACCCGCATGTTTTTTCAGATGTTGAGTTTGAATCTGACGAGGAAATTAACGCGAACTGGGAAGCGGAAAAAGCAAAAGAAAAAGCCCTAGTAGGCAAAGCGGAAGAAAGTATCCTAGACTCAATACCAAACTCTTTACCGGCACTTTCTCGTGCTACAAAAATTCAGAAAAAATGTGCAAAACTTGGGTTTGATTGGGATTCACTTGGCCCGGTTGTCGATAAAGTACGAGAAGAAATTGACGAAGTCATGGAAGAGGCACTGCAAGTTCAGCCCGATGAAGAGAAAGTTGAGTTGGAGCTCGGTGATTTGCTATTTGCGACTGTCAATTTGGCTCGCCACCTTGATAAAAACCCAGAAGTCGCGCTAGGAAAAGCAAACGTAAAGTTTGCGCGACGTTTTAAACAAGTTGAAGGTAAGGTCCAGCAGTCAGGCAAAGTACTTACAGATTGTTCTTTATCAGAACTTGACCATTTTTGGGATGAAGTAAAACAAGAAGAATCGAGGCAGAGGTAAACTGGCAGAATACATAATATAAGGTCAGCTTGTTTGGTTACACGAAAACGGACTTTGGTTTGTCTTTGCTCACTTTGATTTGAAGCAAAAAATAAAAAATTACGGTGTGATAGATTTCACGTTGTGGCGGTAAGGAGCTTCTGGTATATTTATCTCCCGTCCAGAAGCACTCCATTTCCCTCATTCAACCAATTTCAGGTTAAACATGACGACAAATTACATTTTTGTTACTGGCGGGGTTGTATCCTCTCTAGGTAAAGGTATTGCAGCAGCATCTCTTGCGGCTATTCTAGAAGCTCGTGGTCTTAAAGTGACTATGATGAAGCTTGACCCTTACATCAACGTTGACCCGGGCACAATGAGCCCTACTCAGCACGGTGAAGTGTTCGTTACAGAAGATGGCGCAGAGACTGACCTTGACCTTGGTCACTACGAGCGTTTCATCCGTACCAAGATGACCAAGCGTAACAACTTCACTGCAGGTCGTGTTTATGCCGACGTACTTCGTAAAGAACGTCGTGGTGACTACCTAGGCGCAACTATTCAAGTTATCCCTCATATCACTAACGCAATCAAAGATCGCGTTATTGCAGGTTCTGAAGGCCATGATGTGGCTATCGTTGAAGTTGGCGGTACTGTTGGTGATATCGAATCACTACCATTTATGGAAGCGATTCGTCAGCTAGCTGTTGAGCTAGGCCGTGAGCGCGCAATGTTCATGCACCTAACACTTGTTCCTTACCTAGCGGCAGCGGGCGAAGTGAAAACTAAGCCGACGCAACACTCTGTAAAAGAACTTCTATCTATCGGTATTCAGCCAGATATCCTAGTTTGCCGTAGCGATCGCGTTATTCCTGCGAATGAGCGTAAAAAAATCGCACTGTTCTGTAATGTTCCAGAAAAAGCAGTAATTTCAATGAAGGATGTAGACTCTATCTACAAGATCCCTCAGTTGATTAAATCTCAAGGTCTAGATGACCTTGTGTGTGCTCGCTTTGGCATCACAGCTCCTGAAGCTGACCTTTCTGAGTGGGAACAGGTTATTTACGAAGAAGCAAATCCTACTGGTGAAGTAACCATCGGTATGGTTGGTAAATACATTGAATTACCAGATGCATACAAATCTGTGAACGAAGCGCTTAAACACGCTGGCTTGAAAAACCGTCTAAGCGTCACAATTAAGTATGTAGACTCACAAGATATCGAAACAAAAGGCGTTGAACTTCTAGAAGGTTTGGACGCGATCCTAGTACCAGGTGGCTTCGGCGATCGTGGTATTGAAGGCAAGATCCGTGCGGCTCAATATGCACGTGAAAATAACGTGCCTTACCTAGGTATTTGTTTGGGTATGCAAGTTGCACTAATCGAATACGCGCGTAACGTTGCGGGTATGGAAGGTGCACATTCAACAGAATTTAACAAAGAGACTAAGTACCCTGTGGTAGGTTTGATCACAGAGTGGGTAGACGAATCAGGTAGCGTAGAAGAGCGTACTGAAAAGTCTGACCTAGGCGGTACGATGCGTCTTGGTTCACAGTTGTGTCACCTAGAGAAAGGGACTAAAGCTCGTGAACTGTACGGTAGCGCGACGATCCATGAACGTCACCGTCACCGTTACGAAGTGAATAACGTGCTTCGTCCGCAAATCGAAAAAGCAGGCCTAAAAGTATCAGGTCTATCTGCGGACAAGAAGTTAGTGGAAATGATTGAGAACCCAGCTCACCCATGGTTTGTAGCGGCTCAGTTCCACCCAGAATTCACCTCGACTCCTCGCGATGGACATCCATTGTTTGCAGGTTTTGTTAAGGCTGCGGGCCAAAACGCACGCGGCGAATTCGAGAAGTAAAAGGATACGGGCGGCGGCGAAGGTTGTGCTGCTGCCCTTTAAGATTGACATTTATATTTGAAACGAGAGGAAACATTAATGTCTAAGATCGTTAAAGTTCTAGGTCGTGAAATCATCGACTCACGTGGTAACCCAACTGTAGAAGCTGAAGTACACCTAGAAGGCGGTTTCGTAGGTATGGCGGCAGCTCCATCTGGCGCATCTACTGGTTCTCGCGAAGCTCTTGAGCTACGTGACGGTGACAAAGCACGTTTCCTAGGTAAAGGTGTTCTTAAAGCAGTTGAAGCTGTAAACGGCCCAATCGCTGAAGCTCTAGTTGGCAAAGACGCTAAAGACCAAGCTGCAATCGACGCAGTAATGATCGAACTAGACGGCACTGAAAACAAATCTAAATTCGGTGCTAACGCTATCCTAGCTGTTTCTCTAGCAAACGCTAAAGCTGCTGCTGCTGCGAAAGGCATGCCTCTATACGAGCACATCGCTGAGCTAAACGGCACTGCAGGTCAGTTCTCTATGCCTCTACCAATGATGAACATCATCAACGGTGGCGAGCACGCAGACAACAACGTTGACATCCAAGAGTTCATGATCCAACCAGTTGGCGCTAAGACTCTTAAAGAAGGTCTACGTATCGGTGCAGAAGTATTCCACAACCTAGCTAAAGTTCTTAAGTCTAAAGGCTACAGCACTGCAGTTGGTGATGAAGGTGGTTTCGCTCCTAACCTTAAATCTAACGCTGAAGCTCTAGAAGTTATCGCAGAAGCTGTTGCAGCTGCTGGTTACGAACTAGGTAAAGACGTTACTCTAGCTATGGACTGTGCTGCATCTGAGTTCTTCGACAAAGAAGCTGGCATCTACAACATGAAAGGCGAAGGTAAAACTTTCACTTCTGAAGAGTTCAACCACTACCTAGCTGAGCTAGCTAACCAATTCCCAATCGTTTCTATCGAAGACGGTCTAGACGAGTCTGACTGGGATGGCTTCAAGCACCAAACTGAACTACTAGGTGACAAGCTTCAACTAGTAGGTGACGATCTATTCGTTACTAACACTAAGATCCTTGCTGAAGGTATCGAGAAAGGCGTAGCTAACTCTATCCTTATCAAGTTCAACCAAATCGGTTCTCTAACTGAGACTCTAGCTGCAATCAAGATGGCTAAAGACGCAGGTTACACAGCAGTAATCTCTCACCGTTCTGGCGAAACTGAAGATGCAACTATCGCTGACCTAGCGGTAGGTACAGCAGCAGGTCAAATCAAAACTGGTTCTATGAGCCGTTCTGACCGTGTTGCTAAGTACAACCAGCTAATCCGTATCGAGGAAGCTCTAGGTGAGCGCGCTCCTTTCAACGGTCTTAAAGAAGTTAAAGGTCAAGCTTAATTCTTCACTGAATTAGCAGCTTAACTTAAAGCTTTCAAAACACCCTGCCTTGGCGGGGTGTTTTTTTATATAACGGAAGCGCACTCCTCCATGTTTCAAGTAAGCGGTCTCAAAGAAGTTAAAGATCAAGCTTAATTCTTATTGAGTAAAGTTTCGCTAAATAGCTTTTTGAAACCATCGCTACGGCGGTTTTTTGTATTTATAGGTTTGTATTTTTGGCTCTTACTTTGGTCATGGGTAAGGAGCGCTTCCTATGAGCTTGTTTCATTTTGCTGCTTATTTCTTGTAAGGAGCGTGTGAGTCTCCCTTTCTCCCCTAGAGGCAACCTCGCATTTATGCTATATATGTCACCTTATCTAATTCCTTCCGGTACAGAATGTTAGCAGCGATATGCGAATCTTTGTTATAGCCCTTACGCTACTGTTTGGCTTGCTTCAATACACTCTATGGTTTGGTAAAAACGGAGTGTCTGACTACTACACAGTAAAAGATGAAATTGAAGTTCAGCAACAAGTGAACAGCAAGCTACAAGCTCGCAACAATGAAATGTTCGCTGAGATTGATGACTTAAGGCAAGGTCTTGATGCGATTGAAGAACGTGCGCGTCATGAGCTCGGTTTAGTTAAAGATGGCGAGACTTTTTACCGCATTATAGGTGAGGAAAACCATTAAAATGTTGGATATGAACTCATCGCATATCGCAATTGTGCCAGCTGCGGGTGTGGGTAGCAGAATGAAGGCAGATCGCCCTAAGCAATATTTATTGATCGAAGGTAAAGCGGTACTGGAACATACCGTAGAGAAACTGCTTTCCCACCCAAATATTTCTAAGGTTGTCGTTGCCATTACTGACGGCGACCCATATTACCCAGAATTGTCCATTGCTAAGCACCCAGATGTGATTCGTGTAGCTGGTGGTAAAGAAAGAGCAGACTCTGTGTTATCAGGGCTAAACTATGTCAATGAGCATCTGGAAAGCGAGTGGGTATTAGTCCACGACGCTGCGAGGCCATGTGTATTAACATCCGACATTGACCGTTTGATTGATGTTTGCTGCGCCCACTCAACGGGTGGCATTCTCGCATCTCCTGTGAGAGATACAATGAAGCGAGCAAACGCAGTACAAGATATCGATCATACGGTAGATAGAGAAGCATTGTGGCATGCACTTACTCCACAAATGTTTAAAACTCAGCAGCTTACTCAAGCACTGGCTGACGCATTAGAACAGGGTGTAACCATTACCGATGAAGCCTCGGCTTTGGAATGGTTAGGCGAGAAGCCAGCCTTAGTTCAAGGGAATGCGAACAATATAAAAATCACTCAGCCAGAAGATCTTGCGTTAGCCGAGTTTTATCTAAGCCGTGAGCGCGGCGAATAAAGAAAGGATAGAAAATGATTCGAATTGGTCATGGTTTCGATGTACATAAATTCGGTGGTGAAGGCCCAGTCATTATTGGTGGTGTAGCAATCCCTTATGAGCAAGGTTTGATTGCTCACTCAGATGGCGATGTAGCGTTGCATGCGTTAACGGATGCTCTGCTGGGCGCGATTGCTGCCGGCGATATTGGTCGTCATTTCCCAGATACGGATGATAAATGGAAAGGCGCAAACAGTCGTGAATTACTGAAAGACGTTTACCGTCGAGTTAAAGAGCAAGGCTACCGTCTTGGCAATGCTGATGTAACCATCATGGCACAAGCGCCTAAAATGGCACCACACATTGACGCAATGTGTGCGGCGATAGCCGAAGACCTAGAAACCGACATTAGTAACATTAACGTAAAAGCGACGACGACAGAACGTCTCGGTTTTACTGGACGCAAAGAAGGCATTGCAACGGAAGCCGTTGTACTTCTGTTTAAGCAATAACTAGCAATTTGCTCCTCTAAGCTGTGATATCAGCGGAAACACATCATGTCAGACATTTTATCTTCATTGGCTTACCTAACGGGTAAGCCAGTTGCATCGGCAAAAATTAAAGCGCAGCCAGAGCATTTTCAGGTTCGCGAAGATTTAGGTTTTGCCTTTACGGGCGAAGGCGAGCACTTAATGGTTCGTATCCGTAAAACGGGCGAGAACACCAGCTTCGTTGCTAACGAGTTAGCAAAAGCCTGTGGTGTTAAGTCGAAAGACGTTAGCTGGGCGGGTCTTAAAGACCGTCATGCGGTGACGGAACAGTGGTTAAGTGTCCATTTACCAAAAGGTGAAACGCCAGATTTTTCAGCGTTTTTGGCTCAATACCCAAGTATCGAAATCCTTGCAACAGATCGTCACAATAAAAAACTGCGTCCTGGTGACCTAGTAGGGAACGAGTTCGTGGTTACTTTGTCTGAAGTGACAGATATAGCGGATGTAGAGCAACGTCTTGAAAAAGTGAAACAAGTTGGCGTGCCAAACTACTTTGGTAGTCAGCGTTTTGGTAACGATGGCAACAACCTTGAAGAAGCACGTCGATGGGGACGCGAAAACGTCCGTACCCGCAATCAAAACAAGCGAAGCATGTATTTATCAGCGGCTCGTTCGTGGATTTTCAACCGCATCGTTTCAGCTCGTCTAGAGAATGGTGTGTTTGATAAGTTCATTGATGGTGACATTGCACAGACGAATTCTGGCACTCAGTTGATTGATGCAAACAACATCACTGATTTACAAGTACAATTTGCACAAGGTGAAGCGGCAATTACCGCTGCGCTTGCTGGCGATAATGCACTGCCTACTCAAGCCGAGGCTATGGCATTAGAGCAACCATTTTTAGACGAAGAGCCTTACCTCATGGCGCTGATTCGTGGTAATCGCATGCGCCACGATCGTCGCGATATTGCGCTGAAGCCAAAAGATTTAGCTTGGACGGTTGAAGGTAACAACATTACGCTGACTTTCTCACTGGATGCGGGATCTTTTGCGACCTCTATTGTTCGTGAGTTAGTTAATGAGGTTGAAGTAGAAAGAGAATACTAATGGAACAGGATTCACGAAACCCGAAGCCCTTAAGAGTCTTAATCAGCAATGATGATGGTGTTCATGCACAAGGGATTCATGCCCTCGCTGATGAGTTGAGAGATATCGCCGAAGTGACCATTGTCGCACCTGATCGAAATCGTTCAGGTGCTTCGAATTCACTCACATTAGAACAACCATTACGCGTGACTGAAATTGCCCCAAATATCTACTCAGTGCAAGGCACGCCCACGGATTGTGTGCATTTCGCGCTGAATGAGCTAATGAAAGATGATTTGCCTGATCTTGTTCTGTCAGGAATCAACCATGGCGCTAATTTGGGTGATGATGTTCTTTATTCTGGAACAGTAGCAGCCGCCATGGAAGGTCATTTCCTTGGCGTTCAGTCGGTGGCTTTTTCACTAGTGGGTAAGCGACATTTCGAATCCGCCGCTAAAATTGCACGTCAAATTGTACAACAGCATTTAGCGTCGCCGATTCCAACGAATCGTCTACTGAACGTAAACGTGCCTGACTTACCATCAGAGAATTTAGGTGAAATTGAAGTTACGCGTTTAGGTGCACGTCATCACGCAGAGAATATGATCAAGCAGAAAGATCCGAGAGGCCATGACATTTATTGGTTAGGGCCACCAGGAAAGGAGCAAGATGCAGGAGAGGGCACGGACTTTTATGCAATTGAGCATGGCCGAGTTTCAATGACGCCTCTGCAAGTTGATCTCACCGCTCACGAGTCGCTGCGTGCTATGGATAGTTGGTTAAAGGAAGAGAAGTAATGAGTAACCCACATGCTGACAGGTTGATAGCGTTTCTTATCTCCAGTGGCATCAAAGACCAAAGAGTTCTGGATGCTATCCAACGCTTGCCACGAGAAAGCTTTGTTTCTCAAGCGATGATGCACCAAGCCTATGATAACAATGCGTTACCAATTGGTCAGGGACAAACTATTTCTCAGCCTTATATCGTTGCTCGTATGACCGAGTTGCTTGAGCTAGAGCCGGCGAGTCGTGTTCTGGAAATCGGAACGGGATCGGGTTATCAAACCGCGGTACTGGCGCAAATTGTTGATCATGTATACTCCGTTGAGCGAATTAAATCGTTGCAATGGGAAGCAAAGCGTCGCCTGAAGCAATTGGATATCTACAATGTTTCAACTAAGCATGCTGATGGGTGGCAGGGCTGGGAAGCGCGAGGTCCTTTCGATGCTATCATTGTTACCGCTGCCGCTAAAGTGATTCCCCAAGCTCTTCTCTCACAATTAAGAGATGGCGGCAAAATGGTCATTCCTGTTGGAGATACGGAGCAACAGTTATTAAAAATAGAGCGTAAGGGAGACGAATATCTCTCTACCGTTGTAGAAATGGTTCGGTTCGTACCTCTGGTTGCGGGTGATTTAGCTTAAGGGTTAGGGATAGGTGAATAAGTTACTACGTCATATTGGTATTAGCTTTGTGTTTGCTGCAGGACTAGTTGGTTGTGCAGCGCATTCCCCTGCACCTGTCTCTAGCCTAAAAAAAGACTATTCAAGCCTTGAAAGAGGGAGTTACAGAGGGAGTTATTATGAGGTAAAAAAAGGCGATACGCTTTACTTCATAGCTTATGTCACAGATAAAGATGTAAATGATCTTGTTCGTTACAATGAGTTAACTCAGCCTTACACTATCTACCCAGGACAGAGGCTAAAACTTTGGGCTCCGAAATATGTCGCCCCTAAATATGGTCAAAAAGTTGAACCCGTTGTGGCTCCTGTTGTTACGACCCCCCCAGCTCCAGTGACGAAAACATCAACAGCCTCTAAACCTAAACCTTCGAGTAAAAACTCTAGTCAAAAACCTACAGAGACTAAGCCTAAAGTCGTACAAAAACAGCCTCCAAAGAAGGTTGAACAATCGAAAACAAAGGAGTATGTTGGTTCAAAAGATAACCAAAAAGTGAAGCAAAAAGCGCCAACTACCACAGCAAAGAGTGATAAAGTCTCAAAGTGGTTGTGGCCAACAAAAGGGAGAGTAATCAAGAACTTTTCGGCGGGAGAACAGGGAAATAAAGGTATCGACATCGCAGGACAGCGTGGTCAACCTATCGTTTCAACCGCAGCCGGCACAGTCGTTTATTCAGGCAATGCGCTACGAGGTTATGGCAACTTAATTATAGTAAAGCATAACGACAATTATTTAAGCGCATACGCACACAATGACAAACTGCTGGTCACAGAAGGACAAAGCGTAAAAAGCGGACAAAAAATCGCCACCATGGGTAGTTCAGGTGCAAAGTCGGTCAAACTACACTTTGAAATTCGCTATCAAGGTAAATCAGTGAATCCAAAGCGCTATTTGCCTTAAAACTTTGAAAAACAACTTGCGACATCATTTAGCGACATATTGAGTTGTCATGTCTTGCTAACTCGCCAGGGGGAGGCGTTATGAGTATCAGCAACACAGTAACCAAAGTTGAAGAGTTTGCATTTGACAATGCGTCAGTGAAGACCATTGATAACGAACTCGAAAGATCATCATCCACAGAAAGCAAAGCGACTGCGCGTGAAGAATTTGACGCGAGCAGTAAAAGCTTAGATGCAACTCAGTTGTATTTGGGCGAAATTGGCTTCTCACCTTTACTTACTGCCGAAGAAGAAGTGCTTTACGCAAGACGCGCCCTACGTGGCGACGAAGCGGCACGCAAACGTATGATCGAAAGTAACCTACGTTTGGTTGTTAAGATTTCTCGTCGATACAGTAACCGTGGTCTAGCACTACTCGATCTGATTGAAGAAGGTAACCTCGGCTTGATCCGAGCGGTCGAAAAATTCGACCCAGAACGTGGTTTCCGTTTCTCTACTTACGCAACATGGTGGATCCGACAAACGATAGAGCGAGCGTTGATGAACCAAACTCGCACGATCCGTCTACCTATCCACGTAGTGAAAGAGCTGAACATTTATCTGCGTACTGCGCGTGAACTTTCTCAAAAGCTCGATCACGAACCGACCGCAGAAGAAATTGCTGCTCAATTAGATATTCCAGTCGAAGACGTAAGCAAAATGTTACGCCTTAATGAGCGTATTAGCTCTGTCGACACGCCAATCGGTGGTGACGGTGAGAAAGCGCTGCTGGATATTATTCCTGATGCAAACAACTCTGATCCAGAAGTTTCGACTCAAGATGACGACATCAAATCATCGTTGATTCATTGGTTAGAAGAGTTGAATCCGAAACAGAAAGAAGTGCTTGCACGTCGCTTCGGCCTACTAGGCTACGAGCCTTCGACGCTGGAAGAAGTTGGTCGAGAGATTGGTCTGACACGTGAGCGAGTACGTCAAATACAAGTGGAAGGTTTACGTCGTCTTCGTGAAGTCCTAATCAAACAAGGTTTGAATATGGAAAACTTGTTTAACGTAGAAGACGATTAAGTAATCCGTATTTCACTAGATACACAAAAGGCTATGGTTCCCCATAGCCTTTTTTCTTTTTTGCTCGTCGGTGTGAGTCTGTTTACAGCATCTTCTTCAAGCGATACAGCTCTTCAAGAGCTTGGCGTGGCGTTAAGTCGTCAGGATCAATACCTGACAGAGCTTGTTCGACCTCGCTAGGCTCTGGAATCAGGCTCAACTGGTTGGCCACATCTACTGCACTTGGACGCGGTGTGTCACTGTTTTGCCCCAGTTGCTCTAGCTGAGATAGCTTGTTACGCGCATTTTTGATGACCGTTTTTGGTACGCCAGCTAAGCCCGCAACAGCCAAGCCGTAAGACTTACTTGCCGCACCTTCTTGAACTGCGTGCATAAAGGCAATGCTGTCTCCATGTTCTACGGCATCCAAGTGAACGTTCGCTAAGCTTGGCAGTTGGTTCGGTAACTCTGTTAATTCGAAGTAGTGAGTTGCAAATAGGGTCATCGCACCAATTTGTGTTGCGAGCCATTCCGCACTTGCCCAAGCTAAAGACAGACCGTCGTAAGTACTAGTACCACGTCCGATTTCATCCATTAGCACCAAACTATTCTTAGTTGCGTTGTGAAGAATATTGGCTGTTTCGGTCATTTCTACCATGAAGGTCGAGCGGCCAGATGCAAGATCATCTGACGCACCAATACGAGTAAATATACGATCTAAAGAACCAATCTGTGCGGATTCTGCCGGTACATAAGAGCCGATATGTGCCATCAATGCAATCAGCGCAGTTTGACGCATGTAGGTTGATTTACCACCCATGTTTGGACCGGTGATGATCAACATCTTACGGGCTGGGTTAAGCTCAATTGGGTTCGCGATGAACGGCTCTGTTGTTACTTGTTCTACGACTGGATGACGACCAGCTTGAATGTGAATTCCTGCGTCTTTCACAAGCGTTGGGCGGCAGTAATCTAACGAATCTGCACGCTCTGCTAGGTTTTGTAATACATCCAGTTGAGACAGAGCAGAAGCTAGGTTTTGCAGCTTCTCAAGGTTTGGCATCAATAGATCAAACAGTTCTTCCCACAACTGTTTCTCAAGTGCTAACGCTTTAGATTTCGAGTTAAGTACTTTGTCTTCGTGTTCCTTAAGCTCTGGAATGATGTAGCGTTCAGCGTTTTTGAGTGTTTGGCGACGTACATAATGCGGTGGAACCAAATGGCTCTGGCCACGGCTTACTTGGATAAAGAAGCCATGAACGTTGTTATAGCCTACTTTAAGCGTATCGATACCGTGTCGTTCACGCTCATCTCGCTCAAGCTGCTCAAGGTATTCTGTTGCACCATCTGCCAATTTTCGCCATTCATCGAGCTCCGCATTGTAGCCTTCAGCGATGACGCCACCATCACGAATAACAACCGGCGGATTTTCTTTAATCGCGCGCTCTAACAGGTCACATACTTCGTCAATCGGAGCTGCATACTTCGCCAATTTCGTTAGGTACGGATGGGTCAAAGAAGCGGTGACAGATTCTAGCTCTGGTAGCTGTTGCATGGCATTGCGAAGTCTAGCCATATCGCGAGGGCGAGCAGAGCGTAATGCAAGGCGCGCTAAGATACGTTCAATATCACCAATTTGCTTTAACGTTGGTTGAAGATCGGCAAACAGAGCTTGTTCTTTAATCTCACCAATCGCATCAAGACGATTGTTTAACGTTTCAATGCAACGCATAGGCTGATGCAACCAACGCTTCAGCATTCGGCTGCCCATCGGAGTAGCACAATGGTCGAGTACTGCAGCGAGCGTGTTATCGGTTCCGCCTGCTAGATTTTGAGTAATTTCCAGATTACGTCGGGTAGCAGCATCAAGGATGACGGATTGATCCTGATGATCAAACGTTAAAGAGCGAATATGAGGTAAAGCCGTACGTTGAGTATCTTTTACGTACTGGATCAAACAACCAGCAGCACATAACCCTAAGGACGCATGTTCTACACCAAAACCAACCAGATCTTTTGTGCCAAATTGTTGATTGAGTTGTTGCTTAGCCGTATCAAGCTCAAATTCCCAGACTGGGCGACGACGGTTACCATTGCGGCTCGCCATTAAATGTACAGGTTCAAAATCTTCTGGGAACAGTAGCTCACGTGGTGCAGTGCGTTGAAGCTCGGCTGTCATCGCTTCTTCAGTTTCTGGTTCTGTCAGTTGGAAGCGACCAGAGGTGACATCCAGCGTCGCATAACCGAACTTACCGTTGTGATGGTAAATTGCTGCGATTAAGTTATCGACACGCTCAGAAAGCAGCGCTTCATCCGTCACAGTACCTGGTGTCACGATACGCACAACTTTACGTTCTACCGGGCCCTTGCTGGTGGCCGGATCGCCAATCTGTTCACAGATCGCCACAGACTCACCAAGCTGAACAAGTTTTGCCAGGTAGCCCTCTACGGCGTGAAATGGCACACCCGCCATTGGGATAGGTTCACCTGCAGACGCACCACGTTTGGTCAATGAAATATCAAGAAGCTGAGAAGCTCGCTTGGCATCATCGTAAAAGAGTTCGTAGAAATCGCCCATGCGGTAGAACAGCAAAATCTCTGGGTTCTCAGCCTTTAGCTTGAGGTATTGCTGCATCATCGGAGTGTGTTTTTGTTCAGCTTTCACAGGTAAGTTCTTTTGTTTATTTCCGTAGCGGCTTAGGATACGTGAATCCCTATCAAGTAAAAAGAGACAAAGGGCATTTTGGCTATGGAAAAAACAACAAAATTGAGTGCCGATTTAGGCGCATTATTGGCTAAACACGGGCATGTTTTAACAACCGCAGAATCATGCACAGGTGGTGGTGTTGCAACCGCCATTACTGACATTGCTGGTAGTTCAGCGTGGCTTGACCGTGCGTTCGTCACCTACAGTAATGAAGCGAAAATGGAGATGCTTGGTGTGCAAGCTTCAACGTTAGAAGCGCATGGTGCAGTGAGTGAGCCAGTTGTGATTGAAATGGTACAGGGTGCAATTAAAAACTCAAATGCCACCATCGGTGTGTCCATCAGTGGTATTGCAGGGCCGGGTGGTGGCAGTGAAGAGAAACCAGTCGGCATGGTCTGCTTTGCTTTTGCTGATAACCAAAGTTGGCAGCAAGTCGAAACCATGCATTTCTCTGGTGACCGTGCAGAAGTTCGCAAAAAAGCGGTCGAGCACGCGCTGACTCAATTGTATCAACATCTACTCTAGAATTTCTTAACTTGTTTTAGCCCAGCATTGATAAGGGCTAGAGCAAATCATGACTTTAGGTCAGCCAAATTTTTTTCATACAGGTATGGACACTGTATGAATCAACAGTATAATAACTTTCATTGCTGAGCAGTTCTTCTGCTTAAGAAAAATGAATTACTATTCGTCGCCCAAAGAAGATGAATAAATCGGAGAAAGTAATGGACGAGAACAAACAGAAAGCGCTCGCCGCTGCGCTAGGTCAAATTGAAAAGCAATTCGGTAAAGGCTCTATCATGCGCCTTGGTGATAACCGCGCAATGGACGTAGAAACCATCTCAACGGGTTCTCTTTCTCTTGATATCGCTTTGGGTGCTGGTGGTCTACCAATGGGTCGTATCGTAGAAATCTACGGCCCAGAATCTTCAGGTAAAACAACATTAACGCTTGAGCTTATTGCTGCTGCGCAACGTGAAGGCAAAACGTGTGCGTTTATCGATGCAGAGCATGCTCTAGATCCTGTATACGCGAAGAAACTTGGCGTTGATATCGATGCATTGCTAGTTTCTCAGCCAGACACAGGTGAGCAAGCTCTAGAGATCTGTGACGCACTTGCACGTTCTGGTGCTATCGATGTTATGGTTGTCGACTCTGTTGCAGCACTAACACCGAAAGCAGAAATCGAAGGCGAAATGGGCGATAGCCACATGGGTCTGCAAGCACGTATGCTTTCTCAAGCAATGCGTAAGCTAACGGGTAACCTAAAGCAGTCTAACTGTATGTGTATCTTCATCAACCAAATCCGTATGAAGATTGGTGTGATGTTTGGTAACCCAGAAACAACAACAGGTGGTAACGCACTTAAGTTCTACGCTTCTGTTCGTCTAGATATCCGTCGTACTGGCGCAATCAAAGAAGGTGACGAAGTCGTAGGTAACGAAACGCGCATCAAAGTTGTTAAGAATAAGATTGCAGCACCATTTAAAGAAGCAAACACACAAATCATGTACGGCCAAGGCTTTAACCGCGAAGGTGAACTTGTCGATCTAGGTGTGAAGCACAAGTTAGTTGAAAAAGCCGGTGCTTGGTATAGCTACAATGGCGATAAGATTGGTCAAGGTAAAGCGAATGCGTGTAACTACCTGCGTGAGCATCCTGAAGTGGCTAAAACTATCGATACAAAACTTCGTGAAATGTTGCTAGCGCCAGCACTTGCGGAAGCGCCTGAAGCGCCAGAGCAAGCTGAAGAGTTTTAATCTCTCATAGATTAATAAATGACAAAGCCCTGCAATGCGGGGCTTTGTTGTATCTATTGAAATCAAAAATCGAATTATCACAAAGGCCATTGAGAGCCTGTACAGCAAAAATACTTTTAGGATCATCATGTACCAAAAACGCCAGGCGCCAACATTATCGAGCAAAGAGGCTGCTATCCAATTGCTTAGCCGTCGCGATCATGGTCAGTATGAGCTTTACCAAAAATTATCGATGAAGGGCTATGAAGAATCAGACATCGACATCGCAATTAATTTTTGCCTAGACCATAACTATTTAGATGATTTACGTTACGCGAAGAGTCAAATTAGACAGCATGTATACAAAGGACATGGAGAGCGTCGAATTCGTCAAGAGTTAAACCAGAAGCGTGTTGCGGAATCGGTGATTGAGCAAGCTATGGCTGAAGAGCCGCAAGATTGGTTTGAACTGGCTAAACAGGCGGCAGAAAAGAAATTCAAAGGTGTTAAAGCCAAAGACCAAAAAGAGTACGCAAAACAAGTTCGTTTTCTGCAGTATCGCGGCTACAGTTTTGACCAAATCAGCAACGCGCTGAGCTTTGAGGACGAAGATTAACGGTCAGTCGTCCGCACTGATTTTTGTTTTGCTTCAAATTTTTTCTCCTACTCCCTCTTTTCCTCAAGAAAACTAGTCTCAGCTGTTTGCATGATCTACAATACGGCAAAATTCTAACTCGACTATTTTCAGGAAGAGCTGCATGTACATGAGCACTGATGAGGTTCGTAACGCGTTCCTCAAGTTCTTTGAGAGCAAAGGACACCAAATCGTAGAAAGTTCATCGTTAGTTCCACATAACGACCCAACCCTGCTGTTCACAAACGCAGGTATGAACCAATTTAAAGATTGTTTCTTAGGCTTAGAAAAACGAGCCTACACTCGAGCGACTACGGCTCAGCGTTGCGTACGTGCTGGTGGTAAACATAACGACCTAGAAAATGTTGGCTTTACTGCTCGTCACCACACATTCTTTGAAATGTTAGGCAACTTCAGCTTTGGCGACTACTTCAAAGAAGATGCGATCTCCTTTGCTTGGGAATTCCTAACCGAAGTTCTTAAACTGCCAGCGGATCGTTTATTGGTAACTGTTTACGAAACCGATGACGAAGCGTTTGACATCTGGAACAAGAAAGTTGGCGTGCCCGCTGATCGTATTGTTCGCATTGGTGATAAAGAAGGCGGCAAGCCGTACGAGTCTGATAACTTCTGGCAAATGGGCGACACTGGCCCCTGTGGTCCATGTACTGAAATCTTCTACGATCACGGTGAGCACATCTGGGGTGGCCGTCCTGGCACGCCTGAAGAAGATGGTGACCGTTTCATCGAGATCTGGAACAACGTATTCATGCAGTTCAATCGTCACGCAGACGGCACTATGGAACCGCTACCCAAACCATCGGTAGATACTGGTATGGGTATCGAGCGTATCTCTGCAATCATGCAGGGCGTTCACTCAAACTACGAAATTGATGTATTCCAAGCTCTTATCAAAGCAGCAGCAGAAGTGATCGGTTACGAAGACCTATCAAACCAATCACTACGCGTTATCGCTGACCACATCCGTTCATGTTCATTCCTGATCGTGGATGGCGTTATGCCTTCAAACGAAGGTCGTGGTTACGTATTACGCCGTATCATCCGTCGCGCAGTTCGTCACGGTAACAAGCTGGGCGCACAAGGTGCATTCTTCCACAAGTTGGTTGGCGTACTGGCAGACATCATGGGTACGGCTGGTGAAGAGCTGAAGCGTCAACAAGCTGTGGTTGAAAAAGTACTGCGTATCGAAGAAGAAAACTTTGGTCGTACACTTGAGCGCGGTATGGCGATTCTAAACGAAGCATTAGATAACCTAGACGGTAAAGTACTGGACGGCGAAACCGTATTTAAACTTTACGACACTTACGGCTTCCCAGCTGACTTAACTAACGACGTTGCACGTGAGCGTGAGTTCGCAATCGACGAAGAAGGTTTTGAGAAAGCGATGGAAGAGCAGCGTCAACGTGCGCGTGAAGCGGGTAACTTTGGTACTGACTACAACGCAGCAATCAAAGTTGATACGCAAACAGAATTCTGTGGTTACACAGGTACTAAAGGCTCTAGTTCTGTAGCAGCGATGTTCGTTGAAGGCAACGAAGTAGATTCGCTATCTGCGGGCGACAAAGCAATCATCGTACTTGGTGAAACACCATTCTACGCAGAGTCAGGCGGTCAGTGTGGTGACGCTGGTGAAATCCGTACTGAGTCTGGTGTATTCCGCGTTGAGGACACTCAAAAACTAGGTAACGCAATCGCGCACCACGGTGTAATGGCAGAAGGCGTTCTAGCGAAAGGTGATGAAGTAGCAACTATCGTTGACGCAGAGCGTCGCGCAGCTATCTCTCTAAACCACTCAGCAACGCACTTGCTACACGCAGCACTACGCCAGGTTTTAGGTGAGCACGTAACGCAGAAAGGCTCATTGGTGAAGGCAGACAACCTACGTTTCGACTTCTCGCATCTAGAAGCCGTAACCGCAGCAGAGTTGAAAGAAGTTGAGCGCCTAGTTAACGCGCAAATTCGTCGCAACCACACGATTGAAACCAACGTGATGGACATTGAGTCTGCTAAGAAGAAAGGCGCAATGGCTCTATTCGGCGAGAAGTACGACGACGAAGTACGCGTACTATCTATGGGCGACTTCTCGACAGAGCTTTGCGGTGGTATTCACGCATCAAGCACAGGTGATATTGGCCTATTCAAAATCACTTCAGAAAGCGGCATTGCTGCAGGTATTCGACGTATTGAGGCGGTAACAGGCGAGGCTGCATTAGACGCGATTGAAGCTCAAAACGCGAAGTACGAAGAGAAACTGGCAGAATCTGCACAGAAAGCAAAAGCGCTAGAGAAAGAAGTGCAGAAGCTAAAAGATAAGATGGCGGCAGCAGAAAGCGCTAACATCATGGGCAAAGCGGTTGAAGTCAATGGTACAAAAGTTCTAGTCGCAGCTCTTGAAGGCGCTGACAGCAAGAACCTACGTACTATGGTTGATGACATCAAGAACCAAATGGGGTCTGGTGTCGTACTGCTTGCTAACGTAACAGGTGACAAGGTTGGCCTGATTGCTGGTGTGACTAAAGATCTAACTGGTAAAGTAAAAGCTGGTGATCTAGTTAAGATGATTGCTGAGCAAGTCGGTGGTAAGGGCGGTGGTCGTCCTGACATGGCTCAAGCTGGTGGTACTGATGTAGCCGCACTACCAGAGGCAATTAAAACAGTTCAGCCTTGGTTAGAAGAGCGCTTATAAGCTTTTAACTACTAAAATTACGCTCAATCAAGTTTCTTTGATTGAGCGTAATTTTTTTTAGCAGCCAAGTGGTTTAATTGACCAAAAGTTAACCGAGTCATTTAGGCTATTTGGTTTTTGTTGTAACTACTGCTTATATAATTTTTCTAAAAGGAAATACTGACGATGTAAGCAGTTCTAAAGAGACTTCGGTCTTGGGAAGGTGAAGACTGGTGAAAAAGCCCCTTATCGTGCAAAAGTTTGGCGGAACCTCCGTGGGTTCAATTGAAAGAATCCACCAAGTTGCTGAACACATCATTAAGGCGAAAAATGATGGCAATCAAGTTGTTGTTGTCGTGTCTGCAATGTCAGGCGAAACAAACAGACTGATGGACCTCGCTAAACAGATAGATAGCGTGCCTACAGCTCGAGAACTTGATGTTTTGCTCTCTGCTGGTGAGCAAGTGTCAATGGCACTGTTAGCAATGACACTCAATAAATTGGGTCATGCTGCACGCTCGCTTACCGGAGCACAGGCGAATATTGTGACGGATAATCAACACAATGACGCAACGATTAAACACATTGATACTAAGACAATTCTGGGATTGCTTGAGCAAGACCAAATCGTGATTGTTGCAGGCTTTCAAGGTGTGAATGAGAACGGGGATATCACCACATTAGGTCGAGGTGGCTCAGATACGAGCGCAGTGGCACTGGCAGGCGCATTGCGCGCTGATGAGTGTCAAATCTTTACCGACGTTGATGGTATTTATACTTGTGACCCACGTGTAGTGAAAAACGCGCGAAAATTGGCGGTTATCGATTTTCCTTCCATGGAAGCGATGGCAAGCCGAGGCGCGAAAGTATTACATTTACCTTCAGTGCAATTTGCATGGAAGAATAATGTGCCACTGCGCGTGCTTTCGACATTTGATGTTAATGAAGGCAGTCTGGTAAAGGGGGAGTTAGGCAATCAAGCCGTCTCTGGTATAGCCATTCAACGTGACCTTGCCATAATCGAAGTCGATAAAGAACATTTATCTAGTGCTACAAAACAATGTCAGATGTTGGGTATCGACATTTGGAATGTGATCGAGGAAACAGAACGGGCAGGTATCATGATAAAACAAGATGCATGTGCCAAGTTCGATCTGGTGTTCAGCGACAAAATCCGTAATAGTGAAGTGGTAAGCCTGTTGACCGCAGTGGGGCTTGAGGCCAATGGAATGGTAGAGCACGCATGCGATTTGTTGGCAAAGCGAGATATTGAGATCAATTTCAGCGCAACGAATGCACTCACTATGATGCTAGTTTTAGCACCCGAATGTGTGGATACAGCAGCAAACATTCTGCATGATGCTTACATTACGTCTAGTGAAGCATTAAACATTCAACAAAAACATGCCTTTTTAGGCTGATTTTCGCTAACAAGGTAGTTTACGAAAATATAACTTTTGTTGGATAATAGCTTTGTAGCAAGAAAATTTAGAGATTACTCAAGGAGCAAAGAATGCTAATTTTGACTCGCCGCGTAGGCGAAACACTGATGATTGGTGATGAAGTGACTGTAACTGTACTAGGTGTTAAAGGTAACCAAGTGCGTATCGGCGTTAACGCTCCGAAAGAGGTTTCAGTTCACCGTGAAGAAATCTACATGCGCATTCAAGCTGAAAAAGGCAATGGCAACGTTGCTTCAGGTAACTACTAAGTCGCTCCTGTTTACAGAGCTTAGTTTGAATGAAAAAGGCTAACCGAAGGGTTGGCCTTTTTAGTTTTTACTGTTTTTGAAAATTTGCAGAAACTATTGTGTTGAGTATGGCTGTGAATTCATCAATAATATTGATTCGAACTTCGGAAAGTTATTTGAAAATAAATGTCTTTTTTTCAGAGAAGACTCTCTTTTTTTCATCATAATAGAGTGATAAAGTTCGTTTAATAGTCACTTTGATTAAATCAGCAACGGTTAAGCCAGTTTCGTAGATTTTTTCAAAGAAAGTGTTTGACATATTTTCGGTAAAACGTAATATGTGCCTCCGCAAGACGGTGAGGTGGCCGAGAGGCTGAAGGCGCTCCCCTGCTAAGGGAGTATACGGTTTATCCCGTATCGAGGGTTCGAATCCCTCCTTCACCGCCATTCTTGCAACGTTGATTTATCAACAAAAAGTGCGTCCTTAGCTCAGCTGGATAGAGTACCTGGCTACGAACCAGGCGGTCGGAGGTTCGAATCCTCCAGGACGCGCCATATCTCTTTTGAGATATAACAATGAAAACGGTGAGGTGGCCGAGAGGCTGAAGGCGCTCCCCTGCTAAGGGAGTATACGGTTTATCCCGTATCGAGGGTTCGAATCCCTCCTTCACCGCCATTCATTGACTGGCCCGATGGCCTTTTTTTTGTTTCGTAAGAAATGAATGTGATTTACTTCACAACTTCTTAGCAAGAAGATCTGCGCGTCCTTAGCTCAGCTGGATAGAGTACCTGGCTACGAACCAGGCGGTCGGAGGTTCGAATCCTCCAGGACGCGCCACTTATTAAAGGGTAATGCCCTGATGTTGACGAAAGTCGATGTCGAAAATTGCGCGTCCTTAGCTCAGCTGGATAGAGTACCTGGCTACGAACCAGGCGGTCGGAGGTTCGAATCCTCCAGGACGCGCCACTTATTAAAGGGTAATGCCCTGATGTTGACGAAAGTCGAT